>JADGDK010000065.1 GCA_016744895.1 Campylobacterales bacterium | reverse complement strand
CTTTGTGTTCGCATCCAAGAGATGAATTTATTTAAAAACAAGGTGACAAAAAACATACGTTCATTGTCATTGAGATGTGCGATAGAGAGGATTGAGACTCTTGGTTTTGCATCTTCAGTATATAAAAGTGACTCGATATCTAGTGGATCACCAGCCAGCCATGCTGCAAAAGTAGGACTTGCAAGAACATTATTTAAAAGCATTGCAAGCTTAAGTCTTTCGTTTTGCGGATAAAAACTTTTGAGTGTTAAAACACCTATCTTTTCAAATGGAGGATTGGCAACCTGTCCGATAAGCTCTTCAAGTGTAAGATCTATCTCTTTTTTCCAAAAGTGATTAAAAATCGTAGTTAGTAGTAAAAACTCTTTGCTTTTGAGTGGATCTGCGGTGATCCCTACCAGAGCGAGTATAGAGGTTACAGTAGAATTGAGTAGATACGCAAAAGTATCTGGATCACTTAACACTTCAGCAGAAGGTGCATCAAAACTACTCAGTGCTGAGATGGGTACTCCAGAAGAACTTCCCGGTGTGAAGATCGTAAAGTCTGCACCCTCTTTATAGCGTTTAACACGTTCTCGGTTTTGGTTTGCACTGAGGATTCCATGTTCCCATTTTTGTGCTGTTGCTTGTGCATATTCCTCAGTACTCATGCCTTTGTTTGCCGCTTCATTGGCATCAACCCACGGTTCAAACTTTTTAGGATCAAAATCATCAAATGCTAAAAGAAGATTTCCCATATCACCTTTTGGATCTATGATGATACTTGGGATTTTATCAAGTACTGCTTCTTCGATCATGGAGATTCCAAGACCTGTTTTTCCGCTTCCTGTCATACCAATGATAGCAGCATGTGTGGTTAAGTTTTTATTTTTAACCAGTAGCAAATCTTCTGTTGGTTCACCACTTTCAATCTCTATCTCTTTACCAAGATAAAACAGTCCTAATTTTTCATAAACTTCACTAAATTCCATTATATTTCACTCCTTATCCATCCAGATCCAATGACCTTATCTTCATTATAAAATACAGCAGCTTGCCCCGGTGCCAATCCTTGCACATTATCAAACAGTTTTACAATCGCTCTATCTCCTTTTATTTGCACTTCACACGCTATCTTTGGACTTCTATATCTGATTTTTACCGAACATTCAAAGTTTTTTTCATCGATAAACATATTAAGTTCGTTTACTTCAAATGCTAAGACATTTAACTTCTCTTTAGTTCCTACGGTAATTTGATTGTTTTTAGCATCAATAGAAAGTACATAATGAGGATCATGTGCTCCATGGACTGTAAATCCTTTTCGTTTTCCAATAGTGTAGTGCATATATCCTCTGTGTGTTCCTACGATATTTCCTTCAGTATTTAAAACATCTCCAGGTTTTTCGATATCGATATGATCTTGCAAAACTTCAAGATAGGTATCTTCCACAAAACAAATTTCACTGCTCTCTTTTTGTTCTGCAAATGATTTTAAGATTTCAATACCCCTAGCAATCTCTTTGACATCCTCTTTGAGCATAGCACCAAGTGGAAACAAAACAGAATTAAGTGCCTCTTTTTTAACATTTGAGAGAAAGTAGCTTTGATCTTTACTCATATCCACCGCTTCTGAGATAAAACCTTCTTTGATCTGTGCATAATGACCCGTAGCAAGATAGTCAAATTTGCCCTCTTTAGCAAAAGCCAAAAGTGCACCCAATTTAATATTTCGGTTACATAGTACACATGGATTTGGAGTAAGACCCTCTTTATACGTTTTGACAAAAGGCATAAAAACAGCTTCATTAAAACGATCTGAGAGATCTAGTATATGGTATTTTATATTTAAAAAGTTGGCAACTTTTTTGACTTTTTGGATATTGTTTTCATGGTAGGAAGGGTTATCATGAAGCTTCATGTATACACCTTCTATCTCATAACCTTGTTCTTTTAGAAGGTACGTAACAACTGTAGAGTCAACACCACCGCTCATGGCAACTAAAACTTTTTTCATTTTCTCACTTTAATATATAAAAATATTTATCTGAGAATTATAACGTAAAATTTTTACTGTTTACGATTTGAAATAAATTCTGCCAAGCTTTCGTAATATTCACCTTTATTTTGTCCGCATTCTTTAAGGTTGTTAGCGTGCATGATGAGGAGTTTATCTACTTCATTTTCAATTGCCTCAAGATCATCGCTTAAAAAGATTAAATCAAGATCTTTGATATCAATGACTCCTTCATTGACCATAGAGTTTTGTATAAAGTCATATAATGGTTGCCAGTATTTTGTTCCTACAAGTATGATCTTAACTTGAGATATTTTTTTAGTTTGCATAAGTGTAAGGGCTTCAAAAAGTTCATCCATCGTACCAAAACCACCAGGAAAGATGATATAGGTAAAAGAGTATTTTACAAGCATTACCTTTCTCGCAAAAAAATAGTCAAATCCTATCTCTGTGGTAGTGTAGTTATTAGGTTCTTGTTCATGGGGGAGGGCGATATTTAATCCAATTGATTCACATTTTCCACATTCATAAGCACCACGATTTGCAGCGGCCATGATACCATTTCCGCCACCTGTAATGATATTGTACCCATTAGAACAAAGTGTATTACATAATTCTCTAGTTTGTTGATAGTAAGGGTTATCTTCACTACTTCGTGCACTACCAAATACAGTGATAGAAGGTCCTAATTCTTTAAGCTCTTCAAACCCTTTGACAAAATCAGACATGACTTTAAAAACACTCCAGATATCATCTTTTTCAATATCATTTATAAATCTGTTTTTAGAGTTTCTTCTTTTCATCTTAGTTGTGAAAGTATCTCTTTTGGAGTACCTATCTCTACAATTTGAACACCAAAATTACCCTCTACAATGACTACTTCACCTTTTGCAATGATCTTTTCACCTACGAGTACATCCAAAGGTTCATTTGCAAGTTGGTCAAGTTCTATAACAGATCCTATATCCATGTTAAGTACATCTTTTAAGAGTAGGGTTTTAGTTCCGATACGAACACGAATTGGAAGCTGAACATCCATCAAAAGATCCATGTTTTTAAGCTCTTCTTGTGTTAAGCTTGCACTCTCTGTCCCAATAGCATCCTCTTCTTCATCATCACTCATAACAGGTTCAAAATTTGAGATAAAGTCTAAATTGCCTGCAAAATAAATATTTGCTTGTGTCTCACCAATTTGTGCTTGGAGTGTATAGAGTTTAGAAAAAGTATCAAAGTTTGATCCATTTTCTAAAAATTCGATGTTCTCAACTTGAAAGCTAAGATTTGGAAGGTCATTTTGAGCAGTAAGTGCTGTTGACACGGCTCCAAAGATATTAGATATGATCTCTTTGGATGCATCTAAATCATCATCAGTCATACTTATCTGTTCTTCACCTTCTCCACCTAGCATCATATCACCAAGTGCAGTTGCCAAAGAGACATCCATAGCATATCCTATAGCACCATTATCCGCTTTTAGTGTGGCAAATGCTATGGCATTTTCTACCATCAGACTCGCATCAATACTTTTTTCATTCTCAAATGTAATTTGTGGTGTTTGTCCTGTAAGGCCTTCGATAACTGATACTGTCTCTGTCGAGAGAAGGTTTATAAAATTATTCATTTACAGCCTTTTTTTTCATTTGATCTCTTTTGTCTCTTTTGTCTTGTTCATATTTTTGCAAAATTTCTTTTATTTCATCTTTATCATTTTTGATTAGTTTTGTAATTTTAAGTGTTTTGTGATGTCTATGCACACCCATTGTAACTTCAAAAATCTCTTTTTTGTCGATAGAGATGATTGCACTATCAGAAGCAGGACGATTGAGTCTGATGATACTGCCTTTTTCTAAAGAGAGTAGATCTTTGATATTTAGAGCAGTTTCACCCAATATACCTTCATTAACAATGTCCGCACGTTTTAATAATTCTCTAAGTTCATCATTACGACTCTTTTTTGCACTTGTTTCACCAAGCATAATGTCTTTATTGGCTAACTTTGAGAGGATTGGTTCAAGATAGATCACAGGATAAGCCAAGTTTATCATGCCACTTGTCTCTCCGATAGTGATCTCAAGAACGATCATAATTACAATTTCATTTTGCGCAACAATTTGTACAACATTTGGACTTGATTCTTTAGATTCTACAATAGGATAAATTTCTGTAACCCCACCCCAAGCATCTTTGAGTTTACTCATAATGAGTCGTAAAATAGTATCTATAAGATTAAGTTCAATATCTGTAAGTTCTCTCTCTCCCTCATAACTTTCACCTTTTCCCCCAAGAAGACGATCTAACATTGGAAATGCTATAGAGGGATTTATCTCTAAAACGGCACTACCATCAAGTGGTTTTAGTGAAAAGATATTAAAGCTAGTAGGACTTGGAAGTGACATGAGAAATTCGCCATAAGTCATTTGGTCAACAGATTGGAGTTGTATTTCTATGATTGAGCGCATTACTGTTGAGATATGAGAGGCTAAATTCCGTGACATTTTGTCATGAATACCTTTGATCGCTCGAAGTTGCTCTTTTGAGACACGATTAGGACGTTTAAAATCATAAAGCATGATTTTTTCGCTCTCTTCTGCTCCTTCAATGGGTTGATCCGATCCCTCTTCAGTACTACCGCTATCAAGAAGGGCATCGATCTCATTTTGACTTAATATATCTGCCATATTGCACCTATACTGTTAGTTTATCTCTGATAAGTTTCATAAGTTTTTTATGAAGTTGTGAAATTCTTGATTCACTAATGTCTAAAATCTCACTAATCTCTTTAAGGTTCAGTTCTTCAAAATAGTACAGCTGTATGATTGTTTGTTCACGATCATTTAAGGTTGTGACAATACCTTTAACAGCTTCTATCAATTGATCTTGTTCTACTTTATCTTCTACACTTTCTTTTGGGTTTGCAATGATTTGCTCATTTAAAGGGACATTGTTGGCAATCTCTGCAGCTGCTTTTGCTTCTCTAATTTTTGATAAATTTTCACCTAGTTTTTCAGCTAAAAATTCTTCACTTGGTTCACGACTATATTCTGTTAAATGTTTACTTGTTTCAAGTTCAATAGCTTTGATCAATCTTCTATTATTTCTGCTTACAACATCTAAACTTCTGAGATAATCAAGCATCGAACCGTAAACTCTCTTTTTTGCATAGCCCCAAAATGAATCATTTTGTTCAATATCATAACGGCGAGAGAGTTTTACCATCTCTTCAACACCTATAGCAATTAAATCATTGACATCAATTGAAGAGGGTAATCTCTCTTTTAATCTAAAAGACATTGCTCTTACTGCGGGTAAATATTGAATCACTACTTCATTTGTCTCTGTGTATTGATTCTCTTGTTTTAATGTTTTAACGCTCATTGTCCCTAAACTCCTTCAATGTCTTTGTTCTTTGTTCCATGTATACTTTTTAACAGTGCTGTTATCTTGTCTTCTCTCTCTTTAATCTCAGCTATTTGCCCATTAGAAGATGATTCATAATCTTTGGTATCAAAAAGATTATCTTCGACTTCCTTTGCGGATAGAAAAAAGATTAAAACGACGTGAATAAACAGATAGAAAAAAAGTGTAATTGTGAAGGTGGCTAGTAGAAAATCTAGTGCATCATCATATTTTACCATAGAGAAAATCATACCAATGAAAAAACCGCACACCGTAAAAAATGCAACGTAATTTTCACTTCTCAAATTAATCCCTAAATATAAAATATTAAATTTTACTAAAACTAAACTACTAAACGCCTTACAAAAAGTTCTTCTTTTTACTGAAAAACGTCACAGGCTTTCTGAGAATTTACATAGCAAGTAGTGTGCCAATTATTTTGTATAAAATTTAATTATTTAAATTTTTAAAATATTTTTTTAATTTATTACATAAAATTTAGATATTTTCAATCAATCTCTTGAAAAAAAGTCCAAAACTATTTTTACGTTTTTTGAGTGGTGCTTGATGTTCAAGTTGAAGAATTAAATTATCTACAATTTCATTCAATTGGTAAGATGCGATACTATTTGAATGTGTTTTAATAAAAAGGTGACGAAGTTTTAGTGACTTTGAAATGATACGAGAGTGATCAATTGATCCTAAAAAGTTTAAAAATAGAGGTGTTTGAAGGTTGTTATCTGCAACCTTTCGAATTCTCTCATAGATAAAGCGACCCTCTTTTTCATTTTCCGTATTATTGACAATAAGATTGAGGTTTTCATTTAAAGATGATGTTACTTTGATTAAGGCATAAGCATCTGTAATTGCAGAAGGATCGGGGATAGTAACAACGATGACTTCATCAGCATGTTCTATAAATGTTTGTACATTATTTCCAATTCCAGAGCCTGTATCAATGATAAAATAATCAAGCGTATCTAAAAAATCAGAGGCTTCAATAAGTTTACTATAGATTGTTTGACTTTCAAAATTAAAAATCTCACTTCCACTTTCTCCTGGAATCAAGAGTAAGTTTTTTTCTATCTCTACAACAATATCTTTTAAGTCACATTCACTTTTGAGGACATTTAACAGATTTTTTTTTGTTTTGACATTAAACATAATATCCAAATTTGCCAGACCAATAGAAGCATCAAAAATTCCGACCTTATACCCTTTACTGACTAAAGACGAAGCAATATTTGCTGCTAGCATACTTTTTCCAACACCACCTTTTCCACTGCTTATAGCAAGTACTTTAGTCTTTAACGTGTTATGTTGTATATCATTTTTATTGACAATCTCTTTTAACTTTTGGGCTTGTGTGTTCAACTATAAACCTTTTTTGTAAATCCCTCAAAGAGACAATCAACTAAAAAATCTCCTGTTGCCATCTTGATATCATCAGGGACTTCTTGTCCCGTTGAAAAGTAGCTGGTTGGTTTTTTAGAGTCTACGATAAGTGAAAAGATATTTCCAAAACTTTGTGTTTCATCAAGTTTTGTGATGACAAGTGTATCGATATTTAAAAATGAGAAACTTTGATAGGCGTCATTTAAGTCTTCTAGTTTTGCAGATGCTGAAAGTACTAAGTTTACATCAATACGTCGATCTGTCTGTTTTAAGAAGTTGGCAATCTTTAAAATTTTCTCTTTATCTTTGGGGGCACTTCCCGCTGTGTCAATTAAAATCAAATCACAATGACCCAAAGAAGTTAATGCACGTTCAAAATCGATAGAATCAGTCACATCTTCGATAGGAAGTTTTAACATTTTTGCATATTGAAACAGTTGTTCTAATGCACCAATTCTATAAGTATCAAGTGTAATAATACCTACTTTGTTTTTATACTCCAAAAATGAATACTTTGCTGCTAGTTTTGCCAAAGTAGTGGTTTTTCCAACACCTGTAGGCCCCACAAACATCATAATTTTCTTTTCACCTTTAGGTATCTCTCTCTCAATACGGGTGGGAATCATCTTCTTTAAGAGTACATGGAAGTATCTTTTGATAGTCTGTGTACTATTTCGCATATAGACAGGCATATGTTTTAGAGTCTCATCCATGATTGTGTTTAGGTGTGATTCTGAGATACCACTTTTTTTAGCCAACCTATAAATTTCTGCAAACTCTGGAGGGATATTGAGTGCTTTTGCACTGTCGTGTTCTTCCCAAAGCATATTTTGTAAGATTTTGATTTTATCGGCGAGTGTTCCAATTTCATCTTTTATCTGTTTGAATTCATCCTCTTTTAGCTCTTTTTTGACTTGATCAAATGTACCTTTTGGTGTGATCGCTTCCAAAGGGTCTGTTAATTGTTCTAGTTGTGAGAGTTGTTTGGCAGTTTGAGAGATATTATCCATGATCTCATCATCAAAGATAGGTTTTACTTTTGGTTTTTTTGGCTCAGTTTTGAGTGTCACACTCTCTTCAACGGCAATAACAAGCTCATAAAGGGCATCTTGGGAAAGAGATTTTTTTCGTATCTGTTTTGTACTGACTACAAGAGCATCTCTACCACATGCTTTTTGCGCCTTTTGAAGGGCTAGTGCTGGAGAAGTTGCGGTAAATGTAAACAGTTTCATATACTCTCTTTCAGATATAGGCTAGCGGTATCAGTACAGACTCTCTCTCATGGTAGTGCGGATGAGGTATGGTTAAATCTTTTCTGTTTATACTTATTTTATCGAAAAATATTATATCAATGTCTAAAGTTCTTGGACTATTTTCAAAATGTCTATCTCTTTTAAAAAACTGTTCTACTCTTAGTACAAACTTAAGTAGATTGATTGGATTTAGATCCGTTTTTACGACAATAAGCGCATTGTAAAAATCTTTTTGTTGTATATATCCAAAGGGTGGATTTTTTAAAATTGGTGAAGTCTGGATGATATCAACAGCCCCAGATCGTTGTAGATATATGAAAAGTTTTTGAAATCTTCTTCTAGTATTTCCGATGTTTCCACCGATTCCAAGTGTTGCAGTATGGTTCTTTTTAGATTTTTTTACAGCTATATGAGGGTAATTTTTATCAAAATATAGAGTAAGGTTTTTATTTAAAACTTTTTTCAATTTAAAAGAGTTCCTATAAAATTTCCACTCCGTTAGAAGTAGCAAGCACCATATCTTCTATACGAACACCAAATTCATCAGGCAGATAGATACCAGGTTCAATGGTAAAAACCATATTTTCTTCTATAATAACAGAAGATTTTTGAGAGATTACAGGAAGCTCATGGATATCCAATCCCACACCATGACCTGTAGAATGTACAAAATATTTCCCAAACCCAGCTTTTTCTATGACATTCCGTCCAGCTTTATCGATATCACTAGCTTTTACACCAACTTTAGCAGCTTTGATAGAAGCCTCTTGTGCTTTTAAAACGGTATCGTATACCTTTTGTTTTTTGGTATCTTTAAAAGATTGGACTTTAGAAAAGTTCATTTCAGAACCTAATTGAGCCACTCTAGTCCTATCGGAACAAAAACGTTCATATTTTAATCCAGCGTCTATAAGCAGTAGTGCATCAGGCGTTAAAAGTTTATCACTTGCATAAGCATGTGGTTTTGCCGCATTTTCATCAATAGCAGTAATCGGATGAAAGCTTAAATCATATTTCCCATGAAGTTGGAGTTCTCTCATCGCTTCAAAGTTGATATACTGTTCGCTTTTTCCTATGCCCTCATTTTGAAGGTAGTGTGCAAACCTATCAAAAGCTTCACTTCCAAGTTTTACAGCAACTCTAAGTAGTTCTATTTCTCTATCACTTTTAACAATGCGCTTTTTTTGTGAAAAATTTGGTGCACTTTTAAAAGTAATTTTTAGGGACTGTTTGAGTTTTCTAAATTGAGCTACTGAGAAATTAGCAGGATCATAAAAGATTTTTTTGATTTTAGAATCTCTTAAAATCTTTTTAGCTTCAATATAAATATCTCTGCTTGCTTCAATGACTTCTGCATTTTTAACCTTCTGCTTTGCTTCGATAGTATAGCGAGGATCAGTGATGAAAAAAGCTTCGTCACCTAATTTGAGATAGAGTTCATTGTCGCATGAAAAGCCGCATTCATGATATACGGCATTTTCATCTTTGAGAATATAGTTTATCATTAAGCTGGGTTTTGAGCCTGTGCTTGTGCCGCTTGTGCCTCTTTCATAGCTGAGATTTCGCTAAGAATTTGAGTCATTGATACCATTGCTAAATGGTAAGAAAATGGTCCAAAACCACTAATTTGACCTGCACATACTGGAGCGATAAGACTTGTACGTCTAAACTCTTCTCGTGCATAGATGTTTGAGATATGTACTTCCACTGTTGGGATTTGTACTGCTTTGATTGCATCGTGAATTGCTATAGAAGTATGAGAATATGCAGCAGGGTTGATGATGATTCCGTCTGCATCGCCAAAACACTCTTGGATTTTATCTACGATTTCACCCTCTAAGTTTGATTGAAAAAATTCAACCTCTGTGTTACTTTGCTTTGCATAACCTTCCATTTGTGCATGGATGTCTTCTAATTTCATTGGTCCGTAAATATTTTGCTCTCTTAACCCTAACATGTTTAAATTTGGACCTTGAATAACTACAACTTTCATCTGTTTCCTTTAAAATGTAAAATGTCATAATATCATAACGAAGTTTTAGTAAAAAGGAATTGTATTGACAATCATAAGTGCGGATTATCTACTTGTTTGTGATGAAGTGTTCACTGTTTTAGAGAAGTGTGCTGTCTGTTTTGAAGAAGAGATCAAAGAAGTTGCTTCCTTAGAAGTATTGATCTCAAAATACCCCGATGCAAAAGTGATAGAGTGTGAGCCATATAGTGTTTTGATGCCAGGATTGATTAATCCTCACGTTCATTTAGAATTTTCAGCCAATAAAACCACACTCCAATATGGAGAATTTATCGCTTGGTTAAATAGCGTCATAGAACACCGTGATGCGTTAAGTCAAAAATGTGATGAAGCATGCATGGATAAAGTATTAGATGAAATGCTTCAAAGTGGCACTACGACTATTGGCGCAATTAGTAGCTTTGGGGTAGACTTAAATTCATGTGTAAAGACTCCCATGAATGTCGTCTATTTTAATGAAGTTTTGGGTTCAAACCCAGCTGCTGTTGATGCTCTTTATGGAGATTTTCTAGGAAGACTTGAAGAGAGTAGGAGATGTGAAGATACAAACTTTACTGCCGCAATTTCGATCCATAGCCCTTACTCAACCCATCCGATATTGGCGAAGAAAGCACTAGAAATTTCTAAAGCACGAGATATGGTAGTTTCTACGCATTTTATGGAAAGTCAGGCAGAACGTGATTGGATTGATAGTGGAGATGGGCTTTTTAAATCCTTTTTTGAAAATTTTTTACCGAATGCAAAACCTGTAAATAAAGGTATCTCTTATCTTGAACTTTTTAAAGAGCAAAAGGTTCTTTTTACCCATGCTACAAAAGCCACAGATACAGAGCTAGAGCTGATGAATAGCTTAGGTTCTATCACACATTGTCCCGTATCCAATAGGCTTTTAGGAAATGGAAAACTTGATATCAATAAAGTTGAGAACCTTACACTTGGTACAGATGGTTTAAGTTCAAATAACTCTTTAAACATGTGGAATGAAATGCGTTCAGCTGTGATGATGCATGTAGAAGAGGAACCCAATGTGCTAGCTAAGAGACTTATGTTGGCAGCAACATCCAATGGTGCCAAAGCGTTAGATAAAAATAGTGGTATGATCAAAGAGGGTTATGATGCGGATATGATTGTCCTCTCATTGCCTGAGTGTGTAGAAAATTTAGATGCTATTGCACTTTTTTTAGTTTTACATACTATTGAATCAAAAAAGATATTTATTAAAGGAAAAGAACTCAAATGAATTTTATAGCAAGATTATTTTCACCTGTAACAGCACTTTTAGCATTTATACAGAGGTATTTTAAATCGATTTTATTTTTAACGGTGCTATTTTTAATTTTTGGCTCTACTAATGGGGAGGGTATGAAACCCTCAAATCTTATGAGGATTGATCTTAATGGTCCTATATTTGATAGTGAAAGATTTTTAGCCCAAATTAAAGAGGCTGAAAAGAGTCATATCAAAGGAGTGCTTTTAGTGGTGAATTCTCCAGGAGGTGCTGTAGCGCCTTCAATTGAAATGTCATTGGCAATTAAAAGATTAAAGGCTTTGAAACCAGTAATTTCTTATGCTAGTGGCGTTATGGCAAGTGGAAGTTATTATGCTTCAATACATAGTAGTAAGATTATCGCAAATCCGGGTGCTATGATAGGTTCCATAGGTGTCATTTTTCAAAGTCCAAATTTCAAAGAGTTAGCAGATAAGATAGGTATCAAAGAACAGACGATCAAAGTAGGAAAATTTAAACAAATTGGAACACCTACAAGAGAGTGGCTCCCACATGAGCGAGCAGAATTAGAGACAATGATTAATGATACTTATAATATGTTTGTTGAAGATGTTTCAAAAGCAAGAGGACTTGATATCAACAAAAGCAGCACTTACGCAGATGCACATGTTTTTACAGCACGTATGGCTCAAAAAGTAGGGCTCATTGATGAAGTAGGCTCAATCTACACAGCAACTAAACAGATAGAAAAACTTAGTGGTGTGACTTTCCCAGCGTGGAAGAAAAAAGATAAAATTGATAAATTTATGGATAAGTTTGTTACCGAAAGTGCTTCAAAAGTGTTTAGTTATTTTTATGGACTAAAGGCGTATTAATTAATGGAAATTAGTTTTTCAGATATTATTGGAACTATAGGAGTAGCATTAATTGTTTTGGTCTATTTTCTCTTACAGATAGAAAAAATTGATCCCAAGGCACTCTCTTACTCATTAGTCAATTTTATCGGTTCTATTATGATACTTTATTCACTAATGCATACTTGGAATCTTGCCTCTGTAGTGATTGAGGTGTTTTGGATATCAATCTCTCTTTTTGGAATTTATAAATATATGAGAAGAGTGTAACTTAACAAAAAGTTACGCTCCAAAGTACTCTTTTAAAGCCTCTAAATCCTCTTTTTTATCTGAATATACAAAACCATAGTTAAAACTTGTAGTTTTCACT
Organism: Campylobacterales bacterium; assembly: GCA_016744895.1. Classification (GTDB taxonomy): domain Bacteria; phylum Campylobacterota; class Campylobacteria; order Campylobacterales; family QNZT01; genus SZUA-1433. Next base: position 2,136 of record JADGDK010000065.1, on the reverse strand, counting down.
GCCGTCACAAGACTCACAGGATCTCTAAAAATAGTTGGTTTGGTGTATGATTCTATTTTTACCTTTGGTGGGGTAAATACAATACTTTTGGACATAGTTACTTTTGCAGTTTTGGCATATTCGCGACCCTCATCAATATCTTCTAAATTATCTACAATGATGACAACATGATCACTAATCTCACCTTTTTGGATAAAGGTCTCCTCTTCGATAAATATCGGCATAAAGTGTTTTGTATATCCAACTTTATCGATAGAGTATTCAAGATTGTGCTCCGTACAAAGGGCTACAGCTCTTAATAGATGTGTAAGATGAAATGGTGTCATCTTTTTATGTTGATAGACAAATTTATCAACTCTAAATGTAGCTCTAAACAAGGTATCTTCTACGTTATATCCAAATGCACTTTTGTCAAATCGTTTTATTTTTGGTTTAATCTTTTGCATTAACTCTTTGTTAGATGATACAAAGATTGCTTTTGGACTATTGAGTATAAGTTCAAATGCATTTTTCCAATTATCTGGAATATACTCGACATCTTTACTTTTGAGTTGAATCATCTTAAAAAAAGTAATTGCTTGTGGTCTTAAAAGATAAAAATAGAGGTCTTCATCATCATCTACCATATAAGAGATGATTTTTAGTGCACTATTTTCTAGTGAATCCACTTTGATCAGTGCTGTATCTGTTTGAATCTCAAGAAGTTCATTAGCTTCATATAGTATGGCTGAAGCACCTTGTGCAATTGCTTGTTTGATCTCTTGTTCATCTGAACTTATAAAAAGATCATTTTGGGATACTTTTTTCAGATATACTGTGGCACTTTGAACTTCTTCTTTAGTGCTTTCATTGGTGCAAATGCCCCCTGTGATTTTTAGAAGTTTTTCGATGGTCATTTTAATAATTCCTTTATAGTGATAACTTCTGCTTCAATTTTGACTCTGGAAGTTTGTGTAGAGAATGTATCTCCAGTTTTGAGTGTTTCTAGTGCGATGATGTTACCATCTTTACTAATTTGAGCATATCCAATTTTATCTTTTTTGCTTGGATTGTTTAGAGAAAAGGCTTGTAAAAGCTGTTCTAACTGACTCTGTTTTTGGTTGAGTTTGAGTCTGAAAAAGTTTTGATAACTTTTGTTCAAGCTTTCAATTTCTGTTTTATAAAAAGTGAGTTTGGCATCAAATGAATTTTGTTTTAAAAGTGCACTTTGATGTTCTAGCGTCTTACTTTTATGTTCTAAAATTTTATGCATATTTGTATTGTAAGTGTTCATAATCGAATCTAAAAATATAAGCATTTCAGATTTATCTGGAAGTGCCAGCTCCATGGCCGCTGATGGTGTTGGTGCTCTTAAATCAGCAGTAAAATCACTAATCATATAGTCAATCTCATGTCCTACTGCAGAGATAACAGGTGTATTCGCAGTGTAAATAGCATCTGCAACAATCTCTTCGTTAAATGCCCAAAGATCTTCCAAACTTCCTCCACCACGCCCTACGATAATGATATCTGCACCAATTTTATCTGCTTTTTTAATATTTCTAGCGATTGATGGAGCAGAGTTTTCACCTTGTACAATTGTATCAAACAGGGTAATTTTCACTAACGGCCATCTCTTGTTCGCTACATTGAGCATATCTTGTAGGGCTGCCCCTGTTTGCGAAGTGATTACTGCGATATGTTTTGTAAATTTAGGTAGTGTTTTTTTGATAGATGGATCAAAATAACCTTTGGCTTCAAGTTTTGATTTTAACTGTTCATAAGCTAGTGCTAAAGCACCACTTCCAGCAGGTTCAAGTGTGGAACAGTTGATTTGGTAACTTCCTCGTGGTGAATATACAGAGATTCCACCACCGATAATCACTTGCATACCCTCTTCAACACGAAATTTTAATCTTTGATTATTGCCTTTAAACATCACACATGAGATGGCAGAGTTTTTATCTTTGAGTGTAAAGTAGAGATGTCCAGAACCATGATAAGTGACTCTTGAGACCTCTCCTTCAACCATAATGTTTAGGTAATGGCTCTCTAAAAGAGATTTAATTTGGTTATTTAGTGTGGTAACGGTCATTGGTGTATTCAAATTAGTCTACTTTTTCTTCGCTAATGATAATACCATCTAAATCACTATAA
>JADGDK010000064.1 GCA_016744895.1 Campylobacterales bacterium | reverse complement strand
TTGTATGTTCAATTCTTCTCATGGATAGGCGCACTTTTTCATCTTGACTTTGGTATTTCATTTGCTAGTGGAAAAGAGGTTAAAGAGGAGATTCTCTCTCGTCTTCCTATCACGCTTATTATAAACATTGTTAGTATGGTTTTGGTATTTGTTATATCACTTTATTTAGGTATTAAAGCTGCACTCAAACAAGACTCATATCTTGATAATGTGCTGAAACAATTTTCACTAATCTCTTATGCAATACCTTCATTCTATCTTGCACTTTTATTGATCATCTTTTTTGCGGTTGGATTGGATTGGTTTCCGATCTCTGGTTTAGAATCTATTGAACCCAAAGAGGGTATTTGGAAATTTTTTGATCAAGCATGGCATTTAGTCTTGCCTATATTTGTCATTGTATTTGGTGGAGTAGGGAGTTTAATGATGTATGTCAGAAGTCTTACTATTGATATACTCAAAAGTGATTACATCTTTTTTGCAAAAGCAAGAGGTTTGAGTGATCGTATTATTTTAAGAAAATATATTTTGCCAAATCTTTCACCTCCAATTATTACTATGCTGGGGCTTTCACTTCCTGGACTTATCGGTGGATCAGTGATTTTAGAATCGATTTTTTCTATCAATGGAATGGGGTTATTGTTTTTTCAAAGTGCTATGAGTCGTGATTATCCTGTCATTATGGGGATACTTATCATTTCTGCATTTTTAACATTGGTTGGAAATATATTAGCAGATCTAGTACTATTAAAACTTAACCCTCATTTTAAAAGAGGGCAGGGCTAATAACTTTTCTATTATTTTCTGTCAAAGTGGTAGATTGAGCTATTCTTTTTTTGTTTTTTATTTTCCCAACTTAAGTAAGAGCTTTTTAAATGTTTACCATTATTGGATATTTCATGGATGATTTTATGAACATGGTCTTCATCCGATTGGCATAACTGGGTACTCATATCACAATCAAAAACAATCCTATTTTTAGTGCTTTGTTTGAAATTTGCAATGAACTCTGGTTGATTTTGTTTGACACAGTAGTGTGTAGCCTTAAGTAGGTTACACTCCATATCTTTACAATGATACATAGTTACCATCTGCTTGGCAGTGTTTGGTAAAAGATCTTCTTGGATTGTACTATTATAACCGATAGACTTGAATGTTATTCCTGCTGTATTTGTACCCACTATAGGTAAGACTGCTTTATGTTTATATGAGTCTGTTCCTATTTGTTTATCAGCAGGAGAGAGTACCCATTTCCCATTAAGTGACTCCATCCAGTCATAGACATCAAATGCATCAGGTTCCTCAGCATAACTAGATGTAATTAATGTAGCAGTGATCAATAGATTTAATATAATTTGACGTACCATGAAAACCTCCTAAAATGTAAAATATTTAATTATTCAGTAAGCTCTTCAAGAATACTTTTAATCATACTTTGTGTTTCTTGAACTGCTTTAACTGTACCTTCTTCACTGATACCAAGATCTGTAATCCAGTTATCAATCGATGGGTAAGCAATATGTACTGTATCTTCACTTTTTTTCTTATAAATAACAAGTGAAAAAGGAGCATAAGCACCAGCATCTGGATGGTTTTTTGATACTGGGTATATTGCATTAAATCTTATTATGGAGTAAGTATCAAAAAAATCATAATCATTTTGTACATTTTCTTTTAATAAACCTTCTTGCAATTTATATGATTTTGGTATTAAAAATCCAACTGGTCCCAATTCGCCTTCGAACTCTTCTTCAAACTCTTCTTTTACCTCTGTATATGTTGCTCCATCTTCTAACTCAAACTCTGTTGTAAATAACGTAGTTAATGGTTTATCTGTAGGTTTGATGTTGTGGCTAACAGGTAGATACTTTCCATTTGGTAATGCTTTATGAACTGCTGTATCTATCAATTTTGCATATTCAATTAAGTCTGGATTTGTTACAGGAATTTTAGTAATCCTAGCCATACCAGTCAAAGATAAAGTAGAAATATTTATGGTTTTTTTTGCATCATCTGAATAGATTGACATTGATAGCGGTGTTATCAAACCAATAGTTGGGTACTTTTTAATGAGTTTTAAAATTGACTTATCATTATGAAATATTGCTAAGTTATAATTTTTATGATGAATGTGATTATATCTTTTTTCAAAAATTGAATTCATATTGTTATTGACATCAACAACTAAACCACTGGCATTAAAAGCCGCTTCAATACTCTTTGCTGTAATAGCCCCACTTGAATTATCAACGCTAAATATTTGAATATTTTGACCTTTATTTTGTTGTTTTACATTTGGGGTATTTGCAAAACTAAGGTTCACTCCTAGCACTAAAAATGCATATGCAAAGATTATTGATATTCTCTTCATTTATTATCCTTTAAATTGACATAAACATATTTTACTATAATTGTATAAGATATCTATATCTTTTATGAAGAAATTATTTAGTTTGTTGTATTTGCTATTTTTGTGTGTTAGAGTATTTACTAAGTGGGTAAGGAAATTTACCCACTTAAATAGAGTTAGTCGTCATCTCCAAATAATGCTTTTAGTGCATCTGGATTACTGGTTGTTTCTTGTGTCCCTATTCCATCAGAACCTGCTGTGGAAGATCCACCACCTAATTCGACAAGCTCTATATCAAAACCTGTTAACATAGAAGCTAAACGGATGTTGATTCCACTTTTTCCAATTGCTTTTGACTTTTGGTCACTTGGAACTGTAACAATTGCTTTTTCACCCTCTATTCTTACTGCAGAGATAATTGCAGGTGAAAGAGATCTTGATACAAACATCTCTGGAATTTCAGAATATTCGATACAGTCAATGTTTTCTCCGTGAAGTTCATTACTTACGGCGTTGATTCTAATACCTTTTGTTCCGACGGTTGCTCCCACTGCATCTACATTTGGTGTAACTGAAGAGAGTGCGACTTTAGCGCGCTCCCCTGGAATTCTAGCACTTCCGTGAATGATAACAAGCTCATCATTGATCTCAGGTACTTGGAGTTTTAAAAGCTCCTCTAAAAATTTAGGACTTGTTCGAGAGAGTTCAACCTGCATTCCCGCTTTTTTGTCTATAAAAACTTTTCTAATGACGGATCTTACGACATCACCAACTTTAAATTTCTCACCTTTAATACGGCTTTTCATAGGAAGAATAGCTTTTGCCTCTTTATACTCTAAGAAAGTATTTTGGTCATTGTCTACTCTTACCACTGTGGAACTAACTGCTTCACCTACTTTTTGTCTATATCTTTCAAAAATGTTTTGCTCTAGAAGTCTTTGGAGGTGAAATTCTAACTCACGATATAATACAGCAGCTGCAGTTCTTCCCATGTCATCAAGTGAGATAGGATAGGTAAGCTCATCATCAATTTCTAAATCAGGATCTACCTCTTTAGCTTCAGTAATTGTGATATATTTTTCAACATCGTCAATATTTTCTTCAAGTCTTTCATCTTCATCAGAAACTACAAGTACCTTCTGAAATAGTGTTAAATCTTTAGTCTTATCATCAATATCTACACCATATTCATTGTCTTCAACAAAAACTCTTTTAGCAGTTTTTATCAGTGCTGTAGTGATCGCCTCTTTTGCTTCTGCAAGTTTTAAGCCCTTTTCATGAGCAATTGATTCTATAATATTCCCAATCTTTTCCATTGCATTTTCTCCTTCTGTTGTATCAATAAATAGTGTTTTGATTGTCTATTTTATGTAGGGTTGGCATTATACATAAAAACTACTTAATATCTTTTTATAAAAATATAGATATAATCATGGATTAAATTCGGGGAAAAGGTTTGCGGATGAAATTAAAATTAGCAAAAAATAGTAAAGAGGATGAAAACCAATCAATTACATTAGGTGAAATTGCAGAGGTATTAGAAACAGAGAGTCAAAAGATTTTTTATTTTGATCAAGATAATTCACATAAAAATCTTGTAAGTTTGGTAGAACATTTTGAAGAGAAAGGTTTGAGTGTTTATCTCAAAGAGGTTAAATACGGACTTGATGAGAGTGATTATATGTACGAAGTACATATTTTATAAGGACTATTTTGTCTAAAAAATTATTTATTGAAACATTAGGTTGTGCTATGAATGTTCGGGATTCTGAACATATCATGGCGGAACTCTCTCAAAAAGAAAACTACTCCTTAACAACTGAATTTAGAGATGCTGATCTTATTATTATTAACACATGTAGTGTTAGAGAAAAACCGGTACAAAAACTTTTTTCAGAAATTGGACAATTTAACAAACATAAAAAAGAGGGTGCAAAGATTGGCGTTTGTGGTTGTACTGCAAGTCATCTAGGTGAAGAGATCATTAAAAAAGCTCCAGTAGTTGATTTTGTTTTGGGTGCTCGAAATGTCTCTAAAATTACCCAAGTTTTAGATAAAAAAGGAGCGGTTGAAGTTGATATCGATTATGATGAAAGTGCTTTTGCCTTTGGTGAATTTCGTACCTCACCTTATAAAGCATTGGTCAACATATCGATAGGTTGTGACAAACAGTGTACATTTTGTATCGTTCCACATACCCGTGGTGATGAGATTTCAATTCCTCCAGAACTCATCGTAGCAGAAGCGAGAAAAGCTGCCAAAAGTGGTGCAAAAGAGATTTTTCTATTAGGACAAAATGTCAATAATTATGGAACAAATTTTAGTGATGGAAGAGATAAAATAGATTTTTCAGATCTTTTGGAGATGGTTAGTGAGATTGAAGAAGTAGAGCGAATTCGATTTACTTCTCCGCACCCACTTCACATGGATGATAAATTTTTAAACACTTTTGCAAATAATCCAAAAATTTGTAAATCTATGCATATGCCACTTCAAAGTGGATCTTCAAAAATTTTAAAAGATATGAAGAGGGGTTATACCAAAGAGTGGTTTTTAGATCGGGCAGAGAAACTTCGAAAAATGGTTCCTGATGTTCGTATCAGTACAGATGCAATTATTGCATTTCCTGGTGAGAGTGAAGAGGACTATGAAGAGACTTTAGATGTTGTAAACAAAGTTCGATTTGAACAAATGTTTAGTTTTAAATACTCACCAAGACCATTAACTAAAGCAGCTGATATGGTGCAGGTAGATTCTGATATAGCATCTCGAAGACTTACTGAGCTTCAAGCGAGACATACAGAGATTTTGGATGAGATATCTGAAGCTCAAATGGGTAAAGTATTTGACGTTTATTTTGAAGAGTTAAGAAGTGGCGGTGGTGTTGCCGGACGAAGTGACAATGGTTTTATGATTCAGGTACAAGGTAGTGAAGAGTTACTTGGGCAAACAGCCTCTGTAAAGATCACAAATCCAAAAAGGATGGTACTTTATGGGGAAGTTGTTCACTAAAGTGCGGAAAAGAGCGCTCTCTTTACTGCTTCTTCCGCCTGTTGCTTATATTTTGATACGACTGTTATATCTTACATGTAAAAAAAGATTTCATCTACCAAACACGCTTCCAAAAGCTCCTTTTTTGGTGGCATTTTGGCATGGTGAGATATTAATGAATCCTTTCTTGTATAAAAAAATGATAAAAGATGTTAAAATGTCACTCATGATTAGTGATCATTTCGATGGTGAAATGATTGCAAAAAGTATGAGTTTCTTTGGTTTTGATACAATTCGAGGCTCCTCTACTAGAGGGGGGATAAAAGCTTTGAAAGAGAGTTTTAAAAAGATTGATTTAGGTCAGTGTATTGCAATTACTCCTGATGGACCTAAAGGTCCTCGTCATAGTATCGCTGATGGAATTGTTTCAATTGCACAAAAAAAAGATTTGGAAATTGTGACATTTAACTATACTGCATCTTCATACTGGGAGATGAAAAGTTGGGATAAATTTATAATTCCAAAACCTTTTAGTACACTTGATTTTTATGCTAGTGAACCTTTTAAGGTTACAACACTGGAAAAAGAAGATGCAAAAGCTGAGATTAAACAAAGGTTGTTAACGTATGTTTAAAAAACTTTTTACTGCAATTTTAATTTTTGTTGTTGTTATGGGATTATTTTTATTTGGGTTTAGTGATTCATATAAACTTTCTTTAAAAGCACGTATGAAATATTTTATGGGTGAGTATAAAGAGGCTAGAGTGTTAGCAAAAGAGGCATTTGAATTAGATCCTTATAATAAAATGGCTTTTTCAATTTTAGCTCAGAGTAAAATTTCTGCAAAATTGTTAGACTATATTGAAGATTCTAAACGTTATATTAAAAAGATAGAAAAGTTAAGTGCAAAAGGAAACTTTTCTGAAGCAGATAAAATAAAAATCAAGTTTTATTGTGAGATTCAGCTTGAACGTTATGATAAATTAGCACCCACTGTAATGACTGATCGTGAACTTTATGAGGCATGTACAACACAGTATAATAAGTTTAAAAAGATTTATGAAGAGCTTTTTTAAGGAGAAGATAGAATCTTACCTGCATTTTTTACTTCATGTACAAAAATATAGTCCAAATACTATAAAAACTTATAAACTTAATCTTTTTGAAGCAATTGAATATGTTGGTATAGAGTTTTTGGATGATACTTATGAACTTGATTTAATTCCTTATCGTATAAAACTTATTGGAAAAAATAAAAAAACTATTTATAAAAAAGTTTCAATCTTTCGTTCATTTACACATTATCTAAAAGATCAAAATATAAATATACATCTTAAAAATGATGAAAATATTAAAATTTCAAAGACTCTTCCTAAACCTGTAGCATCAAATTATATTTTTGAGGCATTAAACGGATGCGATAGTGATGATAAGTTGATGGTACTTTTACTGTATACGCTTGGTTTGAGACTTAGTGAACTTTCAAATTTAAAAATTAAAGATATTCAAAATAGTTGGGTGAGGATTAATGGAAAAGGTGATAAAATCAGGGAAATTCCTCTATTAGACGAAGTGGTAATTGAGCTTGATAATTATCTTAAAAAATGGAAACCTAATGTTTATATTTTTGAGAATGATAGAGTAAAGTTGAGTGAGAATAAACTAAGATATAAGTTGTCCAAAGTGTTTAAAAAGATAGGTATCAAAGCTACTCCGCATCAGCTTCGCCACTCTTTTGCAACGGATTTGTTAAATGCAGGTGCACGTATCACAGATGTAAGTGAGCTTTTAGGGCATTCATCGTTGGAGACAACACAGATATATACAAAACTTAGTAGTTCTTTGAAGATGAAAAATTATCAAAAAGCACATCCGTTGTGCAAGGAGTAAAATGGGTTTGCTTAGTTCTGTAAAAAAACGCTTTATTATTCAGTTTGTGGGTGTGGCTCTTCTTGAAAACAGTTGTAAAGTATATGTTAAAAAAATAAAAAATTCTAAAGTAACCTACCGAGCAAAAAAATCATTTGATATTAAATCCAAAGATCAATTGAGTTCAGAAGTTATTAATTATTTAAATGCTTTGCAACAAGAGCATGAGCAAACTTATGTAGCACTATTTTTAAATACATTAGGTCAAGGTGTCATTGCAGGGTGTAATACTGGAGCATATGAAAAGTTTGGTGTAGATAAAAAAAATGTAAAAAGTATTTGTATTGACAAAGAATTTACGATATATGCATCGCTTATTGATATACAATGGGTTGATAAAATTTTTCAAAAGGTGGGATTGGATTTTATTTTTTCACCATTTTTAATTTTAAATAACTTTGCTAAAAAAGAGATAGATAATGATGAAGTTAAACTCTATATACTTAATACTCATAACGGATTGACAATCATGATAAAGCAAGGAAAAAAACTTTTATATGGCTCTTTCTTTAATATTGCTAAAGAAGAAAATCTACTTCATGAAGATTTTGAAAATGTAGACAATTCTAGTGATATCAATTTAGAAGATGAGCTATTTGAAGAGTTTGATGATGAAGGTGATTCTGACTTAGAGGAGATGCAAGATCTTGATGATGGCTCAGAGTTTGATGACGAAGAATTACAAAGTCGTTTATCCCAACAAGATGCACGTTTGGTAAAATATCTTGATGCATCTTTAAAAGAGTTTTATTATAGTGATCTTTATGATAGTGCTTTTATCTCAAAGGCAAAAATTTATGATGATGCTGGTATGAATGAGGAAGTCATTCGCCATATTGAGAATGAATTGCTACTAGATACAAGTGCAGAAAATATTAATATTTTAGACTTTGTTTTAGAAATTTCAGAAGAAGAGGTTTTAAGCCATGCGTAGTTTTATTAAGCCTCGAAAGAAAAAACTATTAGATGATATGTCATCTTTATGGATTATTTTTATTGTGATTATGTCAATAGGATTAGTAGGATTTGGCATATATGTAAATTACAAATCTTCTTTTTATATTAAAATGCTTGACCAGAGCCACCAAGATAATAAAACATTAGGAAGAAAAGTTCAAAGTCTTAAAAGTGATGTCCAGATAACGAGTATGCAAAAAGAACTTTATGATGAAGTGACAAATTCTAACCTTATTATGAAAGAGAGTGTAAAAAATCTTTTTGATCTTGTCCCTGATCAAATAACTTTAACAGATGTCTTAATGGAAAAGGACTCTTTAATGTTAAAAGGGTATACCATATCTAAAGAGTCTTACTCGCTTTTATTAGAACCCCCTCTTAAATCAATTTTTGATGAGAGTAGAGTGAGTTTTTCTACAAATAAAAGAGGTTTTTTTCAATTTATATCTAAAAACAACATGCAAAGAAATAGAGGTTTAAAAGATGATTAAAGGTAATGTTGATTCAACAATTAAGTTTTTAATTTATCTACTTATTTTTCTTATTGTTGTCTTTGCATTTGTCTTTTTATTTGTGATACCACAGATCAAGGGATATAAAAGTGCAAAAGCAGAGTATAACTCAAATATACAACAGTATGAGAAACTTCAAACAGAAGAAAAAGGTCTTGTATCTCAATTAGAGGTAGTTAAAAAAGAAAATAAAAAGATTATAAATATATTTTCACAAGAGTTTAATACAACTGAATTTGAAATATTTTCAAAAAATTATTTTGATGATGTAAATCTAACTAAAATAAATAGTGATTTTAATAGTACTGCTTTAAAAGTGTATCAGTTTAATGCAAGTATCCAAGCAAAAAATCCAAAACGATTTTACAATTTTGTAAAGGATTTAAATAATTATGAAGGTCTTGCAAAGATTAATTTTCCTATAACTATCTCTTCAGAAAATAACTTACTCAAAATTAATTTTCATATGAGTGTTTATTCTATGAATAAAAAATTAAATAAATAATTAATAATACTTGTTTTTTGGTTCGTTAAATTAATTATATTTAGTTATAATCAATTCGTATTACAAAAAATTAAGGAGTAAGTTATGAGAATTTTTAAGAATTCTGTTATATGTGCCGCAGTATTAGCTGTAGCTTTTAGTGGTTGTGCGGAGAAGAAGGTTTGTAAAACTGCTAAAGCACCCGTAGTTCAAAAAGTAGTAGACAATAGAGATGCTGAGATCAAGAATCTTCAAGCTGAATTAGCTGCTGCAAGAAGTAAATCTGCAAAAGTTGTTACTGTAACTAAAAATGTTGCAGGTGCAAATAGTCCATATCCGCCAAATGCAGAGCCAGGTAAATGTTATAAAAAAGTTTTAATTCCTGCAAAATATGAGACTCAAACTGAGAAATTACTAAGAACAGAAGCATCTGAAAGAGTTGCAATTATACCAGCAACTTATGGTAAGCAAACTAGTAAAGTACTTGTAAAAGAAGCAAGCGAAAGACTTGTTACAATTCCTGCAACATACAAAACTGTGACAGAGAAAGTACTTGTAAAAGAAGCAAGTGAGAGACTTGTAAAAGTTCCTGCTACTTATGGTACAGCATCAGAGAAAATTCTTGTAAAAGAAGCTTCAACTGATTGGAAAAAATCAAACTGTGTAGGTGGAGATTGTGGTACTATGTGTCTTATTGAGACTCCAGCACAATATAGAACTGTAACAAAAAAAGTTCTTAAAACACCAGCTACTACAAAATCTGTTCCAGTACCAGCGGTATATAAAACTGTAACTAGAAAAGTTGTTGCTACACCAGCTACTACAAAATCTATCCCAGTACCAGCGGTATATAAAACTGTAACTGCTAAAGTTGTTAAAACTCCAGCAAGTACAAAAGTTACACCAATTCCTGCTACTTACCAAACAGTAACAAAAAAAGTTAAAGTTTCTGATTCAGCTCTTAAATGGGTAGAAACTAAATGTAAATCTGCTAGATAATCATTATTTAATAGACTTCATAGCATAAGGGGTTTCCCTTATGCTATACTTCACAGATGAAATGTATTCTCTGTAAACAATACTCCCTCAAACTTATTTGCAAATCATGTCAAAACAGTTTCCTTGAACCTAAGTTATCGGAGCGTACTTTAGCGGATGGTTTTAAGATTTACAGCTTTTATCATTATCATGAGATAGAAGATCTTTTAACAACCAAACATACACACATAGGCTCAGCTATATATACGATTTTAGCACAGCTTGCATTTAAACGCTTTGCTAATGCATTTAGCTTTATAAACCCTGTTTATGCGATTGCTATCGATGATCATGTTAAAAATGGATATTCACATACTGCTGTATTAACTAAAGCACTCAAATCAAAAGATATTGTGCCCCTTTTTGCATCACTTCGAGCTCAAAATAATATTACATATTCTGGTCGTAGTCTTGAGTATAGATTGCAAAATCCTAGGCGGTTTTCTTATTCATATAAGAGTGATATTGATGCTATCTTGGTGGATGATATTGTCACTTCTACAATGACGATAAATGAAGCAAAAAATACGCTTTTAAAAAATGCTGTAAATCCCTTATTCGCGCTTACATTGGCAGATGCCAGAGAGGAATAAGTAACCTTTAGGTAAAATAAAACTAATACTAAATTGCTAAGGAAAATCCCATGGCTGACAACCTCTTTGAAGATGACGGAAATATAGAAAATATAAATATAGAAGACTCCATGAAAGCAAGCTATCTTGACTACTCTATGAGTGTTATTATAGGTAGAGCACTACCAGATGCTAGAGATGGACTTAAACCTGTCCATAGAAGAATTTTATATGCAATGAATGATCTCAGTATCAGTTCACGCTCACCTTATAAAAAATCAGCAAGAATTGTTGGTGATGTGATCGGTAAGTATCATCCGCATGGTGATAATTCAGTGTATGATGCACTTGTAAGAATGGCGCAACCATTTTCAATGAGACATCCTTTAGTGGATGGTCAAGGAAACTTTGGTTCCGTTGATGGTGATAACGCAGCAGCAATGCGTTATACAGAAGCGAGAATGACGACACTTTCAGAAGAGCTTTTGAGAGATTTAGACAAAGATACCGTTGATTTTGTACCAAACTATGATGACTCTATGAGTGAACCAGATGTTTTACCTGCGCGTGTACCAAATTTATTGCTTAATGGTTCAAGTGGTATTGCCGTTGGTATGGCAACAAATATCCCTCCGCATAACATGGATGAACTTATTGGTGCTTTATTAGATTTACTTGATAACAAAGATATCACGATAGATGAATTAACTGAACATGTTAAAGGTCCAGATTTTCCAACGGGTGGTATTATCTATGGAAAACAAGGTATTCGAGATGCTTATAGTACGGGTCGTGGACGTGTTAAGATTCGAGCAAAAACACATATAGAGACTAAAAAATCAAAAGATGTTATTGTCATAGATGAATTGCCTTATCAAGTCAACAAAGCAAAACTGATTGAAAATACTGCAAACCTTGTAAGAGACAAGCAGATCGAGGGTATTAGCGAAATTAGAGATGAATCAGACCGTGAAGGTATGCGGGTAGTGATTGAACTTAAGCGTGATGCGATGAGTGAAATTGTGTTGAACAATCTTTATAAGTCTACTTCTATGCAGATGACTTTTGGTGTCATATTATTAGCAATTTATAATAAAGAACCAAAAGTTTTTAATTTAAAAGAACTTCTTGATCTTTTTTTATCACATAGAAAAACAGTCATTATTCGAAGAACCATATTTGAACTTGAAAAAGCAAAGGCTAGAGCACATATCTTAGAGGGTCTTAAAATTGCTCTTGATAATATTGATGAAGTGATTAAGGTTATTAGAGCAAGCAAAGATACACCAGATGCAAGAGAAGCATTAATGTCCAAATTTGGGCTCTCTGAGGTTCAAGCTTCTGCAATATTGGATATGAAGCTAAATCGTCTTACTGGATTAGAGCGTGATAAGATTGAAGCAGAGCTTGCAGAACTTATGAAAGAGATTGAGAGATTAGGTGCAATTTTAAAAAGTGAAGAGCTTTTAAATGATTTGATCAAAGAAGAACTTGTTGAAATTCAAGCTAAGTTTAGTAATCCTAGACGTACAGAGATAGTTGAAGATTATGATGAAATTGATATTGAAGACCTTATTCCAAATGAACCAATGGTTGTGACTATCACACATCGTGGTTATATCAAAAGAGTTGCATTAAAACAGTATGAAAAACAGCATAGGGGTGGAAAAGGCAAAACTGCTTTAACAACTTATGAAGATGATTTCATTGAAAATTTCTTTACTTCAAATACGCATGACACATTAATGTTCGTTACTAATTTTGGACAATTATATTGGCTAAAAGTATATAGAATTCCAGAGGGAAGTAGAACAGCTAAAGGTAAAGCAGTAGTCAACTTGATTAATCTTCAGCCAAATGAAACGATTCGGTCAATTATCCCAACTACAGATTTTGATGTGTCAAAATCGTTAGCATTCTTTACTAAAAAAGGTATCGTAAAAAGAACAAATCTTAACGAATTTAAGAACATTAGATCTGTAGGTGTAAGAGCAATTACACTTAATGATAATGATGAATTAGTAGATGCTATGATTGTTGAAGATAAACATAAATATCTTTTTGCAGTTACTAAAAAAGGTATGTGTATCCGTTTTGTAAAAGAAGATGCAAGAGAGATTGGTAGAACTGCCCGAGGGGTTACTGCTATCAAGTTTAAGCAAGAGGGTGATGAAGTTGTTGGTGCTATCGTCATTCAAGATGATCAACAAGAACTCTTAACCTTAAGTGCAAAAGGAATTGGAAAACGCACAACGGCTGATGAGTATCGTGAGCAAAAACGAGCTGGTAAAGGTGTGATTGCTATGAAACTTACACCAAAAACTAAAGATCTTGTAGGTGTTGTACTTGTAGATGAAGAGAAAGATCTTATGATTCTTACTTCAAGTGGTAAAATGATTAGAGTTGATATGCAGAGTATTCGAAAAGCTGGACGAAATACTAGTGGCGTAATTGTTGTCAGAGTTGAGAGTGAAGAAGCAGTTGCAAGTATCGCGAGATGTCCTAAAGAGGATAAACCAAAAGAAGATGAGGATGAACTTTTAGAAGATAGTTAGTAAGTAAAAGCTACTTTAAGGGTAGCTTTTGTTTTTTCCACTCATTAATTCCACCAAGGATATTATAACTCTTAAATCCAGCATTTGAGAGTATCCTTGACGCGGTAATACTACGATTTCCACTTCGACAATAGACATATATTTTAGTTTTTTTGTATGGTTCTAGTTTATCAAGATTACGTTCGAGTATCTGAACAGGAACTAAGATATGATTTTTGATAGATCCATCTTTTTTTATCTCTTCGATAGTCCTCACATCTATAAGAGTGATGTTTGTATCTACTAACATTCTGTTATATGCATTTTGAGCTGAAATATCTTCATAGTTTTTGAGTATATAACCTTTTTGATAGAGTATATAAATTCCTATGGAAACTATTATTATCCAAAAGAGGATATCGGTAAATTTTTTCATATAATTGCCTTTAAAAGTGTAGTTATACACAAAGATATCTTAATCAGTTATTAGATAAAATATTAATAAAATATATTTAAGGTAATGTGTTGAAAATTGCAATTGTTGAAGATGATATAAGCATGAGAAAATCTCTGGAGATTGCACTTGCTGAGTATGAAGAGTTTGATATAACTACATTTAAAAATGCAACTGATGCATTAAAAAAACTTGATTCTAGTTATGAATTAATTGTTACAGACATTAATATGCCAAAGATAGATGGAATTGAGTTTATTAAGCAGATTGATTTTAAGTGTGACTTTATTATTATCACTGGAAATGCTACACTTCACCGTGCAGTTGAATCTATGCGGTTAGGAGTCAAAGACTTTTTAACTAAACCTTTTGAAATAGAGACTTTAGTAGAAGCTATTAAGCGAAGTGCAGAAGTTGTCAAAGTAGAAACTGAACTTGCTCGTCGTTATCGAGGCAAAGAGAGAAGAGTTGGTTTGCCAGATACAAGATCAAATAAAATAGAAAGACGTCAGCCTGAAAGTGATAGAAGAAAACATTTTTATGGAAACTCTGAAAAATTAGATAAAATTTTAAAGCTTATAGATAAAGCTGCAAAGACAGATGCATCAGTCATGATCCTTGGTGATAGTGGTGTTGGTAAAGAGTTATTTGCTAAAGAGGTACATTATAAGTCACCACGATATGCGCAACCATTTATCCCAATCAACATGGCTGCAATTCCTGATAATCTTTTAGAAAGTGAACTTTTTGGATATGAAAAAGGTGCATTTACAGATGCAACTGCTATGAAAAAAGGCTATTTTGAAACTGCCAATAAAGGAACATTATTTCTTGATGAAATTGGTGAGATGCCCTTATCTTTACAAGCTAAACTTCTTAGGGTTTTACAAGAACATGAGATTTATCGAGTTGGTGGTACAAAAGCAATAAAAATAGATGTTCGAATTGTATCAGCAACCAATGCAAATATCTTAGAGCAGATAGAAAATAAAGAGTTTCGTGAAGATCTATATTATAGACTTAATACAATTCCTGTAAAAGTACCCCCACTT
>JADGDK010000063.1 GCA_016744895.1 Campylobacterales bacterium | reverse complement strand
GTTGTAGATATCGGTATTAAATATGATACAAGTGAACTAGATGCTGCTTATGCAATAGCACAGCTTCAAAAGGCAGATGAACATATTAAAAGAAGACAAACTATTGCAAAAATATATGATAAAGAACTTTCTGGTCTTCAACATGTAAGTATTCCTAAAAAAATTAGAGATCATATCTATGGACTTTATATTATAAAAGTTGATAAAAATCGGGATGATTTTGCAAGAGCGCTTAAAGAGAAAGGTATCTATACAGGATTGCATTATGTCCCTTTACATCTTTTGACTTATTATAAACAAAAATATTCACTTCGTGTTAATGATTTTCCAGTGGCTTTGACAAATTATCAACAGATTCTTTCAATCCCAAATTATGCAGGTATGAGTGATGATGATGTAAATTATGTTTGTAAAACTATTAAAGAGATAGCGGCTAGCCGAGTGTGAAAGAACAACTTTATTTTTGGGTAGAGAGATATCTCTTTAGCCCAAATTTCCTGCAAAAGATAGTCTCCTATCTCCTTTTACCCTTATCTCTTTTATATTGTTTAATTGTATATCTAAAGAGATTATTGGCAACTGCTAAAAATTATGGTATTCCCATCATTAGTGTTGGTAATTTAATTGTTGGTGGTAGTGGTAAAACTCCTTTTACAATTGCTTTGGCAAGCCAACTTGATAATGTTGCTATTGTTTTAAGAGGCTATAAAAGAGAGGGAACGGGAGTATCTGTTGTAAGCCAATATGGTGTTATTACAAGTACAGTTTCCAAAAGTGGTGATGAAGCGATGCTTATGGCAAAAATGCTTCCACAAGCTACAGTCATTGTTGGTGCTGATAGAGTAGAAGGTATTTTAAAAGCAAAATCTCTTGGTGCTAAAGTAATTATACTTGATGATGGATTCTCAAAATCAGGGATAAAGAAATTAGATATTTTACTCAAACCTGCACTTCCGATGCCAAATAACTTCTGTTTACCAAGTGGACCTTATAGAGAATTATCAAGTCTGTATAAGAAGGCAGATTTAGTGGCTATAGAAGATAAGGACTTTTATAGAACTGTAGAGATTAAGGATCCAACTGAACGTATGGTTTTAGTAACTGCAATTTCGAAACCGCAAAGACTTGATAAGTATTTACCAAGTTTTATTGAAAAAGTTTATTATCCAGATCATTATCACTATAGTGGTAATGAACTTGAGTCTATTTTAAGAAAGTATAGTGCTGATTCAATTTTAACAACTGAAAAAGATGCAGTAAAGATGGAAAATTTTCGAATAGATCTCTCTATTTTAGAGTTAAATTTAACATTAGAGCCATATATTTATGAGCGTGTAAACAAATATATAAAAGATTTTGGTAAAATCACTTAAATTTTTATATATAGGCTCTCAACATGCAAGAAAAAATCCAAATAGCAAAAACCCTTATTGATGCTTTTCCATTTATTAAAATGTTTCGTGATCAGATAGTCGTTATTAAGTATGGTGGCGCTGCGCAAATTGATCCTATTTTAAAAGAGAAATTTGCTAAAGATATTGCCCTTTTATATCTTGTAGGTGTCAAACCTGTGATTGTACACGGTGGTGGAAAAAAGATAAATGATATGCTCGAAAAACTGGGCATTGAAACTGAATTCAAAGATGGGCAGAGAGTCACAAGTCGTGAAAACATGGAAGTTGTTGAGATGATTCTTAGTGGTTCTATTAATAAAGAGATTACTTCAATGCTAAACCATCATGGTGCAAAAGCAATAGGAATTAGCGGTAAAGATGCGAATTTTATTGATGCTGAAGCTAAAGATAGTGAAAAGTTTGGATACACAGGTAATATCACTAACGTTGATGAACAAGTGCTTCAAAATTTAATTGATGAAAAGTTTATACCTGTAATTGCACCAATAGCTTCAGGTGAAAAAGTGGGAGATATTGGGTTTAATATCAATGCAGATTTAGCTGCAAGTAAAATAGCTGTGGCACTCAATGCAAAAAAAGTTGTATTTATGACAGATACTGCTGGAGTTTTAGATAAAGATAAAAGCCTTATCTCAACACTTTTTAGAAGAGAAATTGATATATTGATGAAAGATGGAACGATACTAGGTGGTATGATTCCAAAAGTTGATGCTTGTTTGGAATCGATTAATGGTGGTGTTGAAAAAGCACATATAATTGATGGCCGCGTGGAGCACTCAATGTTACTTGAGCTTTTTACTACTGATGGTATTGGTACTGTCATTAAGAAAAAAGATTAAAAAAGCATAGTTTATCTATGTATAAGTCTTTCGCTAAAATCTTAAAATTTTAAGATTTTAGCGTTAGCGTAATTTAAATGAACGAAGGATAAAAATTGAATTTTATAGAGACTCGAGGAAATGAAGCTGGATTTGATACAGAGGTTGCTTTTTCATATGCATTACTCAACCCAAGTGCAAGTTTTGGAGGACTTTATATTCCTAAAACACTTCCTAAATTAGAGGCTGAATTTATTGCAAATAATCATGACTTATCATATAAAGATCTTGCCTATAAAATTTTGAAAATGTTTGAAATTGATATTAAAGATGAAGTATTACAAGAGGCACTTGCACTATATGATAGATTTGATAATGTTGCTGATACTACACCTGTAGTTAAAATAGCAGAAGATCTTTTTGTCAATGAACTTTACCACGGTCCAACACGTGCATTTAAAGATATGGCATTACAACCTTTTGGACATATATTATCAGATTTGGCAAAAAAAAGTGGTAAAAAATATCTGATTTTAGCAGCTACGAGTGGAGACACTGGTCCTGCAACTTTGGACACATTTGCAAATAAGGAAAATATCCAAGTGGTATGTCTGTATCCTGATGGTGGAACGAGTGATGTACAAAGACTTCAAATGGTTACAGAAGAGGGTAAAAACCTTAAAGTAATAGGTATTCACGGTAATTTTGATGATGCTCAAAGTGCATTAAAAACCCTTTTAGCTTCTAATACATTTAAAGAGGAACTTCAAAAAAACCATATTTCACTTTCTGCTGCAAATTCAGTAAATTTTGGTCGTATTATTCTTCAAATTGTGTACCATATCAAAAGTTATTTTTCACTTTTAAATCAAGGTGAAATTAAAGAGGGCGAAAAAATTTATATTACCGTTCCAAGTGGAAATTTTGGGAATGCACTTGGTGCGTATTATGCTAAAAAAATGGGACTTCCAATAGCAAAAATTTTAATTGCTTCAAATGCAAACAATGTATTAACAGATTTGATTTTAAAAGGTAAATATGATATTCGAGATAGGAAGTTGATTTTGACAAATTCTCCCGCTATGGATATCTTAAAATCATCAAATGTAGAGCGGGTACTTTTTGATAAATTTGGTGCACAAAGAACTAAAGACTTTATGAGTAGTTTAAATAAAGAAAATCATTATGAACTTACTAAAACTGAATTAGAAGCGCTTCAAGAGGATTTTGATGCTGTTTTTTGTGATGATGCTTATGGACAAGAGATCATTAAAAAATATGCAGACAATGGTTATATCATGGATCCGCATACGGCAACATGTCTTAAAGCAGATGAAACACTTAAAACAGAAGATCTTAAAAATGTGATCTGTTCAACTGCAGAGTGGACAAAATTTGCTCCAACGATGCTAAATGCTCTTAACAAAGATGATAAAAAGTATAGTGATCTTGAGGCATTAGAGTCTATTTCTAAAGCTTTAAATATTGAGATTACACCATCAGTGTCAGTACTGTTTGATAAAAAAGTGCTTCATGATAAAATTGTAGAAAAAGAGAGTATTGAAGAAGAGATACTTAAGTTTATCAATCAATGATCGTATAAATGCCTTTATCTAAACTAAATGATGAGCAGTATAAAGCTGCTACTGCCAGTTATGGAAATAATCTTATTATTGCTTCGGCAGGTACGGGAAAAACTTCTACAATTGTTTCTCGTATCGGTTATTTGTTAAATAAAGGAATTAATCCAGAGGATTTACTACTTTTAACCTTTACTAACAAAGCATCTCAAGAAATGATCGAAAGGGTAGCACGCAACTTTGATGAAAAAGTAGCTAAAAAGATTCAATCTGGTACCTTTCATGCTGTGAGTTATCGTCTTTTAAAAGAGAGTGGAAGAAAGATTGTACTTAAGCAGCCTAAAGAGCTTAAAATGGTGCTTAGAAGTATTACTGAAAAACGAAACTTTTCCTATATCGATGCAAGTGCGTCGGCATACTCAGCTGGGTATCTTTATGATTTACACTCTTTATATCAAAACATGGTTTCTGATTTAAGTTTTGGAAAGTGGATCACTGAACAAAATGCTGATCATGAACCTTTTGAAGAGGTGTATGAAGATGTATATGCTGAATTTCAAGAACTTAAAGAGCGATTTGGATATGTTGATTTTAATGATCTTTTGATCAATTTTAGAACTTATCTTGATGAACATGATGTAAAATTTCAAGAGATTTTAGTAGATGAATATCAAGATACCAATCAACTTCAAGGGTCACTTATTAATGGTTTTAAAAGAGAATCACTGTTTTGCGTTGGAGATTATGATCAGAGTATTTATGGATTTAATGGTGCAGATATTACAATCATTGGTTCATTTGCTGATAGATTTGAAAATGCACAAGTCTTTTCACTCAATAAGAATTATAGATCAAGTGAGCCTATTCTTTCATTGGCAAATAAAGTAATCAAACAAAACCCAAGAATCTATCCTAAGAAACTGGAAGTGACACGTAAGGGTGATTTTACGCCACCAAAATTGATGATTTTTGAAGAGTTATTTGAACAATATACCTCTATAGCACTTAAAATTAAAGATACTAAAACACCTTATGAAGATATCGCTGTAATTTTTAGAAATAATTCTAGTGCAGATGGTATTGAGGCACACTTAAGAGAGCTTGGGATTGCATGTAAAAGAAAAGGTGGAACAAGCTTTTTTGATGCTAAAGAGGTTAAAGCGATGCTTGATATGTTTACTATATTGATCAATCCTAGAGATTTGATGAGTTTTATCCATATCTTTGAGTATGCAAAAGGAGTAGGGGGTGTATTTGCTAAAGATCTTTTTGATGCATTTTATAAAGTAGGTGATGGCAATATTTTGGAAGGTGTGTTAAACCCTAAAGAGAAAAAAAACCCATTTAAAAGAGGGATTGTAAATCATCAACTTGGACTTTTTGATGAGATTATTGAAGAGGAAAGTGTTGCACGTTTTAGAAAACTGGGTTTTGATGAAAAGTTTTTGAAAAACCCTATTTTAAAACATGCTAAGATTAATAAAGATTTAGCAACTTATCTCCATGCTTTTTATGTTTATGTGAATTCAACTATGCATTTAGAATCTCCATCAGCGATTGTTAGAAATATTATCAACTCAAAACTTTTTGAATTGATTTCACAAAGATTAGCCACACAAAGAGCTACAAGGAAAGATGCCTCTTTGGATGAGTCTCTTAAAAAAGAGGCACTTGTAAATATTCGTAGAAAAGCACTTTTACTTCAAGACCTTACGCGTCCCTATAGTGATAAATACCGTTTTATCAACGCATTGACTTTAGGTGGAGGAGAGCTTAGTGAAGGTGAGGGTGTTAATCTTTTAAGTATTCATGCCAGTAAAGGGTTGGAGTTTAAAGAGGTTTATATTGTAGATTTGATGGATGGAAGATTTCCAAATAGAAAACTTATGAGTAAAAATGGTGGAGATATAGAAGAGGAGCGACGTCTTTTTTATGTAGCGCTTACGCGTGCAAAAGATATTCTTTATCTCTCTTTTGCCAAATATGATAGAATAAAAAAAATTGACTATATAAGGTCACCGTTTTTAGTGGAAGCTGGGATGGTTAAAGAGTAAATCAGACTATTTGGGAGAAATCTAGTGTAAAGGTGCTCCCTTTCCCAATTTCAGAGTCAATACTAAGTTTGATATCATATTGCATGCAGATAGAATTTACGATATCTAATCCTATACCAAATCCACCAATGAGATCTGTTCCTCTTTTGTAGCGTTTGAGTATTTCTTGTTGGTTCTCTTCACTGATGCCGATACCTTCATCTTTAATCAAAAGTTTATTGTCATGTAACTCTATTAAAACTGTTTTACTATGATAGCTATATTTGATAGCGTTTGAGAGGAGATTATTGATAAGTTTATTGACACTCTCTTTATCCATGTTGATATATATAGATTTTAAATTAGCTACAATTTTTACTTTTTTAGCTTCTGCTATCTCTTTATAAAAAGTGGTACTTTTTAATACCTCTTTTTTAAGATCAAATTTTACAACCGTATCTCGATCTTTAATATCACTAAAAGCAACATGTGAGAGTGTATTGTAAATATCTGAAATTTGTTTAGAGCTTATTGAGATATGTCTTAATAGTTTTTCTTCAGCATACCCCTTTTTTTTCAAAGCTGAAACACTCATCAAAAGTGCTGTAACTGGTGTGTTAATCTCATGGGCACTATCTTTAATAAAACGGTCAATTTGTGCAAATTTTTCATCAACAGGTTTTAGAAGAAGACGGCTTAGTAGATATCCAATAAAAGCGATAAATATTGAAGATATAAAGATAGTGAGATAGATAAGATATTTTAATTGTCCAATATTTGTGGGCATACTCGTGTCTTCAGCAATGATATAACTTACGTTTTGGATAGGGGTACTTAATTTTTTAACCTGTTGTATGCGCTTTTTTTTAATACTCATTGCCGTGTTAAAATCTATATCATTATATTCAAGATTTGAGGCAATTTTTTCACCATTATCATCATATAGTCCTACTTGAAGAAAATAATCTATGGGACAAAAAAGAAATGTTTTACCTTCCATTTGTGCTTTTAAGAGTGTGATTTCAACATCCATAATAGTTTCTTGTAGATCTTTTTTACATATACTTTTTTCACTAGCTACTTCTTTGTTATAGTAAAGTACAGCGATAATGGACATCAAAAGTAATGATGAAAAAGTGTAGATAATTATAAAACTCCATAGTGCTTGCTTTTCTGCTTTATTCAAAGCTATATCCTAATCCACGGATGGTTTGAATTTTTTGGGCACCTAAGATAATTCGGAGATTTTTAATATATACTCTTAATGTTGCATCACTAGGCATTTCATCAAACTCCCAAACATTTTGCATCAACTCTTCATTTGAAATAAGTCGTTTTTGATTATTGATAAAGTAGTTGAGAATTTGACACTCTTTGAGTGAGAGTTTATGAAAAATATTTCCTTGCTTTAGTGTATGTTTATCATAGTTAAAAAATAGATCTTTATCTATTTCAAGACTTTGGTCCGTTTCAATATTAAATTTTCTTTTGATATTTTCAATTCTTTGATCTAGCTCTTCAAGCTCAAATGGTTTTTTGATATAGTCATCACATCCAGCAATAAAACCACTTTTTAGATGATTTATATCTTGATAAGCGGTGATAAGAATAGTAGGCGTATTTTTATGGTAACTTCTAGCTGTTTTTAAAACCTCTATACCACTTTTCATAGGTACGTTGATATCAAATAAAAAAAGATCAAAGTTTTTTTCATCAATTTGTTCTAAAGCTTCTTCACCATCACTACATAGTGTGACTTCATATCCATACTCATCCAAATGATCGTATATGATATCGGAGAGTATAGGGTCATCTTCAAGAAGTAGTATTTTCATCACTTTTCCTTTGTGATATCATAATAAAATTGTGTGTAGCAGATGTGTAGTTATACTAAATTCAAATATCCCAAAGCTTGATAGACTCCAGCAGATGCGATACCTGCAAAAACACCAGCAAGAAGATCATCTCCCATAACACCAAGTCCTCCTTTAACTTCACGATCAATTCGACCAATGACTGAAGGTTTCCAGATATCAAAAACTCTAAAGAAAATTATACTTAACACGATTTGTGTCATAGTTGCTCCACTCATAGCCATTGCAAGCCAAATTCCAGCAACTTCATCTATAACGATTTCACTTGCATCATGAATACCTGACTGGGCTTCTTCTTTATCTATCTCTTTGATTGCGACTATAGTAATGAGCACCATAGAGAGAAATAGTGTCTCAAGACCTAAATATTGAAGTATACCTATTCCTAAGATTGCACCAGCAATCGTACCCCAAGTACCAGGGGCTTTGGGTAATAATCCACTATAAAAAAATGTTAAAAAAAGTCTACGCATTAAATTCCTTTTATGTGAGAGAGACAGTTTGATGAAGGTTTATGATCTGCATGTAAAACTGCTCCTCATTCATCTCTTCTATAAGACCAGTGCCAGGAAAAAAGTTTGTAAATTTACCATATAATCCATCAAATCTATTTTCAAAAAGTGCACTCAGTACAATTGCCGAGATCTCTTTTCGTACCAATACCGCTGGTGGTAAGACACCTACTTTAAAAAGTTCATAAATAAGTTCTGTATTATAAGAAATATGGTGGTGTCTTCCATGTGGACAAGATCTTGTACTTACAAGTGTTTTACATTCATTACAGTAGACAAATTCACTGACAATATCCATATTTATACCGATGTTTAATTCTTTGAAATAATCGCCGATTGATTTTGTACCACTACTATCATAATACATACCAATGCCTTTATGATTTTGACCAATTGCTATAGTATTACATCCATAGTTTCTAGCGGTAATTGAATCAAGAACAATACTATCTAATCCTGCAAAGAGATATGTATTTTCAAATGGTACAATGATAACACGATTTTTAGGTAAAAAATTATCGATAAAGTATTTTAAGGTTTTATGTCTAAGCTCATAAGTGAAGAGGTCTTGGTTATAAGGTTTGAGTAAAAATAGTACCAATAAATCACTTTTTTCTAATGCAATCCGAATCATACGTTCATGCGCTCTATGAAATGGTTTAGCAGAAAGCATAATAGCAGTAGCATCTTTTGCACCAAGCAACTCTTTTTGCTCTATGATTTTTTGTTTATAAAACTTTACATCATCACTGTTTATCTTCATCTCACCAGATACTGCATAATTTCCCAATCTTGATAAGGTATCAGCGACACCTTTGATTGCAGTATCTGTTGTTGAGAAGATCTTTTCAACACGTTTTAATCTATCGATTTTAAATGATTCTTCAACAATGAGTTCTCCACACTTCTCATCGTTTACTACAATATCTAAAATATCACCTTGTTTAACTGATATTAATACTTCTTCATTTCGATTTCCACTAGGTGCTAAGATAAATGAAAATGGAAAGTGTTGGCCTTTGTATGTAGCTGTTTCGTCAACTTCTCTAGCTTCTTTTTCGTTCATAAGTTTATCAACAGGAGAGAGGATTCCCTCCTTGCACATTCTTAGTGTTGCAAGTGCTTCACTATCTAAATAAAGTTCTCTATTTTTTCTTTGAGATCCCATACTTTTTTCGTTTTTCCCATAAGCTTTTTCTTGATATCCCGAGTTTTTTACTCAGCTCAGTGTCAGGGAATTTTGTTTGATACTTCGTAATGATGTATTTTACATAGTTTTCGATGGATAATATATCACCTTTTTCAAAAACACCGTCATCACTCTTTATCTCTAAAACTTCCAAATCTTCGAACTCTTCGAACTCTTCATTGACATCTGTAGTTGAGAGTATAACACGGCGATTTTGAATAAGGGATAAAATCTTTGATTTTTCACTCTTTTTTATGTTTTGGTAGTCAATTAGATACACTAACTCTTTTTCATGGATCTTTTTAAGTTGAGAAAGTGCATCAGAGTCATCAAGTGATATAAATGAAAAAGATTCATTATAATCTCGAGCAAAGT
The DNA here is from genome assembly GCA_016744895.1 of Campylobacterales bacterium. GTDB lineage: Bacteria > Campylobacterota > Campylobacteria > Campylobacterales > QNZT01 > SZUA-1433. The sequence continues at coordinate 5,127 of JADGDK010000063.1, read as the reverse complement.
TAAAAACAATAGCATCAGCCACTTTTTGATAACTTGCTTTTATAGCAAGTGGTAACGTACTTTTACTCGTAATATTATGTTGGGTATTTTGTTTTAATACGTGATCAATGTAACTTTTATAGGTAGCATTCTCTTTTTTGAAGATGATATAGTCTTGAAGATGATCTAGTTTTCTAACCAACTCTTCAATCATAAAAGGTTTGACAATATAGTCATTTGCACCAGCTTTTAATGGACCTGAAACGGTGTCGTTACTTACATAAGAAACCATTAATATCACTATAGAATTTTGATAATGTTCGATGACTGGATAAAAATTTTGTCCAGATATATTAGTTGAGAGTAAAATTGCATCAAACTCTTCCTCTTTGATAGCATCTTTTACAGATGATGCACTTTCACATACATGACCAAGCTCTGTGAGCTTTGCTGAAATGCTTTGTGCTAAATAAAGTTCGTTTTCTACTATAAGTATCTTCATATGTTCTTCCAATTAAAATAATGTAAAGAGCTTACGGCTTCTACCGCTACACCCTCTTTTCTTCCTACAAAACCCAACTTCTCAGTTGTGGTCGCTTTTATGTTCACTTTGATTGGCTCAATTTTTAAAATTGAAGCAATTACCCGTCGCATCTCATCTTTATAAGTTGAGAGTCTTGGCGTTTGGGCCATTATGGTTAAGTCAACATTGTTAATTTCAAACCCTACCTCATTTATAAAAGTAACAACTTCTTTGAGCATCACTTTTGAGTCAAGGTCTTTATATGTGTCATCGTTATCAGGAAATAATTCCCCGATATCACCTGCACCAATTGCTCCCAAAAGAGCATCTATTAGTGCATGAAGTGCAACATCACCATCTGAGTGTGCAAGAAATCCAAAAGGACTCTCTATCTCTACACCACCAAGATACATCTTTTTGTTTTCACAAAACTGATGAACATCAAACCCTGTGCCAACAAATGTATTGTTGTTTGGTGCACTTAAACACTCTAACGCATTTAAATCGTCATATCTTGTAATTTTTTTAGCTTTTATTGAGCCTTTTTCATAAAAAACAGTTCCACCTATTGATTTTACGGCACTAGAATCGTCTGTAAAAATCTCTTTTTGTTCTAAAGCCTTTTTTAAAACAGATGTTTTTGAGAGTTGAGGAGTTTGAATAAGTCTTACTTCATCTCTATCTATCGTTTCATCTTTATAAACAACGGTATCACTGACACTAAGATAGGGAACGATGATATCAGCTTGATTTCTTGAATTGATAATTCGTTTAATCATTTCATTTGGTATACAAGCTCTTGCGACATCAGTTACTATGACATGAGAAGTATTTACAAGATCAAGTGCATTTTTTAAAGACTCTTGTCTTGAGGAACCTCCAACAATAAATGTATGGTTGCTATGCTTTTTCATATAACTTATCTCTTTAGTCCCTGCGGTGATGATTACATCAGCAAATTGATGTTGGTCAGTAAATCTTTTCGCAACAAATTGCCAAAGAGGTGTAGCATCAATTCTAAGCCACTGCTTTTTGGCTTTAGAGCCAAAGCGGGTAGAATTTCCTGCTGATAAGATAATAAGTGATAAATCAGGCAAATTTTATCCTTTTTGCAAAAAGTGTTACGAAAGTATACACTTTAAAAGCTTCTTTTTATCTAATTTTTGTAGAAATTTACTTTATTTGTGTACAATATCAACGTAGAAATAAGTCAAAAATATTTTAAGAAAAATATATAGGGGAACATATGAACAAAGAGTTAGTGGAAGAGAAATTAAAAGAGGTTATGTATCCAGGATTTACAAAAAGTATTGTAGATTTTGGATTTGTAAAAGCTGTTGAAGTTAGTAACGAAGGTGTTTATGTAGAGATAGATATCTCTTCATCAGCGCCAGAAGTTGAGCAAGAATTAAAAGATGAAATTACTAAAAAAATACAACTTTTAGGAGCACCGAGAGTTGATGTTGTGATTACAAAACCGAAAATGCCAAAACAGTCAAGTTCACAAGGTAAAAACATTGCTCCGCATGTTAAAAACTTTGTTATGGTTAGTTCTGGTAAAGGTGGAGTTGGTAAATCAACAACAACGGTTAACTTGGCAGTAGCACTTGCAATGCAAGGTAAAAAAGTAGGGCTATTAGATGCTGATATTTATGGACCAAATATTCCTCGGATGATGGGTGTAGATAAAGAACAACCTGAAATCATTGGCAATAAAGTAAAACCATTGTTAAGTCATGGCGTGGAAGTTATGTCTATGGGATCATTAATGGAAGAGGGTCAGTCACTCATCTGGAGAGGTGCGATGATTATGAAGGCTATTCAACAATTACTTCAAGATATTATGTGGGGTGACCTAGATGTTATGATTATTGATATGCCACCAGGAACAGGTGATGCACAATTAACACTTGCTCAAAGTGTACCTGTAACTACTGGTGTTTGTGTTACAACGCCTCAGCAAGTTGCACTTGATGATACAGAGAGAAGTTTAGATATGTTTAAAAAACTTCATATTCCAATCGCTGGTGTGGTTGAAAACATGAGTGGATTTATCTGTCCAGAGAGTGGAAAAGAGTATGATATTTTTGGTAAAGGAACTACTGAACCTTTAGCAACAAAGTTTGATACGGGTGTACTTGGAGAAATTCCAATTGAACCAGCAATTCGTGAAGGTGGAGATAGTGGTAAACCAGTAGTATTCCATGACCCAAATAGCGAAACAGCAAAAAGATATCAAGAAGCAGCAGAAAAACTGTGGGCACATATTGCGCAAATTAATGAAGAGGGTGGAGTTGATAATGAAGCAATCCAACCTACAACAGCTCCAGGTGTAAGTGCATGTTCAACAGCAGCAGCTGCACCAGAAGCAGATAAAGGTCACGATCACGGTGGCGGAGGATGTGGCTGTAACTAAGCGCCTATTTCTTTTAAGAAGATGCTTTTTTATAGCATCTTCTTAACTTTTTATACCAAAAATTTTCCCTCTTTTATTTTATAGTTCTTATACAATTAGAAAAACAAATCCTTCTATTAGTCTGAGTATCTTCTTATCGTTTTGTAAAAAGTCTAATATTTATCATGCTACACTTAAACTACTTGTTTTAAATAAGATAAATATTATCTTATTTAATGTATAGTGAGATTGTCAAAACTCTCGGGGTGCTGTAACAGGCTGAGATGGCGAAAGCTTATCCCGTTGAACTTGAACTGGGTAATACCAGCGTAGGGAAGAGAACGTACAAAAATTCATGATAGCCCCATTTATCGACTTTTTTATACCTCTTTTTCTTAAATGTAAAATATTTTAAGGAAAACAAAATGAAATCCAAAATTTTAACCGTATCGACTATAGCCGCCGTTGCTATATTAAACAGCAGTGCATTTGCCAAAGATGTAAACTTAGATCCAATCGTAGTAAGCTCAGATTTTAGAGATCAAAAACTTTCTGATACCAGTGCTAATGTATCTCTTATTAAAGAAGAAGATATTGCCAACCGTGCTTCTGAAGCTTTTGAAAATATTATTGGTCAAACTCCCAATGTGAATTTTACCTCAGGTGCATCTCGTGCACACTATATTCAGATAAGAGGTATTGGTGAGCGAAGTCAATTTAAAGCTCCTGTCAATCCTTCTGTAGGGCTTATGGTTAATGGAATTGATTTTTCACAAAGTGCGCTTGGTTTGACACTTTTTGATATAGCACAAGTAGAAGTTTTAAAAGGTCCACAAGGGACAACGTTTGGTGCAAATGGATTAGCTGGTGTGATAAATCTTCAAAGTAATCAACCAACAAAAGAGACTCAAGCACATGTAGAAATGACTGCTGGAAATTATAATAGACAGGCGTTTGGAGCAGCTGTTGGTGGTTCTATAGTTAAAGATAAGCTTTTAGGACGTGTGTCACTTTATAAAAATAGTAGTGATGGTTTTATGGACAATAGCTTTTTAAATAGAGATGATACAAGTGATATTGATGAATTAACTGCCAAAGGGCAATTAAAATGGCTTGTAAATGATAGACATATGATTGATTTTAATTTGATGCATGTAGATATTGATAATGGTTATGATGGCTTTACCCTAGATAATTCAAGAACTTCTCATGCAGATGAACCAGGACAAGATAGTCAAAAAACAGATGCAATTTCTTTAAAATCTACCTATCAGGTAAATCCTAAAATGCATCTTGAGAGTTCACTCAGTTACAATAAGTCTGATTTAGAGTATGGATATGATGAAGATTGGTCTTATGTAGGTGAATTTGCAGATGATCTTGGTCCATATAGTTCAACTGATAATTATCTTAGAGATAGAAAACAGACAGATTTTGATATTAGGCTTATTTCTGATGAAGATGGAAGGATTTTTTCAAACTCTAGTGCATGGACTGTTGGAACATATCTTAAAAATTACAGTGAAGACTTGAAAAGAAATTATACCTATCTTAAGACTTCTTATACGAGTAGTTATGAGACCCAAAATTTAGCGATCTATGGACAATTAGATAGTGATATTGCTGATAAATTCAAACTTATTTCTGGTTTGAGAGTTGAAAAATGGGATGCTGAATATAAGGATTCAGATAGTGTAAATATCGATACAGATGAAGTTTTAGTCGGTGGTAAGATAGGACTAGAATATAGACAAAATGATAATAGCCTTTTTTATACCACACTCTCAAGAGGTTATAAACCTGGTGGTGTGAATGCTGATAATTCACTCTCCAAATCAGCAAAAGATTATGAAACTGAAACATTATGGAATTTAGATCTTGGATTAAACTCTTCACATGTTAACAATACATTTTTAAGTCGTTTGAACTTTTTTTATGGACAAAGAAGAGACCAACAGGTAAAAAGCTCTATTGCGCAACCAAGAGATGATGGTAGTGTAGAATTTACAGATTATTTAGCAAATGCAGCGAAAACACACTATTATGGAATAGAGTCGGAACTTGATTATTATCCAACTGATAATTTACATCTTTTCTCAAATATTGGACTTTTAAAAGCAGAATTTGATGAATATGCAGATCCAAATCCGGATGCTTATGATGCTGAAGGTAGAGCACCGGCACAATCTCCAAAGTATCAGTATGATATAGGATTTGACTATATTATTGG
>JADGDK010000062.1 GCA_016744895.1 Campylobacterales bacterium | reverse complement strand
GGGTATGACCATGAAGAGGATGAGGGCGAGATGAGAGCAAAAGAGAAAGAGTTAATAGAAAATTTTGGATTACCAAATAGTTTAATTATAAGGAACATTTAGTGGAATATATTATATTTTTAGCGTCAATGGCAGCTTTAATTAAAGGAGCTGATTATGTGATAGAAGAGAGTGAGCGTATTGCGCTTCATTATAATATTTCACATTTTGTGATAGGTGCTACGATTGTTGCTCTTGGTACGAGTTTACCAGAGATGGCAGCGTCAGTTTTTGCAAGTGCTGATGGAAAAAGTGATTTAGCGGTTTCAAATGTGATTGGTAGTACGATTTTTAATATTGCATTGGTTCTTGGTGTTGTTTTTATCATGGCAAATAAACTAACGCCACAAAGAGATATGTTTGCTGAAGACAGTTCATGGGCACTTTTTCCAATTTTAGTCTTTTTAGTTGTAGGATTTGACGGTGAAATTTCAAGATATGAAGGTTTTATCTACCTGTTAATGATGGGGGCATATGTCATGTTTTTGACTAAAAATGCAGATGATCTTGTAGCTGAAATAGATGAATCATTAGTCCAAGAGGCTTTTGACTGGAAGCGTACTGGTATATGGCTTGGTTTTGGTTTTATTTTGGTGATTGTCGGTGCAAATTATACCGTTGAGAGTGCTTCTTTAATAGCAAGAAGCTTTGGAGTGAGTGAGTGGATTATCGGACTTTTCCTAATAGCACTTGGTACAAGTCTTCCAGAGCTTGTAGTGAGTGTTCAGGCCGTTCGCAAAAACAATGCTGATATGATCCTTGGAAATATTATAGGTAGTAATGTTGCAAACTTTACAATGGTTTTAGGTGCAGCAGCGATGGTAAATCCATTATCAGTTGATTTTACAGCCAATGCTTTTGATATTATGACGGCACTTATTTTAACAGTGATGATGGTCTTTATCACGGCTAACAAACTTTATAATCGTTCAAGTGGAATTGTTTTGATTTTGATGTTGGCATTGGTATTAGGAAATACCTTAAAAGCGATATGAAAAAATTATTAGGATTACTTTTAACCGCACATGTACTTTATGGTGATATCGTAGTTTCTGGTGATGATTATCAAGTTTCAACCAACGAAGATAGTACGATTTCACTTATCTATACACAAGAACATCAAAAAGAGGCAGACTTTACACATGCATTTGAGAAAGAGGTATTAGAAAATTATGAAAAATCTTATGGCTTTGCACTAGATAGTAAGCTCCATTTAGGGCTATTGTCCTCGCATAACCAAATTGCAAATGCTTTTTCAACTCAAATTCCACTAAATATGCAGATGAATTATATCGGTGGAGCTTATATGGTTGATTATATGAGTACCACTTCATGGTTAAAGACACTTCTTCTTCATGAAAGTGCACACAATTTTCAACTCAATCCTAAGAAAAATCCACTCTCCTCTATAGCTCATAAAATTGTTAAAAATATTCCATTTACTTCTTTATTTTTTGTCCCTATCTTTCCTATACCAAATGCATTAGAATCTAGTTTTTTATTAGAAGGAAATGCAGTTTTAAATGAATCAAGATTTAACAACGGAGGACGGCTTTACAATGGAGCAATGCTAGCGATGAGTATTACACAATCTCGTGCAGGGTATATTACGCCTAAACGAACGTATAATAATCATCTCTATTTTCCTTATGGCACACATCATTATATTGTAGGTGGTTTTTTTCAACTCTATCTTGCTCAAAAATATGGAGTGGATAAAGTAAATAGCTATTTTTGGAATTTTTCAGGTCAGTATCTTCCGATGCAAACAAGTGACATTTTTGAACAGAGTTTTGGTCAAGATTATACAAAAGAGCTTAGTGATTATTCCAAATGGTTACAAAATGAATATAGCGGATTTCAAAGTAGTGAAGGTGATATCGTTGCTATTTCACAAGATCATGAGAAACTAAATTCTAGCAAAGAAGAGGTACTATTTTTAACAAGTGATGCACTGAGCAAACCAGAACTTCAAATTATTTCTAAAGCTGACAGTACGCATAAACGGCATAAAGATAATTTTTTATTTGGTAAAGTTTTTAAAATTGATGATGCGTATTTTACTGTTGCATCAACTCAAACTGAAGTAGAAAAAATTGAAATGGGGTTATTTGACAGTAAGGGGAGCGTACTTGAAAAGAGTCGTTCTAAAATCATACAAGGATTACTGAGTGATGGAAGGTTTGCTTATTTTAATGTAAGTGCTTCTTTTGACATTCCTGCACTTTATATTGGAGATGATTTTTATGATCATGTTAATTCATCGGTTTTTATAGATGATGCTGACAATATCTACTATTTTAAACAAGATGGGAAAAAGCGAACACTTTATAAAAATAAAATGCCGATATTTTCGCTTCAAAGTTGGTATGGATTTGTTACTGATGTGAATGAAAAAGGGATTGTATTTGTTGCCAATAGTAAAAATGGAAGTTCACTGTATCTTTATGATGGTGAATTTTCTAGACTCAACTTGGGTGATGATATCGTTGATGCAAAACTTTTAGATGATAAACACGTACTTTTAGCGACGATCACAGCTGATGGTTATTACTATATGAAAAGTGAAATAGCTAAAATCAAAGAAGCACCGCATGAACGCAGTTTTTTCTTTGAAAATAGAGATGATTTCAAAATGAGCCACAAGGCTTTAGAAAAGAGTTTTCAACATAAACCCTATGAAAGTCATAAACATTTAAATTATAGTGCACTAAGTCACGCTCTGGTGATAGAAGAGGACAATATTGACTTTTCACTTGGTGCTAAGTTTTCTGATCCATTGGGTCAAAACAGTGCAAATATCTTTATTTCAAGATTTGATGAAGAGACCTTAGCTGGGGTAGGGTATGAAAATTCTGTATATCGTTTGAGATATGGGGCTGGTGTGTATGGAGTTTTAGAAAAAGATCCTTCAATCTCTAGTCGGGATTTTGGTGCAAATCTTTTTATGAATTATCCACTTTATAAAGCTGGGTATCAAAGTGTAGATATGAATTTGAATTATCATATTGATCATGACAAGGATGAGCGAGAGCCTTTGAGCTTGGCTGTGAATTTTTCTGATGTAAAAGGTTTTGGAAAGAGCATGTATGCTAATTCAAAACATCAGTTCTCTTTGTTTGGAGTTAAAGAGAGAGATGATTTTATTGGAGGGGCAAGTTATAATTTCTTTCATGATTTAGGATATGAATTTTATGTAGGTACTGGAGTAAAATATGCAAAAAGTAATACGGATTCTGTAGATCCCAAACATGGTATAGAACTCGATGATAACAGTTTTGCTATTGGAAATGATCCTTCACATATTAATATGCCTAGTATTGATTTTGATCTCTATGCAAAAGAAGTTGTTAAAGGTGGCTTTTCTCTTTATAAAGTTCTAAATTTTGATGCATACTCTTTTAAAATACCTGTATCATTAAGACGTGAATCAATTTATGCAAAGTATAATTATTATGATATGACGCTATTAAATGATACAAATATAGATTTTTCAGAGTATATTTTGGGATTAAATTTTGATTTGTTACTTTTACATAGTAACTCAATTCCACTCTCTTTTGAGTATATTTATAATGAAGATTTAAGAGACTCTAGTCGGTTTAGAGTTTTGTTTGATCTAAATTTATAAGTTTTATGTTACCAAATACTGCGCAATCTTTATACGCTGTTCAGCAGTAAGCTTGTGTGGTCGTTTGGTAGATAATGAAAAGAAAAGTGCATCTTGCCTTCCTTCTGCCACAAGTTCATCCTCACCTCTGATAAAATGAAACTTCATTGTTCCAGATATTTTTTTAAGCTCTGAAAAAAAAAGCTCAACGCGTATTTTATCTCCTAGATAGAGTGGCTTTTTATAGCTAATTTCTGTATGTGTGAGTACGGGTGCAAAATCAAATTTTTCAATTTCATGTACTGCCATGCCTATATCCTCTAAAAGTTCAACTCTTGCCATCTCCATCCATCTAATGTATGTAATATTGTTTACATGATGGCTAGAATCAATATCATAGGTATAAATTTTTGGTTCAATTGTAAATATTTTCATGAGTCTCTCTTTTGTTTTGAAGTATTGTTATTCGTACATTATGTTCATTCTCTAATAGAACTATTTAATTCTTGATTGGACATATCCCGATACTCTTTTCTAACATACATTTTATGGATATAACCTAACTCTACAAGCTTATTATAAACCTTACTCACTAATGATCCTGCCGCTTCTCCTCCGTGTCCACCATGTTCAATGAGTGCAGTGACAACATATTTTGGATTCATATATGGACCATAGGTTGTAAACCAAGCTTGAGATTTTTGATAATATTTCAAATCATCTTCACTCATACGTTCTTTCTCTTCTTGGGGTATTCCTACAACTTGTGAAGTTCCTGTTTTACCTGCAATTGTTATCATCGAATGGTTATATTTTGTAGCGGTTCCTCTTTTGGCATAACAGACATCATACATACCTTCTCTAATGATCTTTAGTTTATCTTGTTCCAAAGTATTAAATAACGTTTGTGCTGTATAGTTGACATCAAGAGAATCTACTTTTTTTATAAAATGAGGTACGACATCTTTTCCTGTTGCTAACATTGCTGTTAAGTGTGATACCTGCATAGGAGTTGCTAGAAAGTTTCCTTGTCCAATGACTGTGTTTAGGGTTTCTCCTTTGTACCATGACTCACCAAATTTATTGATTTTCCAGTTTCTATTTGGTACGGTACCAATAAATTCATTTGGTAAATCTACTAAAGTTTTTTTACCAAATCCATATCGCATTAAATCTGTCGAAATTTTATCAATTCCTACTCTAAGACCACCTTTATAAAAGTAGTCATCACAACTTTCACTAATAGCGCGTCTCATATCAACATTTCCATGTCCATAACTATTCCAGCAACGAAACTTTCTTTTACCTAGCCAGAGTTCACCACTACATAAAAAGTCCTCTTTTTCATTTATTAAACCTGAGTTTAAAAAGCTTAGAGCCACAGCTGGCTTTGTTGATGAACCTGGAGGGTAAAGACCTTGTATAAATTTATTGGTAAATGGATGATCAAGATTGGTAATCATCTTTTCCCAATCTTTAGTATTGATACCATGAACAAAGGCGTTGATATCATATTCAGGAAAACTTCCTGCTGCCAAAATGGATCCATCATGTGCATCCATTACGATAACAGTTCCACTTTGCTGTGTAAAAATTTCTTTGAGGTAAGATTGTAATTGCATATCTATAGTAAGTGTGATATCTGAACTGGTTGGTTTTATCTCATTGATCAGTGCGAGTTTTCTGTTATTTGCAGTCACTTTGACTTCTCTTTCCCCCATCTCTCCACCAAGTACTTTATCGTACTGTTTTTCAATGCCGTTTTTTCCAATCACTCCAAGGTATTTTGCTACCTTATTGCTATCAATCTCTTTTTGATTTGCTTTTGCGACATATCCGATAATGTGAGAGGCACTATTTTTATAAGGATAAAAACGTTTAGAGGTAGGTTTGACAACAATATCATGAAAGTTTGAAAAAGCGACAAATTTTTCAATCATATTTTCATAAGGTATAAAGTTGATTACTTCAATTGCTTTGTGGTTATAGGGATTATCATTTCGTTTGTAGCGTTTTGTAAGTTTTTCTATTGACTGTTTTGGGAAATGAGATGTGATAAATGCTATATTATTTGTAAGATCTTTCTCTTTTGACTTTTTACTGAGGTGTGCTTTTAAAGAGATGTTAAAGCCAAGTTGACTCATGGCAATGACAGAACCATTTCGATCTTTGATCTCTCCACGATTTGGTGAAAGGTACTCAATATTTATGATATTTCTATTGGCTAGTTCTTGATAGTATTTATTAGATTTGATACTTAAAAAATATAGACGTGAAAGTAAAAGAATCCAAAAGAGGGCAAAGATAAGTATGATAAATTTAATACGATTTTTCATAACAGTATAAATGCCAATATGATGTCAGTAAGTATAAAAACAAGATGTCCCCATCCAATTTGTATCGCTTCATAATTAAAGAGATTGCTTAAAAAAAGATTGAAGAGGTAGTATCCAATATATCCTATCGTGATATAAAGGAGTGGTAGACACCATTTACAAACGATTGACTCTTTGATCGTTTTTATCATAATCTTGTAAAAGATGAGAAAAAAGAGTAAAAAAGAGAAAAGAAAAAGACCTCGGTTAATTTCCATAAAAGCGATATATATAAAAATTAAAAAAATTTCAAGTTGTCGTTCATCATCTTCAAAATATTCACTTAGATAATAAAAACTCAGCCCAATAAGGGGTGTAGAGAAGTAAAATATCGGTGAAAGTACTCCATATATCAGAGCAATGATAAAGAGGATATAGGTTGGATTTACAACGCTATAATTAATGCTATTTCGTCGCATATTGGAAAATGTTTGCATTTGATACAATCCGCCCAAATTTTGTGTTCTGGAAGAGATTCTTTTGGGATTTCAGTGAAGTTAAGCTTTTCAAAAAAACGCTGTTCATAAGTGAGTGTAAACACTTTTTGAACTTCAAGTTCTTTAGCTTCAATCAACGTATTTTTTACAAGTTCTTGACCAACACCTTGTCCTCTTGCTTTTTCAGTAACAATCAGACTTCGTACCTCTGCAAGATCAGGAGCATGGATATGAAGTGCTACAAATCCTAATAGTTCATTATCTTTTGTAGCCAGAGTATAAGATCTGATATTTGTAGAGATTTCATCATCGGATCTAAAAAGAATTTTTCCTGATTTTACTTCTGGAAGTACAAGCTCTTGCATAGCCTTGACATCGGTGAGCTTTGCACTATGATAGCAAACATTCATATTTAACACTTTTTAAAGAAAAGTAGTTCAAAAATTTGATCTGTTGCTTTTTGAATTCCGCTTTTTTTAAGGTTTGAAATAACGAGTGCTCCAGGGTAATCTCTTCTCAGTGCTCCTAACTCTTTTTGATTGAGTTTATCGGCTTTTGTAAAAATCTCTAAAATCTCTTGATCTCCACGTTTGATACTTTGCAGATATTCACGTACATCTTGGTCTATTGGCATATCAGGATGTCTAGCATCTAAAAGATGTACAAAAAGACGAATAGAGCTTCTATTTGCAATAAATTCTGTTAAGCTTTTTTGCCATGCTTTTTTTTCACTTTTTGAAACTCTAGCATAACCAAAACCTGGAAGATCTACAAGTCGTGACATCATGCGTTCTTCTTCACAGACAAATTGAATATCAAAAAAGTTAATAAGCCGTGTTTTTCCTGGTGTCGAAGAACTTTTTGCTAAGTTTTTTCGATTTGTAAGAGAATTAATAAAACTACTTTTACCAACATTACTACGTCCCATGACAGCAACTTCACTCATGTCTGCTGGAAGTGCTAGTTTGATTGACGGTGCTGATGTGACAAACTCAGCATTGATGATTCTTGCCATTACTCTTCTACCGTAAAGATAAATTTCACAGGTCTATTTTTAGTACCACTTATTTTAGTTTGACCACTGATACGATTGATAATGATGCGCTCTCCTTTGAGTTGTTGATCTTTTGTAGTCTCTTTTATAAAAACTTTTCCTTTAGCTTCATAAGTTGACTTAGATGGATCATAAATGATCTTATTTGAAGTACCTTCAAAATGTTGTGAATCAGTTGTGATATCAAAAATTACATTGCCTGTTGCTTCATATTTTAAGGGTTTATTTTTAAGATCAAAGTTAATCTTGACATGATCGGCTTTGATTTCATCCTTCCCCTTTTTGATATGAACAGAACCTTTAAAGTGAGAGACTCTTTTATTCTCATCTGCTTCAAATTGATCAGCATTGACTTCAACTTGCTCGCTTGCAAATAGTAAAAATGGAATTAGTGTCAGAAATAAAATTTTTTTCATAATGAACTCTCTGTATCAGCACTTTTATAGTTGATATTTTTTGCTTTTATCGTGCTATTTATTTGATCGTATATAAAATTGTTTCCTTTTACAGTACCACGATCAGAAGTGAGTGTAAATGGCGTCTTGATTGTTGAAACTTTTGTTTTTGTATTATACACTAAATCTTCACTTTTTACATGTAAAGAGCTATTATTTTCATAATTTACATCTCCCATGAGGTGTATAATATCTCCTTTAATTGTTGCTTTTTTAGATTGAATGTTATTTTGTTGGTTTTGATGAAGAAACTCTGTTTTAACATCATAAACCTTTGCATGATCTTTATATTTTAAAAGTTTTGATGCTTCAAGTTTTGAATTACAACCCTCTTGTGTCACAAGATAACTATTGATATTTTCAAATGAGATATCCGTAAAATCTAGATCTTGTCTTGTATGGGTACTATCTTTAAAATCTTTTGTAGTTAAAAAGACAACTTCAGCAAGAAAAAGTATGATTGCAATTGCAAAAATTTTTAAAGCCATTCTTTCAAAAACCTTTCTGTAAGCCCCTCTTTTTCAATGATTTTTTCTATCATTTCACGGACTGCTCCATCTCCACCATTTGTATCTAAAACTACATCTACACGTTCTTTGATATACTGTACGCCATTATGTGGAGTAAATGAAGTACCTGCAGATTGTAACATATGATAATCATTGAGATCATCTCCAATGGCTGCAATTTGAGAATAATTCATACCCTCAAGTTTGAGTATTTCATCAAGTTTCTCTTTTTTATGTCGAATTCCTTGGTATATATGTGTAACGCGTAATTCACTCATACGTTTTTGCACAATTTTTGATTTTCGTCCAGTGATGATAGCAATCTTTTTACCCATACGAATCCAAGTAGCAATAGCCAAACCATCTTTGACATTGAAGGATTTTATCTCATCACCAGATTCTGTATAGGTGATAGCGCCACTTGTTAAACAGCCATCTACATCAAGTACGAGCATCTCAGTCATGTTATAAAATACCTTTAGTACTAGGTACGCCTACGCGGCTATTTTTTGAAACAGCACGTCTTAGTGCAACGGCAAATGATTTAAATACTGCTTCAACAATATGGTGTCTATTTTTACCTCTTAGGCAGACAATATGAGCTGTGATACCAGCATTGAAACACAATGCTCTAAAAAACTCTTCAACAAGTTCAGTATCAAAATCACCAATTTTATCAGTAACATCTACTTCAAAATGTAAAAATGGTCTGTTGCTAAGATCTAGTGCAGTATTGACACTAGCTTCATCCATTACGACTGTTGCTTCACCAAATCGTTCTACATTTTCTATTGGAAATATTTCACGTTTTAGTGCATCACCTATCACAATGCCCACATCTTCTACACTATGGTGAAAATCGACATGAATATCACCTTTGCAGATAAGCTCCAAATCAAGTAGCCCATGTTTTGTAAATGCTTCAAGCATATGGTCAAAAAAGCCAATATCTGTTTGGATGGTACTTTTACCACTTCCGTATAGTTCTAGCTTGGCTTTTATATCAGTCTCTTTAGTCTCTCTATTTATCTCTATCATATTTTAATTCCTTACGATAAATGCACCTTTATAGTGTGCTTCTTGGATAAAATCTTTTGCTTCTTGGATACTTTTAAATCCGCTTAGCATTACTTTATATATCGTTTGATTGTTATAAACCTTCTCTTTTATATAAGGGGTATAACTACCATTGCCATTATAGCATTTTTCTTTAAGTGCTATAGCTTTATCTTTGAAGCTTAGTGATGCGATTTGTATTATATATTCGCCACCACTAATAATTTTTTGTTCTTTTTCTACACTTAGTGTCTCTTTCTTTTTGATTTCAGTGCGTTTCCAAACTGACTTTTGAGAAGGTTTTGGTTCTTGTATTTGAGGTTTTTTATGTGCATATTTGTTTGCGGAGTTATCAAAATGGATGACTTCAAGTTTTACTGGAGCCGTTCCTTTTTTTATCATATTGATCTCTTGTGCTGCAGCAAATGAGAGGTCAATGATACGCGTATCTACAAAAGGTCCTCTATCATTAATTCGTACAGTTGTAGTTTGGTTATTACGAAGATTTGTAACTTTTACTTGGGTATTTATAGGCAGTGTCTTATGTGCTGCGGTGAGATCATGCATATTGTAATACTCACCGTTTGAAGTCAGTTTACCATGAAAATCATCTCCATACCAACTTGCAGTACCTTTAAATGTATCACCAACCTTCACGACTGTAGGGCAATACTGTTTTCCCATGACAGTATAGGGTCTCATAGTTGCTCTATACATAGGATCACTAGATATAGGTTCACATGTGATAGGGGTTTGTTTTTTATAAGCTGAGGTGTGAAGTGGTGGTACAAATGGGTTTTTAACTGAACATCCAGAAAGTACCAATATTAGAGTGATAAAAATAAGATGGTTTAAAAAATATTTCAATGATAATCCTAGAAGATTTTCTTTGTATAGTAGTAAAATTACTCTTGCCCTTTGCTTGTTTTAGCGTTTGATTTTGAGTGTCATTCCCTCTTTAAAATTCTCTACAAGCCCAGGATTGAGTTCATTTAATGTTGACATTTTATTGTTGAATTTTACACTAATTGAATAAATAGAATCATCCTCTTTTACAAAATAGGTGAAGATTTCACCTTTTGCTACGCTTACAGTAGGTAAAGGTTTTTCTGTAGCAGAGATGGTCTTAGCAAGTGGCACACTCTCTAGGTCTACGTTTTGAGAAGGATTGCTGAGTGGATGCTCTTCTATATCTGCGAGGGTAGGGGTCTGTGAACTTTTTTTGATGTGAACCTGTTTTTTATTTTGACCAATAAGCGTGATTTCTTGTCCAATTGAGAGACTCTTTTTTAAGTTGGGGTTGAGCCTTTTTATTGCTGACATTTTATTGTTAAATCTTTTGCTGATTAAAAAGAGTGTATCTCCATTTTTTACAGTATAGGTAAAACGTCCAATGGAAATAGCTTCATTATTACTTTCACTATCAAGTTTTGCAATATGCTCTTCAGGAAGATAGACATGATAAGTTTTTTTATTTGAGGGTAGTTTTGAACGCAGTAGGTGTGGATTACACGTTTTGATTTTTTGTATCGTCATACCTGCTCTTTGCGCGATATTTTTAAGACTCATACCCCCATTAAAAAAGACTTCAATGAGTTTAGAATTGGTACAGTTTCCAAAGAGATGATCGGCATTGTTTTTAATGATAATTTCTTCATCATGTGCTAAAAGTGCGGCAATGATAATACGTCGTATGTAGTTTCGTGTTTCAGAGGGAAGATACTTTTTTTCATCATCAATTAAGATTGCTAAATCATCACTTTTTACTTTTTTAAGTACTCTTGCTAATTTTGTTTCACCACAATTGTATGCGATAGCAGCAAGGTACCATTTATCAAAGCGTCCGTGGAGGTATTGGAGGTATTTTATCGCTGCTTTTGTTGATTTTATAGGATCTAAACGTTCGTCTATATTTCTATTGATTTCAAGTTTAAACTGTTTTGCAGTTGCAGGCATGATTTGCCAAAGACCTGCGGCATTTCTTCTAGATTTGACCGTAGCTACAAATTTTGACTCAACCATTGCCATATAAAGAAAAGTATCGGGGATTTCAGATTCTCCAAGAAGCTCATGGAGGTTTGGCATAAAGATACTACCTTTTTTTAAAGCTTTTAGAAAATAGATCGTTTTAAGCTGATCGATATTGTTTTTCATCTCTATATATTTTGGATCACTCATAAAAGATGCATTGATATTGAGTGAACTTAAAATTCTAATTTCATCAAGTTTGTTAAGTTGTAAGGTGTTTGATTTTGCAAAGAGTGCGGTAAAAAAGATGAAAGAGATAAAGAGAATCTTTTTCAAGAAAACTCTTTAAATAGCGTATTGGTGTTTTGGGTTATGACTTCTTCAAGTTGGTTTTCATCAATCTCTAAAAGTTCTGACATTTTCGAAAGTACATGTCTTGTATAGGCATGTTCATTTCGTTTTCCCCTATGTGGGTGAGGTGTGAGGTAAGGACCGTCAGTTTCAAGCAAAATCTTCTCAAGTGGAATTTTAGGTAACACTTCAACAAGTTTTTTCGCATTTTTAAATGTTAATACACCACCAATTCCAAAATAAAAACCGTGTTTGTCTAACTCAAGTAAGATATCACTTGCATTGTAGCAGTGAAGCACACCGCCTATTTTTTTAGCTTCATGATTTATGAGTATCTCTTTGCTATCAGCAGAAGCATCGCGGATATGGATGATGAGTGGCTTATCAAGTTCAATTGCAAGGGCAACTTGAGCGATAAAAACCTCTTTTTGAATCTTTTTCTCTTCAATTTTTTCTGATTCACCCTCAGGAAGCCTATAATAATCAAGTCCGCACTCACCAACCGCGATACATTTTGGATGAGATGCAAAACTTTTGAGATACTCCAGATCAAAATCTCTTACATGGTAGGGGTGCACTCCAATTGCAAAAAAGATATTGTCATATTTTTCACAAATCTCGACTGCACGAGGTAAGTCTTTTGGATCAGCACCTGGAATTAAAGCGCCATTTACACTGTTTGACGTTGCACGCTGTATGACATCATCAAGATCATCAAAGTAACTTTTATCGTCCAAATGTATGTGTGTATCAACTATCATAAAATTTCTAAAACCTTTAAGTAATTGTCTAAACAGATTTGTGGATGATAGAGTGTCGTAATCACTTCTCTATTTTTTTGCGTAAGCTCATCAACAAGACTGTGGCTGTCTTCATTAAATGTGAGCGCATTTTCAAAATTATCATAACTATCTATAAAGATATCAAGTTTTTGATATTTTGGGTCTCTTTTTTTGCTTCCATAACGATAGACATGATTTTTCAGATAGAGCGAAGGGTGCAAAGTATGATGTTCACTAGAACCAGGTAAGAAAATAGTACTTTGAGAGAGTTGAAGAAGCATTGCTTTTTGACTATCACTTAAAAGTGTATCCGGTAAAAGAAAATCAAACCGTTTATCTTCTAAATACTCCATTAACATCTCTTTATCAACAAGTGTAGAAGCCTCAGGATCAAAAATAAATGTAGTTTGTATCAATTGTTGATTGGGTAATTTTAAAATATCATCTATAAATGCTTTTTGCATTGTAGCGTCTGTACCCAATCCACAATAGACCAAATGCTTTTCATTTGAGATATTTAAGTAATCTTCAAACTTCTCAATTTCTCTTTTTTTCAATGCATCAATAACAGTGAAAAGAGGGTTACTATCTCTTGCCATAAGTGTTTTTTCATCGTAGCCAAACTTTTTTTCAAATGATTCAAGTTGAGATTGGCTGTTAAAAAGTAGACAATGTGCATGATCAAATAGTTTTTTAACAGCTCTGTTATACTCGATTGGTTCTTCTCCAATCGTGATAAAATAACTTCTAGCAACTTTTCGGATATTTTCAAGATAAGGTGTACATTGTGCAGTGGTTTTATAGATGTTAATACTGTCATATCGTTCTAATGATTCAAATAATTTTTTATATTTTCGTGCTTGAGCAAATGTTTGAAGTGCTCCGCTGTTTTCTAAAAAACTAAGCTCATTTTGAAGTTCAATAGCATGCTCTTGTCCATCTTTATAAAGTGTAGTGTTTTGCCAAAGTAGACACTCCACCTCAATGTCTTGATCGGCTAACTGATCTAATTTATACTGAAGATGGGTGTCAATTTTTTCACAAATAAAAAGTAATTTCATAAATCTATTTTAATTTTTAAAGACTTTTTCTAAGAATGGAACAATCTGCTTTTTACGGCTTAAAACGCCATCAAGCCACATTTTTGAATCTGCGGATTTCATATCAAAGGCTTCTTCTATTTTACTAGCATCATCACTTGAGATTAAAAGCTCAGATCCCTCTTGCATGATATCAGTCAAGAGTAATAATACGCTATGTCTCTCGCCTTCAGATTTTAAAGTTTCAAGATCTTTTAATAGATCTTCTTTCATCGCATCAAAGATCGATAAATCTACAACCTCTAACTGTCCGATACCTACTTTTGTACCACTCATGTTAAAGTCTTTGAAGTCTCTCATAACAAGATCACGAATCGCAGTACCTTCAACTGCTGACTTGATTTTGAACATCTCCATACCAAGTTCTTTTGGATTTTCGATGCCTGCAATTTGCGCTAACTCTTTTACTGCTTTTGTATCTGCTTTTGTACATGTTGGTGATTTGAAAATTACTGTATCACTTAAAATAGCACATAACATAATTCCTGCGATATCTTTTGGAATCTCAACACCATAAAAGTCAAACATCTCTTTTACGATCGTATTTGAACAGCCAACAGGTCTGATCCATGCCTCTAGTGGAGTAGAAGTAGTCAAGTCTCCAAGTTTATGATGATCGACAACGCCAAGTACATTTGCATCCAAGATATCATCTGGACAAAGTGCTAAGTCTGTAGTATCTGTAATAAATGCATCTTCACCAGCATAACTTGTTTTTGTAATTGGTGTTTCAAGATCAAACTTTTCCAAAATAAATGCAGTTTCAGGATTGATCTCACCCTGTTTACAAGCGATTGCTTCAATCCCTAATTCATTTTTTAAGTACGCTACAGCAATTGCTGAACAGATTGAGTCTGAGTCTGGAATCTTGTGTCCTGTGATATAAAGTGCCATTGTTTTCCTACTAAAAGTATTAATTTTTCGCAATTATTGTATCGAAAAGATTGTATGTTATACATAATAACATGATTTAGAGTATTTGATTTAGATGTTCTTTAGGATAGATGACATCCCCTAAATTTGCTGTTTCATCTTTTTTGCCAAATTTGAATTTCTCTTCAATGAGTTCATCAATTTGACAAATATATATAATATCATTATAATATCATTATGAAAAGCATAAAGTTTAGTTGGGACAATATCAAAGCACAAAAGAATCTTTCAAAACATAAAATATCATTTGAAGAAGCAAAAACAGTGTTTGGTGATGAAAATGCAAGATTGGTATATGATCCAGACCATAGCGCAGATGAAGAGAGATTTATCTTACTCGGCTTGAGTTATAAGC
>JADGDK010000061.1 GCA_016744895.1 Campylobacterales bacterium | reverse complement strand
CTTGACAACGTCTTCTTTTTGTTTTTTAGTTTCCTCTTTTTCATCCATAATATGTTTAAGCTCAGACTTAAACATATTATTGAGTTCTTTGTCTTTTTGACCTACTTCTTGAAATTTTTTATCAAATTCACTATGGAGTTTGTGCTCTTTGGATTCATATTTATTTTTAGCTTTGAGTTCTGCTTCTGTTGCTTTTACTTTAGATTCTTGAAGTACAATTTCAGCTTCATGTTCTATAACTTTTGCTTTTGCTCTTGCTTGATCAACATGAATAGCAATACTGGCATTATGAATTTTTTTTGCACTAAAAAATGCTACTGCACCGCCGGCTACCGCTCCGCCACCTGCTAGAATTATTTCTGTTAACATCATTTTTTCCTATAATAAGCTCTTTAGGGGTGATGTAATAGTCTGCTTGTATGTCATAACTGTCTGTCACTATATTTTGTGTTTTACACTTTACGCGCTGCAAAAACACAGTCACAGGCTTAACTTTGAGTTTTTCATAAAATCTATCGTACATACCTTTGCCAAATCCAACTCTCTTAAAATTCCCATCAACCCCAACGACAGGAACAATAATCATATCAACTCTTTTATACATTTTTCGAGAGTTTGGTGACTCATAAATGTCAAAACTATTACGCTTTAAAGGCAACCTGTATTGTACCATCTTAAAACTTTCCCCCTCTATAAAAGGAGTCAATATCTTTAATTTTTTACGGTAACGATTCATAAGGTTTTGCATGTCTACTTCAATAGACATAGGAAGATAAAAAAGGATACTTTTGGGTTTATGAAAATTTATAATTTTTTCTACTTTTTTGGAAACTAATTTATCACAAATATACCTTCTGTGATGGGAAACATGCCTAAGCTCATTTAAACAATCTCTTCTAAAACTCTTTTTATCCAATATATAAGCCCTATTCCTTTATAATCATATTTTAACATAAGGATCATCATGATAACAAAAATTTTAACGATAACAACACTCACTCTTTTACTTCTTACCGGATGTGATAAAAAAGAAGAAGCACCTCAAGAGAAACAAACCAAAACAGTAGAAAAAAAACAAGAGCAGACTTCAAATGTCATAAACTTGAAAACAACAACTAACAAAGTAATCAAACTGACAGCACTTGATAACGGTATATCATTTGATGATTATAAAGGAAAAGTTGTGCTATTGGACTTTTTTGCAACTTGGTGTCCACCGTGTATTGCTGAAATTCCACACTTGGTAGAGATACAAAATACCTTCAGTGAGCATGTTCAAATCATTGGAGTTTTAATGGAAGAGAGTAAATCAAATGAAGAGATAGAAAATTTTAAACAAACTAAAAAAATGAACTTTCCTGTCACAAACTCTAAAGAAAACTTTATACTTTCAGATGCATTAGGAGGAATCAAAAGTTTACCAACTATGGTAATGTATGATAAAAATGGAGAGTACTTTACGCACTATGTTGGTGCAGCACCACAAGAGATGATTGAAGCTGATATCCAAAAGGCTATTGCAAAATAATGTTTGGATTTTTCAAAAAAACAGTTGAAGCGATTAGAGATGTTGCTCCAAAAAAACAAAAGACCATTAGCAAAGAACTTTTAGAAGAGATCCTTTTAGAAGCAGATGTCTCTTATGAACAAGTAGAAGAGATTATCTACTATATGCCCCCATCAGACAAAGTCAAGCGTGCAGATCTAAGACGTGTACTTTTAGCCTATTTTATTGATGTAGAAAAAGAACAAGAAGTTAAAGATCATCCATTTGTAGAATTGATATTTGGTATCAATGGTGCAGGAAAA
The DNA here is from genome assembly GCA_016744895.1 of Campylobacterales bacterium. Lineage (GTDB taxonomy): Bacteria > Campylobacterota > Campylobacteria > Campylobacterales > QNZT01 > SZUA-1433. The sequence continues at coordinate 13,284 of JADGDK010000061.1, read as the reverse complement.
ACTACTACTATTGGGAAACTTGCTTATAACTATAAAACAACGGGACAAAGTGTCATGCTTGCAGCTTCAGATACTTTTAGAGCTGCAGCCATTGCCCAGCTTCAAACATGGGCAAAAAACATTGATGTTCCCATCGTTGCCACACAACAAGGACATGACCCTTCTGCCGTTGCTTATGATGCTATCGATTCAGCTGTTGCAAAAGGTATAGATCGTGTTATTATTGATACGGCAGGTCGACTTCATACACAACAAAACCTCTCTAAAGAACTTCAAAAGATTGTCCGTATCTGTGACAAAGCAAAAGAAGGTGCTCCACATAGAAAAATTCTTGTTCTTGATGGAACACAAGGGAATTCAGCAATAAACCAAGCAAAATCTTTTAATGAAATTGTACCTGTTGACGCACTTATCATTACAAAGCTTGATGGTACAGCAAAAGGCGGGGCACTTTTTTCAATTGCAAAAGAACTTAATAAACCTATTTTATACATCGGTGTTGGAGAAAAAAAAGAAAATCTTGTAAAATTTGACAAAGAAGAATTTGTCGATTCACTACTTGATGAAATTTTTGAAGACGAAAATTAATTATGGCAAAAAAGTTATCACTCTTTGAGTGTCAAGCATGTGGATATCAAAGCTCAAAATGGATGGGTAAATGTCCAAACTGCAGTGCGTGGGATGAATTTTTAGAGTTAAATGAAACACAACAAGATGTCTTAAAAGAGACTGCCAAAACAGGTACTAAAAAATCTAAAGCACTCCCTATTACCCAAATCAAAGAGGAAAATTTTCAACGCTTCAGCTCATCTGATAAAGAGCTTGATTTAGTTTTAGGTGGAGGGATTGTACCTGGCGGATTAACCCTCATAGGTGGGAGTCCAGGAGTTGGAAAGTCAACACTTCTTTTAAAAATTGGTGGCAACTTAGCCAATAGCGGTAAAAATGTACTTTATGTCAGCGGTGAGGAATCACTCGGACAAATTAAGATAAGAGCCAATAGACTTGATGCAAACCATCAGAACCTATATCTTCTCTCTGAAATAAAATTAGAACAAGTTTTTATAGAGTTAGCACAAAAAAAGTATGATGCACTTATCATAGACTCTATCCAAACACTCTATTCTGAAAAACTTAGTTCAGCACCAGGAAGCGTCTCGCAAGTTCGTGAAATCACCTTTGAGCTGATGCGTCATGCCAAAGAGAGTGATTTAGCAACATTTATCATAGGTCATATTACAAAAGAAGGCTCCATTGCAGGACCAAGAGTATTAGAGCATATGGTTGATACAGTTTTGTATTTTGAGGGTGATTCAAATAAAGAGCTTAGAATGCTTAGAGGATTTAAAAATAGATTTGGTTCAACAAGTGAAGTTGCAATATTTGAAATGACAAGTAAAGGCTTAACGAGTGCAGCTGATATCTCAAAAAGATTTTTCAACAAAAAAGAGTCATCCATCGGATCAGCAATTACCGTTACAATGGAAGGTACACGCCCTATCCTTTTAGAGGTACAAGCACTCGTAAGTGAGAGTGGATATCCCACACCCAAACGTTCTTGTACAGGATTTGAACAAAATAGGCTTACCATGCTCTTGGCACTTTTAGAAAAAAAATTAGACCTTCCATTTAACGAATATGATGTTTTTGTTAATATTGCTGGTGGTATTAAAATTACTGAGACAGCAACAGATCTTGCGATCATTGCAGCAATTATCAGCTCTTTTCGAGATCGTGCTATTAGTAAAGATACTATTTTTATTGGAGAAGTTTCACTTATTGGTGATATACGAGATATTCACAACTTAGACATACGTCTTAGAGAAGCCATAACTCAGGGATTTAAAAGGGCAATTGTGCCAAAATTGCCGATACAAAAAAATGACAATATCAAATGTTTTGAAGCAACTGAAGTTTCACAATTAATTGAATGGATGTAAAAGGAAGAAAATGAAAAATACATGTATAAAAGCTTATCATGAAATGGAAGAGCGATATGCTAGATTAGTTTTAGCCTATCATAACAATGAGCAGAGAAAAACTATTTGTGATACTGTAAGCATAGTAATAGATGAAAAAGAAATTGTACCTACTGTGACAGTAACACCAGGAAAAAACTTTGGTGGTGAATATTCTATTGAATTCCATGATGATTATGATAAAGAGAGTGGTGCTTTTTTTGAAGAGTTAATTAAAAAACTTGATATAGGACACTGCGAAATTTAATCACATCTATCTCATAAAACCACATATACTACGCTAAAAAACAAAATCTATAAATATATTTTTTCAAACATGTTACTTTTTTACACATGTTTGAAAAATGCTATAAGAAAATTTTATTACACAAAAAAAGATATTTTCACTATTTTTCTACTATAAATACAATTATTTTAATAATTTAGACTATATATAAATAAATATTATTATACTAATTGTAAAAAGATATTTTTTGAAAAATGTAAAGATAAAAAGATCTTGACAAAGTTAAATTGAAGGAGTACCATTAGATCAAACTTTTAAGGAGTTCTTATGAATAAGAATGGTTTACAGCAACTCAGCGCAGTTTTTTTACTTTCATTTTTGCTATTTTTTAGTGGTTGTGGTTCAAGTGATACCACAGGCAATAAATTACCTGTAGCAGATGCAGGAGGGATAAATGGAGTTATTACAGTAGAACAAAATGATTTTTTTACGTTTGATGCTAGCAAAAGTTATGATGTAGATGGAACTATAACTAATTATGAATGGTTCTGTCCAGGTTTAAATTTCACTCTTTATAGCGGTTCCAATAACACACTTACCATGCCCGCAGCAAGAGATGTTGGAGATTATAATACTACACTTATAATTACAGATGATAAAAATGCAACAGCTACAGACTATGTTATAGTAAGAATCCTCGCACCGACATTTGTTGTAGATGCTGGAGCAGATCAAAATGTAACAGAAAATGAATTTTACACTCTTAACGCTAATAAGAGTTTTTATACAAAAGGAAATATAGTTAGTTATGAATGGCTATATGCAGATAATAATGTCTCAATTTATAAAGGTTCAGACAGTAATCTAACTTTACAAGCTGATAGAGAAGTTGGTTATTATAATATCCAACTTATAGTTACAAATGATAAAAATGAAACTGCTAAAGATAGTGTTATTGTTAGAATTGGTGATGCTCCTTTTGTAGATGTTTTTGGTACAAGTATCACAGTTGATCAATTTAAAACACTACAAGAGCAGAGTACTATTTATATTGATGTCCGAACTGATGGTGAATTACATAATTCAGGTATTATAGAAGGTAGCTATACAATTGTTAATCCAGCAAATATTAATACGTGGCTACAAGAAGGAAGTAAATTTTTAGATTTAGTTACAACTCCAAATCAAAGTTTCACTATTATTTGTTCCACTGGAAGTAGAGCATCAGGAGTTGCTAATGCTCTACTGGATAAAGGATATACCAAAGTACATTTCCTTGGTGTCGGTACTGATGGATGGAGAAGTTCTGGAGGATTATTTATTCCATATGAAAACTAACCTCTGTGAGATTGCATATACTCTTTTAAAAAAGGAGCATATGCAATCTCTTACTCTATAACTACCCCCTTAACCCGTTGCAATAACTGCGTGTAATTTGCTACAAAATTCTGCTCTTTCAAACTTCTCAATAATGAAATACCAAAACCACTGTTAATACCCTCAACAAAAATATAACCACGATTTCCACTAAAAATTGCCCAACTATCAGTTTTCAAATCATTACTAAACTCTAATACTTTTTGTATGAGTTTTTCATCTAATAAGGAATTACCAGTTTCGCAATAAAGCATAAAGTTATTATCTATCACCTTAACAGATTTTAACCCCATATTTTGTAGATTTAAATAATCTCCTGCTTCAAACTCTGGCGTTTTGAATCTCTCTACATTTAAAAGATAATTTTGATCAAATGAAGAGGTAAAGTCTAATACAACAACAGCACCATCAAATCTAACACTCTCATGTTCACCCTCTTCCGTATCTACTTTGATGCTCTCCAATGTTATAAATGAAAGACCAGCACTTCGTCCATTTTGTTTTATTTTTATAGTACCATCACTTTTTAAATTATCTATTTTATGAGAAAAATATTTTAGGGTATTTATATCTTTTAGTTTGATATGTTCATCACGAAAATAATCAAAATCTGGATCAATAACTTTTACCAACTTAGAAAGTAAATCACGCTCTACTACTGTTTTATATTTAGTATTTAACATATAAAAGCTACCAATGAGTAGAAAAAAGCTAAGTGCTAAAATGGGAAGAAAGTTTGAACGAAATTTAAAAAAGAAAAGAAGATTAATTAAAAAAACAAAAAGTATAATGACAACAAATTTTTCAAGAGCAGCAACTCTTTGATATTCTAATGATTGTAATAGTGAAAGTATTTCTGTACCATATTCCATAAAAACTCCTATTTGGGTATTCTACCAAATAGGAGTTAAGTATTAATGAAGATCTTCGTTTAGTTTCACTTCTCTTGTACTTCTAAAAGCTTTAATTGAACCAGTTACACTATCTTGTCTAAAGTGAATACCATTAAGACTTGCAAGTGCACCAGCTTTGAAAATATCTGTATCTGGAGATGTCCAGCTTGGATTTGCTTCTTTGATTTTATTAAACTCTGCAGTAGAGATAGTGACTTTTGTTCCCTCTAAGATTGAAATACCTGCATCAACAATACAACCATCACCTAAAGGTACACCTGTTACAGAATTTGCACCAAGTAGCGTATTTTCACCGATACTAATAGGATTACCATCTGTACCACTTAAAACACCAAGGATTGAAGCACCACCACCAACATCACTACCACTTCCTACAATTGCAGATGAACTGATACGACCTTCAACCATAACTGGCCCTGTTGTTCCAGCATTAAAGTTGATATAACTTGCTCCTGGCATCACTGTAGTTCCAGCATGTAGCTGTGCACCCATTCTTACTTTAGAAGACTCTAAAATTCTTGTATTATCCGCAGGGATGATATGTTGTAAAAATCTTGGAAATTTATCAACTGAACTAATTTCAGGATACATACCATCAAGTTTAAGTGAGATTTCATTCTCTCTAAGCCATGCTAACTCTATTGGCATATTACCACTCCATGCTACATTTTCTAAAATTCCAAATGCACCATTTAAGTTAATACCTCTTAGTGGAGCTTTAGAAGTAGAGAGTGCATAAAGTTTTAAATAGACTGCTTCAACACTTTGAGGTGCAGCATCAGCGTATAAAAATACAACTTTATACGAAGTTGTATCTATCATTTCAGAAGCAAAAAGTTCATTTAAATATTTGATCACTTGTACATTTTTATGTGCATCGCCAGTTGCTTCATCAAGATATGGTGTAAAGATATGCATAGCATGTTTTACAAATTCAGCAGAAACTGGAGCAATATACTCATCTCCACTAAAATCAGCATAAACTCCGCTCTCTTTAAGTGCTGCTACAAAAACAGCCGCTGAACCAAAGTTTTCATTCCAGTTGATGATAGGATAAGTTGCTTGTAAAATTTTTTCAGTGTTTTTTTGACCACGATCAACTCTAGTAATTCCAAATCCTACAGGCTCTTTATAACCTTTTATCTTTTTAGTCTCTTCTACTAATGCTTTAAAATCTTCACTATTTTCAATCTTTGCTAACGCCATATATTATCTCCTGTTATCTTTGTTGTTATTATTTGATCTCGGTTTTGAATTTCTACCGCCATCACGTCCACCGCCGCCACCGCTACGATTTCTTCTTCCGCTTCCACCACGGTTTCCATAACCTCTGTTTCTACCACCTCTGCCACTATTGTTTCCGCCACCTTTTTCAAAACGCTCAAATAATTTAGAAACTTCTGCAGTACTTTTTCCAATACGGTCAGACCCTTGAATATCATTGCCTTTATAAAGCATAGTTGCTAGCTTAAGTGCAATATCTTCATCCACAAAATCTTTTTTCAATACTTCAATTAAATCTTTGGCCAATTCACTAACGTCCTGATTTTTGATTTCATCAATCAAAGCATCTTTATTTTTCATCTGTACATCTTGAATTGTTGGGATGACTTTTGACTCTAACTTACTTCCAACATCTTTTTGAATTTTTTTAAGAGAGTTAAATTCATGAGGTGTTACGATCGTAATTGCCAATCCCTCTTTACCTGCACGTCCAGTTCGACCAATTCTATGAACATAACTCTCAGAGTCAAATGGTATATGGTAATTAAAAACATGACTAACATCACTTACATCAAGTCCACGTGCAGCAACATCAGTTGCGATAAGTGTCTCTAATGAACCTCTTTTAAAAGCTCTGATAACTTCTTCTCTCTGTCTCTGCTCCATATCTCCATGCAGCCCTTTTGCACTTTGACCTTGTGAGAGTAAAAAAGTTGAAAGTCTATCAACCTCTTTTTTAGTACGACAAAAAACGATACTTTTTGTAGGATTTTTATAATCCATTAGACGGATAAGTGCATCATCTCTTTCTCTCTCATCAACAACATAATAATGCTGTTTAATATTTTCATTTGTTGTATTTTTCTTAGTAATACTTACAAATTCTGGACGATAAAGAATGTTAGTTGCTAACTCTTTGATAGGTTTTGGCATTGTAGCTGAGAACATAAGTGTCTGTCTTGTACCTTCAAAATAGGTAAAGATCTCTTTGATATCATCCAAAAATCCCATATCAAGCATCTCATCTGCTTCATCTAAAATAACATATTTAGGAGAGATATTGATCTGTCCATTATTTAAAAGATCTAAAAATCTTCCTGGAGTTGCTACGATAACTGAAGCTTTTTTAATATGGTTTATCTGTCTTGTGTAAGAGCTTCCGCCATATACTGTAGCTGTATTAATCCCAAGATATTTACCAAAACGAAATATCTCATCACTTACTTGTGTTGCAAGTTCACGTGTAGGAACGATTACAACCGCTTCTACACCAGATTTACAATCCATCATGTTTAAAACGGGAAGTCCAAATGCTGCTGTTTTTCCTGTACCTGTATGTGCTTGCGCAACAATATCTTTACCATCAAGCACGATAGGCATCGCTTCTGCTTGTACGGGGCTTGGTTCTTTAAAGCCTGCATCTTTTATAGCTTTCGCCAACTCTGGTTTGAAATTAAAATCTTCAAATGTCATATATTTTTCTTTGTGTTAGTATCATGAATATTGCTAAGAACCAACAATTGTCCTGTTTTTTCTTTTATATAACCGACGCTGGTCACGATACTTTTACTATCTTAAAATCAAAGTTGTGAAATGTGTTGGTTATTAGGAGTATTCATGTCTTTTTATATTAGCGAATGTAAGCTTGTAAAAAGATTGTCTTCTTTTTAATTTGAAAAAAGCTATTACCTTGACAACAAATCTTTCAAACTATCTTGTGGTTTTTTTCCATCAATCATACGATGTACTTCAACAGCAATAGGTGCATAAATATTATGTTTTTGTACAATACGATACACAGCATCAGAAGTATAAACTCCCTCAGCGACTTCTCCAAGCTCTTTGAGTATCACTTCAAGACTTTTACCTTGTGCTAGTCCTAATCCTACACGATAGTTACGTGAGAGTGTACTAGAGGCAGTTAAAAATAGATCTCCTGAACCACTTAAACCTAAGAAAGTATTTTTCTTTGCCCCGAAGTTTCGTCCAAACCGTGTCATTTCAACAAGACCACGAGAAATCAAAGATGCTCTAGCATTATTTCCAAGTTCTAAGCCATCACAAATACCACTTGCAATTGCAATAATATTTTTATAAGATCCACTTACCTCTGCACCAATGACATCTTTTGAAGTATAAGTCTTAATAAATGAAGGAAAAAGTTTTGAGAATGTTTTAGATAATTTTTTATTTTTTGAGCTAATAACTACTGCAGTAGGAAGAGATTTTATAACTTCTGCAGCAAATGAAGGACCAGAAACAAAAGCTAAGTTTTCTTCAGGAATATATTCAGAAAAAACTTCATTTAAAAACTTTCCACTTTCAACCTCAATCCCCTTAGAAGCCACTAAAATCTTTTGATTTTTAAATACAAATTTATTTTCCAACCAATCTCTAGCATTTTGTGCGGAAATAGCAAATATAAGATATTCAAACTCTAAAATCTCTTCCATGCTCACAAAGTTTTTAATCTCTCTTGGTGTCCGTGAAGCGATATATGCTTCACCTTTTTGAGAAATTGCAAAGTGCAGTGCTTGTCCCCATTTTCCAGCTCCAACAACCCCTACCTTCATGACTTCTCCTTTAAACTCTTAATATCTTCTTCTCTACCAATGACAACAATAACATCATTTTCTACAACATCATATCTAGTTCTATTAGTGTCATAGATGAATTTATCTCCACGTTGCACCCCAACTACTAAAATATTCAGCCCACTCTCCTCAACTAAGAGGGAAAGAGATGCACCTATAAATTTTGACTTTTTTTCTACTTTAAGCTCACCAAATTTTATTTTTGTGGTAGAGAATAAAATTTTATCCAATACAGAAAAAAGTGTTGGCTTTCGCATCAAACGAAACAACCTCTGCGCACCAATCTCATAAGGGTTTATAACACTATTTGCTCCAGCAAGCATCATCTTTTTTTCACTTGCCTTTGAAGAGGCTAAGGCTATAATACGAAGATTTTTATCTAAAGCTCTAGCGGAAAGTGTTACAAACAGATTACTATTTGTATCTTCACTGACACAAAAAAGTGTTTTTACCCCTTTTGTAATACCCGCGTGTATAAGGTTTTCATCTTCATTTAAATTAGACTCATAAGCTTTATACCCATCAGATAGTGCTCTTTGTACACTCTCTTGGTCATTTTCCAATATCGTAAAATGATATCCTTTTTGGACAAGTAAGCTTGCAATTTGTTCAGCTAGTTTTGAATATCCATAGAGAATCATTTTATTCATGTTTTACCCTTAACTAAATCCGTTTTAAAAGAAGCAATATCATCGCTATAACCAACGATAATTAAAACATCTTGATCCTCTAAAATAAGTTCTGTCTGCATAGGATTAAATTGAAACTGATTTGGATCTGCTTTTTTAACCACACCTAAAAGTTTTAAACCATGAGCACTAATCAATGCTTTTTCTATAATTTTATGCTCATTTTCATTTTCTAAAAATATCTCTATCTCATCTGCAATAGGTCCTAAATGTTCTTGAGAAATAGTATCCATAGCACGGTATGCGATAGGTTGTTCAAGATACTCAATAGCAGCAATACTTGCCGTTTCATAAGGGAAAAGTACTCTTTTGGCTCCTGCAATTTTTAACTTTTTTCTACTTCCTGCAAGATTAGCACGTGCTATCACTTCAAGCTCACTATTAATAGACTTTGCAGATAAAATGATTGAAAGATTCAGTGCATCATCATTAGTGATGGCTAAAATATATTTTGCATTTTCTGCGATATTAAGTGACATTAAAATCTCTGGATCAGAAGCGTCAGCACGAAGTACCAAATAATTTTTTTCACTTGCTTTAAATACAGCTTCTGTATCAATATCAATTACCACAAATTTCTCCCCAGTTTGTGCAAGCTCTTGTGCAAAAACCCTACCCATCTTTCCATAACCACATATGAGAACAAAATCTTTTAATTTTGAAGCTTGAGCCAATATATTGTTCTCTTTAATTTGTTCTAATTTTTCTGTCATTGCAGTGGTAACAATAGAAGTTGTAAAAGCAAGTATTCCAAGACCACTCATAATAAGCAATATCGTAGCAAAACGCCCCTCTGGTGTTGATGGCGAGATATCACCATAACCAACAGTTGTGATCGTTACAACAGCCCAATAAATCGCATCATAAAAAGAGTTAATATTTTGGTTTTCCCCACTCCCCTCAAAAATATAAATAACTGTCGAAGCAAAAAAGACCAAAAATGAAAAGAGTATGATAAGGGTAATAAACTCAAACTTTTTCTCAACAAAAACCTTCATTAAAAAATTCATATTTTGGGTATAACGAAAAATTTTAAAGAGTCTAAAAAGTAAGAAAAATCGTAAAAATCGAAGTGGTCTATAAGAAGGTAAAATAGCCAAAAGATCTATGATAGACATTGGAGAAAAAACAAATTTTAGTTTTTTAAACGTGACCTCTTTTATAAGAACAATCAATGAAAGATCCTTATTGCTAATCTCTGCTCTTTCATATCGCTGTATAATAATTTGATGCGTATCACTACTTACCCAAAACCGTCCTAACCACTCCATGATAAAAATAGAAATTGCAATGCCTTCTATCGCATATATAAAAGGAGGTAGCTCGTGTTTAATTTCAAAAATTAAAATAAGAATAGTAACAAGTACTAAAATAATCATAAAGAGATCAAAATATCTCTTTTTTGAAGAGCTAGGATCTTCTAAAATCTCTTTTACTTCTGCTTTAAACTCTTGATATCTTTTTGATGAGGCTAGAGAATATGAAAAAGTAACTAGAGATTTTTTGATATCCATAGCATTTTAAGAATCAAGCTTCTGTTTTAAAAGCTCATTTACTTTTGCCGGATTGGCACTACCTTTACTTGCTTTCATAGTCTGTCCTACAAAAAATCCAAAAAGTTTTTCTTTCCCACCTTTATACTGCTCTACTTTATCTTCATTTGCTGTAAGTATCTCTTCGATAATTGCTAAAATTGCACCATCATCGGAGACTTGTTTAAGTCCAAGTTTTTCAATAACCGCATTAACTTCAGCATCTTCTTCCATAAGGAAATCAAGCACTTCTTTCGCTGCTTTACCACTAATCGTACTATCTTCAATTCTTTTTACAATCGTCGCTAATTTCACAGCATTAACAGGAGACTCAGTGATACTTCCTCCACCTTTTAGGCGTGCTAAAAGCTCAGATGTGAGCCATGTGACACTTGTCTTTGCACCAGCACCCTCTTGGATCATCGCTTCAAAATAGTGTGCCATATCAATACTAGAGGTGATAACAGAAGCATCATACTCCTTAATCCCATAAGCACTCACAAATCTATTTTTCTTTGCATCTGGAAGTTCTGGTATATTTTTACCCTCTTCATACATCTCTTCGGTTAGTAGCACTGGCAGAAGATCTGGATCTGGAAAATAACGATACTCTGCACTATCCTCTTTACCTCTCATACTTCTAGTTTCACCTGTAGCAACATTAAAAAGTCTTGTCTCTTGATAGACCTCTTCTTCATAGACACCATCTTCCCATGCATCACATTGACGATTGAACTCATACTCAATCGCCTTTTGGATAAATTTAAAAGAGTTCATGTTTTTAGTTTCAGTTCGTGTATAAAGCTTGTCTTCGCCTTTTGGTCTGATTGAGATATTCACATCACATCTAAATGATCCCTCTTGCATGTTGGCATCACTAATATCTAGATAACGTACAATAGAGTGTAATTTTTTAAGATACAAAATCGCCTCTTCGGCTGTTCTAATATCAGGTTCACTCACGATTTCAAGTAGTGGTGTTCCAGCACGGTTAAGGTCTACATGACTTTCACTACCATGATGAATATTTTTACCAGCATCTTCTTCTAAATGGGCACGTGTAATTCCAATTGTCTTATGTGATCCATCTTTAAAATCTAAAACAAGTTCTCCACCTTCTACAATAGGGATCTCAAATTGAGAGATTTGATATCCTTTTGGAAGGTCTGGATAAAAATAATTTTTTCGGTTAAATATTGACTTTTTATGTACTGTTGCACCAACAGCATTTCCAAAATTAATCGCTTTTTTAACTGCCTCTATATTTAAAACAGGAAGTGCTCCAGGCAAAGCCAAACATACTGGGCAAACATTTACATTTTCAGCTTCTCCAAATGAAGTGGGACATGAACAGAATATTTTTGTTTTTGTATTTAATTGGATGTGGACTTCTAATCCGATAACCATTTCAAACATTTATAAAGTACCTTAAGTGTGATTTATCTCTATTTTACAATGAATTGGCTTTAAGACCGAACTTGATCTTTACCTCGTTTTTTAGCAATATATAGCTTTTCATCTACATGTTTTAGTAGTGCTTGCATATCATAAGATTTTTTATACTCACTCACACCAAAACTACACGTAATTTTCAGGTCATCTTCAAAGGTATGGTATGCAATTTTTAAGCAGAGTTTTTCAGCAATTTTAACTGCTGTTTTAAGACGTGATTGAGGAAGTATAATCGCAAATTCTTCACCACCCCAACGTGCAAAAGTATCACTTTTTCGCATTGATTTTTTAATAAGCGATGCGAGTTCAATAAGGATATTATCACCTACTTGATGTCCATGGATATCATTGACTTGTTTGAAATCATCAATATCAAATAATATAAGACAAAAACTATGGTTATAACGTCTTGACATTTCAATCTGCTGCTCTAAAATCATATTAAATTTAAAACGGTTTGCGATATGGGTCAAGGCATCCGTTGAAGAAGCTATTTCAAAAGCTCTTTTTTGCTCTTCTAGCGCGCTAATATTGTTAAAAGTAACAACGATTTTATAATTCTCATCTACTTCTATTACTTTGGCATTGACCTCAAAAATAATATCTTTTTCATTATGAATAATTTTTACTTTGTGACTCTTTAAAGGATGCATCAGAATATAACTCACCCAAGATATATCATCAACCATTTCAGTTAAATATTCATCCCCATTTCCTTTTGTAAAAAATTCACTTATGCAATGATGATTTAACTTAAACTCATCTATATCTCGTACATTCATAAAATTATAAAAAGCTTGATTTGCCTTTTCCATTTTTCCACGTGAACGGACAATAACAATATTTTTTTGTGCATCAAGCACTGTTTGCAAATACTTTTCATTAAATTCCAGGCGCTTTTTAGCATCTTGCGCTTTTTGAGTCATTCGATTTACAGATTGTGCTAAAGTTGTAAACTCTTTAAAGTTTAGATTTTTTTCATCAATCATTTTGCCTTCGTTCATGGCATCATAAAAAAATTGATTAAATTTCTCAAAGTTAGCTTTGATATTGGAAGCGATATATCTTAAAACAATGGAACTCATAATCGTGCCAACGATAAAGATAACAAAAAGTTCTAATCCACTAATATTCAAAAAGTAATTAACTAAAGAAGAACCACTAGAAGCTGTACTCTGTGTATCAAAATATTGATTAAACCAGAGGGCCAAAATAACAGCAATAAAAAATGCTACAATGACAACCATACCAATAAAAAGTGCACCGATAATACTTGTTCTTTTTCTCATTTTTAATC
>JADGDK010000060.1 GCA_016744895.1 Campylobacterales bacterium | reverse complement strand
ATTATATATATTATATTTAAAAATCTTAAATTTAAGTTGAAATAGTTTTATTTGATAAGTGCACTTTCAAGCAGATCTAAAAACTCATCCCTCCCTATTTCGCGCGCACCCATCGACTTTAAATGATCTGATGGTACTTGACAATCTATAAAATCATACCCCTCATTTTGCAACTTTTCAGCTAATCTTACAAGTGCTACCTTAGAAGCATCACTTTTCAAAGCGAACATAGATTCTCCACAAAAAACACCACCCATCAAAATACCATAAAGTCCACCAATGAGTTCTCCCTCATAGTATGTTTCAGCACTCATTGCAAAACCCATTTGATATATTTCAGTATATTTTTCAATGACTTCTTCTAATATCCACGTATTTTCCTCTTGAAAGAGTCTTATATCTCTACATTTTTTAATCACTTCAGCAAAATTAGTGTCAAATCGTACTTCATATTTTTTTAAATTTCTATTGAGAGATTTTGAAATTTTAATGTCATCAAAAAAAAGTACTAGTCTTGGATCTGGACTCCACCATAAAATAGGATCGGTTTCATTGTACCATGGGAAAATACCTTGTCGGTATGCAGAAAGTATTCGGTTGGGATTTAAGTCCCCGCCCCAAGCGACAAGCCCTTCTTTTGAAGCGTCTCTTGGATTGGGAAATATATAAGAGTATCGACTAACTTGAGGGATCAAGCCTGCGCCATCTCTTTATAGTCAATAACTAATTTATCATCTTTTATATCTAATTGCACTACACCACCATTTTGAAGCTTTCCAAAAAGTACTTCATCAGTCAACGGTGTTTTTACCTCATCTTGAATCACACGCCCCATAACTCTTGCACCAAGAAGTGAGTCAAATCCTTTATTTGCAAAATATTTTTTAGCTTCCATACTAGCTTCAATTGCAATCTCTTTCTCTTTTAATTGATCTTCAAGTTCAACTAAAAGTTTTTCAACAATATTAACCATGATCTCTTCACCAAGTGGTTTGAAATGCACCACTGCATCTAAACGATTTCTAAATTCAGGTGCAAAGAAATCACCAATCGCTTCATTTGCTTTATGTGTGTCATCTTTATTAAAGCCAACTTTTGGAGCCGCTTTTGTACCTAGATTACTTGTCATGATAACAATCACATTTCTAAAGTCAGTTTTTACACCATCATTATCGGTCAGAGTTGCATTATCCATCACTTGTAGAAGAATATTCATAATATCTGGATGTGCTTTTTCAACCTCATCAAGTAAAAGTACTGTATATGGATGTTTTCGAATAGCTTCAGTTAACTGTCCACCCTCTTCATAACCTACATATCCTGGAGGTGCACCAATAAGTCTTGAAACATTATGTTTTTCCATATACTCACTCATATCAAAGCGCTCAAAATTAACACCCATAACATCAGCAAGCTGTTTAGCCACTTCAGTTTTACCAACACCTGTTGGTCCAGCAAATAAAAATGAACCGATAGGTGCATTTGGACGACCTAATCCTGCACGTGCACGCTTGATTGCTTTTGAAAGCTGTACAATTGCCTCATCCTGTCCAAATACTTTTGTTTTTAAATCACTCTCTAAGTTTTTGAGGATTGCAATATCATCTGTAGAAACTTGACGACTTGGGATATTTGCTATTTTTGCTACAACCTCTTCAATATCTTCTACACTCACTTCTGCTCTATTTTTATCATCAATATGAAATGACGCTCCAACCTCATCAATAAGATCAATTGCTGAATCTGGTAAAAAACGATCATTGATATGTTTTTTACTAAGTTCTACTGCAGTTCGTATCGTCTTATCACTATAAGTAACATTGTGATGTTCTTCATATTTGTCTTTGAGACCAATTAAAATTTGATACGTATCATCAATACTTGGCTCTTCTACATCTATTTTTGCAAATCTACGACTCAGTGCTTTATCTTTATCAAAAAAGTTTCTATATTCACTATAAGTTGTTGCACCAATACATTTGATACCCCCACTTGCAAGAGCAGGTTTTAATAGATTTGAAAGATCCATTGAACCACCACTAGTTGAACCAGCACCTACTATAGTATGTATTTCGTCAATAAAAAGAACTGCATTATCAATGGTTTCAAGTTCACTTAAAACACCTTTAAGTCTCTTCTCAAAATCACCTCTATATTTAGTTCCTGAGAGAAGCCCTCCGATGTCAAGTGAAAACAGTGTTGCATTTTTTAAAATATCAGGAGTCTCATCATTTATAATTTTAAGAGCAAGACCCTCAATGATTGCAGTTTTACCAACACCCGGTTCACCTACTAATAGAGGATTATTTTTCTTTCGACGACACAATACTTGCATCACACGATTGAGTTCATCTCCTCTACCAATCACCGGATCAATTTTTCCACTTTTTGCAACTTCATTGAGATTTACAGTATAGTTTGCAAGATCACCATCCTCTTTAGGTGCAACCACTTTCTCTTCTTTGTGTTTCTCTTCAGTAAGTGATTCAGTAATTTCAAGTTTAGAAACACCTTGCTGCTTTAAAAGATAGACACTGTAAGAGCGTTCTTCTTCAAAAAGTGCCGCTAAAAGATCACCAACATTAGCTTGCTTCTTATCAGCACCCTTTATATGCGTAATCATTGAATCAATTACACGAGCCAAAGCTACTGTCTCAAAAGGATCATGATAGTTATCTTCTGGTAACGGTTTAAAAACCGAATCAAGATGCGTTTTAATTCTCTCATGCAAAAACTCAGTATCAGCACCAAGTTTCTTTAATAACTCTATAGCTTGTTCATTTGTTAAGAGGGAAAAAAATACGTGCTCAATTGTCACATATTCATGTCTGCTATTTTTTGCAAACTCTAACGCCTCATTCAATACGGAATTTAACTCTTTGTTTAACATATACTACTCTTCCTCCATAATGGCTTTTAATGGATATTCGTTTTCTTTGGCTCTTTTTTTCACTTCAGAAATCTTCGTCTCAGCTATCTCATATGTATAGACACCGCAGATACCCCTGCCTTCTCTATGAACATTTAACATAATATTGATTGCGCTGTCTAATGGATGTGCAAAAACCTCCATCAAAATCTCAACAACAAAGTCCATGCTGGTAAAATCGTCATTTAACAAAACAACTTTATATCTTTTTAGAAAAGATAGTGATTCTTCACTTTCTAACTCTAATGATTCATCATTTTTAGGTTCCAAAACTTCCCTTTGTATAATTAACAATTACTATTATACATATTTTTTGCCAATCAAGAGTAAATTACTCCAATTTTTTACAAAAATATCATTCTAACTTGTAGTTTGGTAATATTCTTTATAAAAATAATAAAATTATTTCTCTTGTCAAAGGCAAATCTTTAGCGAGAGGAATTTTAGTATAGGGCTTTGCCCAATACTAAAGGAGAATTGAAATAAAAGATTTATTTATTACAGCAACAAATACAAATGTTGGAAAAACTTACACCACGCTCAAATTATTACATAAGTTATCAACACTTGGATACAGAGTTGGTGCATTCAAACCCATAGAAACGGGGGTTGATACCATACCAGTAGATGCTTCTATGCTAATGCAAACTTGTCAAAAATTAAACCCTGACTTTAAAGATATTACCCTAGAAGAGGTCTGTCCTATCCAACTATCACTACCTGCCGCACCCTATGTAGCAAACCTTGGAAATTTAATTGATTTTGACGAGATAAAGAGTGCTTACAAAAAAATTAAAAAACACTCTGATATCGTTTTAATTGAAGGGGCTGGAGGGCTTTTAGTGCCAATTGAAAAAGACTTTTATATGATTGATTTTATAAAAACTTTTGATGTACATACACTTTTAGTAACACATGCTAAATTAGGTTCTATAAATGAGACGCTATTAAGTCTCGAAGCACTTAAAAATAGAAATATTGCTCATAACTGGTGTATCAATCATTTTGATGATACCAAAGAGTTCGAGCGGATTACACTTCCATTTTATCGAGATCATTTTGCAAAGATCTTCTCTCTGCAAAATGATCTCGATCAATTAATCAATGAGTTAATAACTCACTGTGATTGTAACAGGGATTGTTGATAATTTTCTATCACTATATTTGACAATTTTTCTTCCTTTATAGTAAGCAATATTTTTATATCCCATAAATTTTTGCTCTGAGCGTTCATTATATCTTGTTGTGCAATTCCTTCTCGTTTCATAACTAGACGATGATTGATACGTTTGATTATTTTGTCTTGCAGCATTTTGTCCCACAAAAGTTCCTAAGATTGCACCACCAACTGTCGCAACGTCTTTACCTCTACCTCCACCAATTTGATGTCCAAGAACACCACCTAAAATTCCACCCACAATTGCAGCACCAGCATCATTGTTTTGTTGATAGCCTCCACTTTGATATCGTACAGGTACTTGCTCATCATAACACTCTTGATATGGTACTCTTGTAACCACATTTTCATATGAAGGGGTAGCATTTGTAACTCGTACATGCTCCATATATTGCATCTGTTCTGCATTTAAAATTGTTGTAGCCATAAGTAGACTTACAATTGCCAGCTTTTTGCCTCTACTGAGGATTCCACTTTGTTTCATTATGACTTCTCCTTGAAGTTTTTTCTTATTATACTCCTATATTTGTGAAGTGTTTGTGAAGCAAATATTTGATATATTTACCAGCATGAAGCATTTAATCAACACAAAAGATTTTGATATTCAAACTATTGAAGGTATCTTTAAAAAAGCTAAACTATTTAAAGATAATGGATGTGGCAACCTCCTAGATGGAAAATTAATCATTACGATATTTTTTGAAAATTCTACACGAACACGTAGTAGTTTTGAAGTTGCAGCTAAAAGACTGGGAGCGACAGTTGTCAGTCTTGATGTCTCTAAAAGCTCTTCAAGTAAAGGAGAAACACTTTTTGATACTGCAGCTAATTTAGATGCTATGGAACCAGATGCAATCGTAGTACGTCATCAAAATGCAGGTGTTCCTAAAATTCTTTCAAACTATGTCAATTGTCCCATTATTAATGGAGGAGATGGTGCACATGGGCACCCAACACAAGCACTTTTAGATCTTTTTACCATAAAAGAACATTTCAAAGAAACCGTACAGGGAAAGAAAATTGCAATTGTAGGTGATATCAAAAATTCTCGTGTGGCAAATAGCAATATTGAACTTTTAAGTCGATTTGGACTAGAAGTAATCATGGTAGCACCTCCACACTTTATGCCTAGAACTAAAAATTATCGAAACACACATTATATTAATGAAATTATTGATGAAGTAGATATCATCATGAGTCTAAGAACCCAAACAGAACGACACTCAAATCAAATCTACGCTTCGTTAAAAGATTATGCACGTGATTTTTGTATCACGAAAAGATTTAATAGGAGATAGAGATATATTACTTCTACATCCAGGACCAGTCAATAGAAACGTAGATATTGATGATGCTATGCTTTCAGATCCTAGATGTAAAGTTTTAGAACAAGTAAAAAATGGGATGTTTACACGTATGGCAGTTCTTGAACATCTTATAAATGCAGACACTTAAAGAAAAACTCAACTTCTATGGTACAAAAAAAGAGCCTATCTTTTTTGCTATAGATTTTGATGCAAAAGAGCACTACATAGCACCACTTGATACACTAGATAGTGATATCCAATTCTCATTTGAAAATCCAAAAAATAGCACAAATAAACAAAAAGTTCCTTACACTTATCACCCTGTTTCGATTGAACATTATAAAAAAGCATTTGACAAAGTTCAAGAAGAGATTAAAAGAGGAAATACCTATCTTATAAACCTCACTTTTCCTTCTAAACTTGAGATTGATTACAATTTAAAAGAGATTTATGACGCCACTGATGCAAGATTTAAACTCTATTTTAAAGATAAATTTGTCTGTTTTACACCAGAGAGGTTTATTGAGATAAAAAACAACTCTATCTACACCTATCCAATGAAAGGAACTATTGAAGCTTCAATTCCAAACGCTAAAGAAAAGATTTTAAATAATAAAAAAGAGATGGCTGAACACGTCATGGTGGTTGATTTACTCAGAAATGATTTAAGCATGGTAAGCAAAAAAGTACGCGTTGAGAAATTTCGTTATGTTGAAAAAATAAAAGCTGGAGAGAGAGAACTTTTACAGGTTAGTTCTAAGATAAAAGGGGAATTAAAAACAAATTGGCATGAATATTTAGGAGATATTTTAACCACTATGCTACCAGCTGGAAGCATTACTGGAGCTCCAAAAAAAAGTACCACTAAAATCATTAAAGAGGTTGAAGGGTATAAACGCGGTTTTTTTAGTGGAATTTTTGGAGTCTTTGATGGTAATTCTCTTGATAGTGCTGTTATGATACGCTACATTGAAAAAACTCCTAATGGACTTGTCTATAAAAGTGGTGGTGGTCTGACAATTGATAGTGATTATGAATCTGAATATCTCGAAATGTGTGAGAAAGTCTATGTCCCTTTTTTTTGAAACCTTAAAAATTCAAAATGGAAAGATTTTAAATCTAGATCAACACAATTTAAGACTCAATCGTACTATATATGATATTTTTGGTAAAAAAGAGATGTTCAACCTTTTAGATTTTATCAAAGTACCAGATAACAAAACCTACCGTTGTAAAGTCATCTATAATAAAAATATTCAATCTGTTGATTTTATCCCTTATACAAAAAGAGCATTTCAATCCTTTAAAATTATACACTCTACAATTAATTATCCACACAAAAGTGTTAATAGAGACGCATTAAATAAACTATTTGAACAAAGAGGGATATGTGATGATATACTTATTATAAAAGATGGACTTCTCAGTGATACAAGTATTGCAAACATTGCCATTTATGATGGATATCAATGGACTACTCCTAAAAAGCCACTTCTTTTAGGTACACAAAGAGCTAAACTTTTAAAAAATAAATTAATTATAGAAAAAGATATAAAAATTAAAGATATGAAAAATATAGTTCATTTTGCTATAATAAATGCACTAATTGGATTTCACGAGGTAAAAGATGTTAGATTTGAGGATTAATAGATGATAAAAAGTTTTCTCCAAGATTATGATTTTTCAGAGTTGATGGTGTTTCACCAAAGAGATATCATTGAAATGCTTCTTCACAAAGGGGTATTTTTTTCAATTCTCACACATATAGATGAAGTTAGTTATGAACCTATTTTACCACCTGAGATCAGTAGTAACTTTAAACCTATTACACTTTTTGTAATTTCAGAATATACTTTTGAAAGTTGTAGTATTGATGAAAACAATCTCTATTTTGAAGCAGGTTTTGGACATCAGAATGTTGGAAGTTTTGTCACAGTTCCACTAAATTCAATTGTACAGATTGTATTAGAAGATACGCCAATTTTTATCAATCTCTCATTGAGACAAAATAGAAAAGAGAAAGATAACAATGTTGAAGCCTCAACAAATATCTTTCTCTCAAATCCAGAAAATGAGGGATTTATCAAATAATATAAAAAGGTTATAAATACCTATTTATATTATCAATTACGACTACTAAAACTTTCTTCTTGACATAATGAAGTTTGTAACTTTATCAATAAATGCATCATGTTTTCTATCTTTCAGATACGCTACATAAAATGGTCGTTTAAAAGTTAAACCTTTGATCTTAGCGCAGTAAAGCATCCCATTTTCAACTTCATCTTCAACTACTTGTTTAGAAATCAAAGCAACAGTTGGTGTTCCCTCTTTAGATGACTTTAAAACAGTTTGCTTAATTGCAGTAGGACTTGTAACGGTAGTTCGAATATCAAACGATTTACAATCTATATTTGCCTCTTCAAAAACTTCACTCATTAACCGTCTTGTGTGTGATGATTCCTCTCTGCAAACCCATTTGTAACCATGTAAGTCTTCTGGTCTCACACTCTTTGGTAACGGTTGATTACTAAAAAGTATCATCTCATCTTCTGTCCATTCTCTATAAATGATATTATCTAAGAATATAGGAGACTCAATAATCGCTAAATCAACTTTTTTATCTAATAGTTGATCTAAAATTTTCTGTGTCAGATCTACTTGAATTAAAACATCATTCTCAATAGATGCTTTAATATCATTTAAACACATTGGAAGAATATAGTTTCCTATGGTAAATGAAGCACCAATAATAAAAGTTAATTCTTTATTCATGATTCGAATAATCTCTTTCTCAACACCTGAAACACATTTGTCAAGTCTCAGTGCTACACGATAAAGCTCTTCTCCTGATTTGGTAAGTGTGATACCATTTTTCTTTCTTTCTACAATTTTAGAATCCAGATACTCTTCAAGCCATTTTATCTGCTGTGTAACCGCTGGTTGTGAAATACCAAGTTTCTTAGAGGCTTTAGAAAAGCTTCTCTCTTTGACTACGGTTAAAAATGTTCCTAATTTTGCAAAGTCCTTTAACATATAAAATCCTTGATTTACTTATAATATTTGATACAGTATAACAAAATATAATAAAATAACAAATAAAATAACAGTATATTATAGAACTTTTATTTATAATTCAATATAATGTACTACTATAATAGAAAAATTCAAAAAAGTAATAATACATGGAAAAGATTTTTGAAAATTTAAATCAAGCACAAAAAGAAGCTGTAGTACAAATAGATGGTTCTATACTCATTTTAGCGGGTGCAGGAAGTGGTAAAACAAAAACAATTACCTCTCGTGTTGCGTACCTTATAAAAAATGGTATACCTCCTTCATCAATACTAACACTCACGTTTACAAATAAAGCTGCATCAGAAATGCGTACTCGTGCTATGTCTTTATTAAATAATGAAGTTTCTTATATTCCACTTATGTGTACTTTTCATAAATTTGGATTACTTTTTTTAAAGTTTCATATGTCTCTGCTAGGACGTGCAAACTCTTTTGTAATTATTGATACAGATGACAAAAAAAGAATTCTTAAAAGTTTTGACACAGATTTGACAATTGCTATGGTTGCTAATGAGATATCACGTTTTAAAAACAATCTTTTAACGCCAGAAGACGCTATGAAAACAGCAGAACTACCAAATTTTAAAAAAATTGCAAACCTCTATCAAAAATATGAACTCTATCTCGCTCAAAATAATCTTGTCGACTTTGATGATCTTTTAGCACTTCCCTATAAAATTTTAGATCAAAATCCAACTCTATGTCGCCAAACAAGTGAAAAATATCAATATATTATGGTTGATGAGTATCAAGATACTAATGATTTACAATTTAAACTACTACAAAAACTCTCATCTGAACATAATAATCTTTGTGTAGTAGGTGATGATGACCAAAGTATTTACGGCTGGCGTGGTGCAAATATTAAAAATATTTTAGATTTCAAAGATCAATTTACAGATACAAAAATTGTGAAACTCACTAAAAATTACCGTTCAACAGATACAATTTTAAAAGCTGCTAATGAACTCATAGAACATAATAGAAATCGTTTAGGCAAAGATTTACAAGGTACTAAAGAAGAAGGTAGTGATATTGAAGTACTCCATCACGATGATGAGACTATGGAAGCAAGAATCATTGCAAAAAGGATACAAAAGTTAATTGACATGGGTACTGATCCACAAGATATCGCTCTACTTTACCGTATCAATGCACTAAGTCGTTCGATAGAAGAAGGTCTCAATCGAGCTGGAGTTCCTTACAAAATGGTTGGAGGATTAAAGTTTTATGAAAGAGCTGAAATCAAAGATCTAATCAGTTACCTTCGTATCATCTCAAATCCTAATGATGATTTTTCAATAAAACGTATTATAAACAAGCCAAAACGTGGTCTGGGGAAAGCAACTATTGATAAGATCCTTCAAGCTTCAGATGAACATACTTGCTCTATTTATACTTATTTAACGACACATACTGAAGATTTAGAGTCTAGAGTAAGCAAAAAAGCATTTATAACACTACAAGAGTTTTGCCAAAATGTACAAAACCTCCAAGAAAGTACTAGTGAATCAACCTACACATTAATAGATAATTTAGAAGATACATTTGGTATCAGAGCTTATTATGAAGCGCTTCCTGATTCTATGGAACGTGTCACAAATATTGATGAATTTTACGGACTTTTTAGAGATTTTGTGATCCAATATCCTGATTCGGGGTTAGATGATTTTTTAAATGATATCGCACTTCAAAGTGACCAAGATCAAATAGATGAGAGAAGTATCTCTATTATGAGCATCCATGCAAGTAAAGGTTTGGAATTTGAACATCTTTTTGTGATCGGTCTTGAAGAGGGTTTTTTCCCACTTATTGGTGATGGAACAGATATAGAAGAAGAACGCCGACTTGGATATGTTGCAATCACTCGAGCAAAAAAAGAGCTTACCCTCAGCTCATCAGCAAGTAGGTACTATAAAGGTAAACGTGCAGGACTTAGTAAAAGTCGATTTTTATCAGAATGTGGAGTCAACAAAGGTTGCTTAAAAATAGATAGATCTACTTCATATAAAAAAGGAAATCTTGTTAAACATAAAATTTTTGGTATTGGTCGTGTTTTAGAAGTGAGCAAAGTCAAAAGAGAATTTAAACTAAAAATTAACTTCGGCGGCACTACTAGGGATATTTTAGCGTCATTTGTGGAACGCATTTGATAAAAAAATCAGTTGATAGGCTTTTTGTTGCTTACAAACCTGCAAATATTGGTTCTAATAGATTCCTAAGTAAAATCAAAAGACGTTATGGTGTTAAAAAAGCAGGATTCTCAGGTACACTAGATCCTTTTGCAAAAGGGGTTTTAATCATTGCTTTTGGAAGGCATACACGACTATTCCAATTTTTAAAAAAATCACCAAAAACTTATAGAGCGACACTATGGCTTGGGGCTTTTAGTGAAACACTTGACATTGAAAAAGTAACAGATATTCAAAGACTAATGCCATTTCAAGAAGCAAGAATCAAAAATGAACTTGATGCACTCATAGGGGAGATAACCTATCTACCTCCAAAATACTCAGCGAAAAAAATTGATGGTACTAGAGCTTATGAAATGGCTAGAGCGGGAAAAGAAGTTAAACTCAAACAAATTACAAGCACAGTTTATGATACAAAATTAATTCACTATGCTCACCCTTTTATCACATTTGACATCACCATATCAGAAGGTGGATATATCAGAAGCATGGCTCAAATAATATGTGAAAGACTAGGAGTTCAAGGCTCTTTAAGCGCATTAGAACGTCTTTGTGAAGGGAACTTTATCTATGATCAAGAAAAAGCTCTTAATCCTTTTGATTTTTTAGACCTTGAGGAAAATTTTTACCTTGCAGATAGTGAAGACCTCATTTTAGGTAGAAAAGTAGTATTAGAAAATTTCAAAGTCAAAAATGAAGGTAAATATTTTGTAAAATTAGATAAAATAGTCTCAATACTTGAAATCAAGGATGATAAAGTAAGTTATCTATTAAATGGAGTTAATATATGTTGATACTTGGACGTAAAGAGGGTGAAGAAATCCTCTTAGGCAATGATATAAAATTAAAAATTGTCGAAATAAATAAAGGTACTATAAAAATAGGCATCGATGCACCAAAAGAAGTTTTAGTACTTCGAGGTGAACTCAAAGATAAAATTGAAGAGATCAACAAACAAGCAAACGTCAAAACAGATGTAAGAGAGATCAAAGATTTAAGTAGGCTATTGAAAAAGTGACGATCAAATCCTATGCTAAAGTCAACATCTTTTTAAAGATTGTTGGCACAAGAGACAATTACCATGAGATACTTTCAAGATTTATGAGAGTAGAAAATCTCTATGACACGATTCACTTTGAAAAAAAAGAGCACACTTCAAAAGAGTTTGAACTTATTGGAGATTTTGGTTGTCAATTAGAACAAAATACCATTTACAAAGCATATAAACTACTTCCTAAAAATAATTTTTTTGATACCCATAAAGTTGTCGTAAAAAAACAGATTCCTGAATTTGCAGGACTTGGTGGTGGAAGTTCAAATGCAGCTGCTTTTTTAAATCTTGCAAATAAAGTTTTAAAACTAGAACTTTCAAAAGAAACCTTAGCGGATATGGGAGTAAAAATTGGTGCTGATGTGCCCTTTTTTATCTATAATTATCCTAGTGCAAATGTCAGTGGTATCGGCGAAAAGGTAGAATTATTTGAAGAAGAACTTTTAAAGATAGAGACTATTACACCAAAAATAGCATGTGATACCACAAAAGTGTATCAACAATATCGAGCCAATTATCTTGATGCTATAAATCTTGAATTTTCAAAAAATCTATCACAACTAACTTCAAAAAATATTCTTGACTCTTATCAAGCAACAGTACTAAATGATCTCTTTTCTCCATGTTTAGATCTTTATAAAGATTTAAACACATACCATAAGGCAAATTGGTTTTTCAGTGGAAGTGGAAGTACATTTTTTAAGGTAACAAATGGGTGAATCAGTAGCACGAAATAAAAAAGCGTATCATGATTATGAGATACTTGAAAAGTTTGAAGCAGGATTAGAACTCCAAGGAAGTGAAGTTAAAGCAATTCGTGAAGGTAGGGTCAATCTCAAAGATGGCTTTGTAAAGATTGTCAAAGGTGAAGCATTTTTATTTAATGTTCATGTCACTTACTTTTCAACTACAAATCCACACTTCAAACCGGATGAGAGACGCACAAGACGACTGTTACTACATAAAAAACAGATTAGACACCTTGATGCAAAAGTAGCACATGATGGATTATCAATTGTTCCATTAAGTATCTTTTTTAACCATAAAAATATTGCCAAAGTACAAATTGCACTTGCTAAGGGTAAAAAGCTCCATGACAAGCGTGAATCTTTAAAAAAGAAACAAGCAACCCGTGATACAGCTGCAGCACTTAAGGGTCAGTATTAAACTATGAAAATAGCGATTGTAAAGCTCTCTGCCCTCGGAGATATTATTCACTCAGCTTTTATCCTGCAGTTTATCAAGCAAAAGATTCCTAATGCACAGATTGATTGGATTATTGAAGAGGGATTTACTTCTATTTTAGAACATAACCCACATATTGACAATATTAAAACAGTTAAACTCAAATCAATAAAAAATAACTTTGTTAATATTTTTAAAGAGATTCAAAAAATCAAAAATCATGCAAAAGCAGATTATGATATCGTGATAGACCTACAAGGATTAACAAAATCGGCTATTACTGCAAAACTCCTCTCATCTAATGTTGCTGGTTTTGACAAAGCATCTATTCGAGAGGGCTTTGCTGCACTGTTTTATAACAAGAAAATCCATATCCCCTATCATGAAAACACAATTGATAGATACAGAGTACTTGCCGCTCAAGCATTAGATATCACTATCAAAAAAGAAGATATCATGCAAAAAACACCTTATCTCTTTTACACATCCCAAGATTTAGAACAAGTCAATGGATTTTTAGTTAAAGATAGAGTAAATGTCGTTTTTGTTGTTGGTTCTACTTGGCAAAGTCGTATTTATCCAAAAGAGAAGTTAGTCACAATTGCTAACGCACTTGATGAAGCAAATATCCTCATCCCTTTTGGAA
Source organism: Campylobacterales bacterium (assembly GCA_016744895.1). Lineage (GTDB taxonomy): Bacteria > Campylobacterota > Campylobacteria > Campylobacterales > QNZT01 > SZUA-1433. The sequence continues at coordinate 2,271 of JADGDK010000060.1, read as the reverse complement.
ACCAGAGTGAATATGAAGATGCAAAATTTATTGAAGCCAATTGTACCAATGTAATAGTACTCCCTAAAATCAGCTTGAATGCTTTAAAAGCGCTCATCTCAAATGTAGACTTCTTAATTGGAAATGATACAGGGCCTAGTTACATCGCATGGGCAAATAACATTCCATCTATCACACTTTTTGGGCCAACACCTCCAACAAGAATTTATGAAACCAATATCAATAAAGTTTTAAAGTCAAACTCTCATGTTGATCCCTATAAATTGGATAAGAACGACTTCTCTATTAATGAAATCCAAGAGGAAGAGATCATAAAAATAGCACAAAAGTTTCTGCATGTTTAAATGGGACAAGTTTTCAGACCAACCCTACCCTATACGAGATAAAAAGGCAAAAAAAGGGATTTATAAAAAAACAGTTTTTGATATCTTTAAAATCTTGTTAATTAATATCCTACTTTTCCCACTGATACTTGTACGTTTTATAATAGCACTGTTTGAACAAAAAAATGTTAAAAGTGATCATTTCTTTGCTATGGGAATTACATTAGGAACTGACAAAAAACTCGTCGATGCACTAGGTATTGAAGATCTCTTAATTCGATTACCATTAAGTGATATTGAAAACCTCTCACAATACAAAGCTTTTATTGCACAATTTAAAAACTATAATGTCTTAGTAAATATTATGCAAGATAGAAGACATGTTGAAGATAAAGCACTATTAAAAGACTCCATAAATACAATATTTGAAACACTTGATGCCAAAGAGTATCAAATAGGCAATGCCATAAATCGTAAAAAATGGGCATTTTTCACCATGGATGAGTATATGAGTTTTTATAAAACAGTACAAGATGTTAGAGATGCACAATTTAAAAATATCAAACTTATCGGCTCTTCGGTTATCGATTTTGAATATCACTTTTCGGTAAGAACACTCTTTAACTTTTATAAAATCCACTACGATACTTTTAGTACCCTACTCTATGTTGATCGACGAGGAAATCCTGAAAACACACAAATGGGTTTAGACTTGATTAAAAAAATCAAACTCTTATATGCTATGGTTTCTTTAAGTCCCAAAAGCAGTAATAAAATAGTAGTAACAGAGACAAATTGGCCTATCACCAACACTGCACCTTATGCACCTACCAGTGAAAAAGAGTGTGTAAATTTGGAAGATTACGCACATTATATGGTGCAATACTATCTTTTGGCACTTAGCACAGGTATGGTTGAAAAAGTATACTGGCATCAACTTATTGCCCCAGGATACGGACTTGTTGATAATCGTAAAGACTTAGTAAAATACCCTGCTTTTGAGGCTTTTAAAACAATGGCGAGTTTACTAAAAGGTGCTAAACTTATATCATTTGATTTCAGTGGTGAAACTAAATATATGAAATTTGAAAAAGAGGATATTATTGAAGTTTTTTGGTCAAAAAAACTACTTGAAAATGAAAATGGAATCTCTATCTACGGCAAAAAATTTCAAAATGCAAAACTCTATTATTATATTAAAAGTCATACAAAATATATTGGTTAATTAAAGAAATGTTATATTTTAAAAAAAGTAGACTATTGTACATAATAAAAGGCTTCATAAAATGACAAGCAAACTCGTAAGAATTAGTTATTTTTTACTATTTAGCCTACTTATACTCACTATCGCAAGATTTGCTTTATGGAGTCTTTATAGCAGTGATTTTGATACTTTAAATACTTATGAAGTTCTACTTTCATTCTGGACTGGCATACGTATTGACCTGATCACTATTGCAACATTTTGTGGTGTATTTATCCTACTCTTTGTTTTACCATTTAAATTTACAGGTAACTTTTCTTACCAAAAAACTCTTGGGTACTTATGGTATCTAGTTTTGATTATTATCATATTCATTTTATTAGCAGATATGGTCTACTTTCAGTTTGTACATAGACATATTGGAAATGAAATTACAGTTATGAATAATGATGTACATATTATTGTAGACTTACTATTTGAATATAAACTACTATTTTTACTCTATATTTTATTATCTATTGGTATCTTTTTTATTTTTAGAAAAATTATTAATCTACATACATATGAAAACAATAGCTCTATAATAAAAAGAATTTCTATGTTTCTTATTGTCGTTTTATTCTTATTTATCTCTATTCGAGGGACAATCAAAGGTAAACCATTTTCTACTGTCAATGCCTTTACCGTAAATAAAACTGCAAGTGGAAATTTAGCACTGAACGGTTTTTATACACTTTATAGGAC
>JADGDK010000005.1 GCA_016744895.1 Campylobacterales bacterium | reverse complement strand
AGTATACACAGACTCAAATCTTAAAAACAGAAACATTAAAAAAACTACAAGAGCATCAAAAAGAGCCTGTTAGTGATAGACCAAGTGAAGCGTTGCAAGCAATTCAAGCGTTGTTAGAACAAAAAGTAGATGCGCTTCAAGAGAGTATAGGAAGTGAAAAAAAAGAGTTAGAACTCAATAAAGAAAATAGCGATAAACATAAAGAACGCATAGCATCTTTAGAAAAGAAAAAAGAGGCTTTTAAAGTTTGGGTAAAACTCAATGAACTCGTAGGTTCGGCAGATGGAACGAAGTTCAAAAAGTTTGCACAAGGCATAACGCTAGATCAACTCATAAACTTAGCAAACCAACACCTGAATGTTTTGAGTTCTCGTTATACATTGGCACGAAGCCAAGACAAACTCTTAGAGCTTGAAGTCATAGACGCTTATCAAGGAAACGTAGTTCGCCCAGTAAGCACACTGTCTGGTGGAGAAAGCTTCATAGTAAGCCTTGCCCTAGCACTGGGATTATCAGAACTAGCAAGTCAAAAAATAGCCATAGATTCCCTCTTTCTAGACGAGGGTTTTGGAACACTAGATGAAGAGAGTTTAGAGACTGCGTTAAATGCCTTAAATCTTCTTCAAAGTGGTGGAAAAATGGTTGGGGTCATCTCCCATGTGGAGGCTTTAAAAGAGCGAATACCTTTGCAAATAAAGGTTATTCCTAATGGGGATGGCACTAGTTTTGTTGAGATTATTTAAATACAAAAGGAGATAGATGAGCACATTTTCAATATTATCACAAATGAAAGAACTAAGAGAACAATTAAGTCATTCTAAGCGTATTGGATGTTTCTTCGGTGCAGGCACATCAATGGCTATGGGCTTACCGGGAATCTTGGATTTAACTACACAAGCTATTAATGAATTAGAGGGTGAGGATAAGACTAAAGTAAATGAAATATTAGAGCATATTAAAGAACATTCTCCTAATGGTAATAATTCAACAATTGAAGATTTATTAAATTATATTAGAATGATTCGTCAAGTTACTTATGAAAAAAAAGAAAATATATATTTTAATATTAATGGTAAAATAGCTGTTGAACTTGATAGAAAAATATGTAAATAGTAGTGCCGTTGAAGTTAAAATATCAGATGAAATACCTTCTGCTGCACCAATTGTTGAAGGTAAACTATATAGAATTGGTCAAATTGGTAGTTTTGTTAAATTCCCAATAGGTTCTCTTCTACTATATGGTGTGGTATCTTCAGTAAGCAATACCCCAGCAAAAGAACAAAATGATGAAATACCAAATTATGGTTCGAGATATTTAACTGTACAATTAATTGGGGAAAAGCAAGGAGATGATGGATTTCAAAAAGGAGTAGGGTTTTATCCAACAATTAATGATGAAGTTCATCTTGTAACAGAAAATGATTTGTTAGATATTTATGGTAGTCGAGATGAAATAGGATTAGTTAAAGTGGGAACACACTCCTCATCTGAAAGATTACCAGTATTTTTGGATTTAGATAAATTAATACTACGACATAGTGCAATTTTAGGTTCAACTGGAAGTGGAAAATCAAATACAACAGCACATATATTAAAATCAATAGTAAACAATAACCAAGGTTCAAGAGTAGTGCTTATTGATATTCATGGAGAATATAAAGATGCTTTTCCCGGAGAATCAAAAGTTTTAAAAATAAATGATAGTATAAATCCTTTATATCTTCCTTTCTGGTTAATGAATTTTGATGAATTATCAATGTTTTTAGTAAATAGACCTTTTGGGCAAGAATGGCCACAAGATAAAAGATTAAGGCAAGAAATAACGGAAAGAAAGATTCTTAATGCTGAAAATCTCAAAGCAGGAAGAGTAAACAATGAGTTTGTTACATCTGATTCTCCAATACCATTTGATATTAAAGAGTTATGGTATGACTTATGTAGAGAAAGAGTTGCAACATATACAACTTCACAAAAACCACAGCAAAATATCGATACAGAAGCAACATGTACAGATGAAGGTTCTTTCCCTGATTTAAAAGCTCCTGTCTTTGAGCCTTATGCTATGGGAATTAATCCTCCTTTTAAATCACAAATTAATGATATGGAAACATATGAAAAAAAGATTCTATCAAAATTGAAAGATTCAAGATTTAATTTTATGTTTGATGTTGGAGAGTATAATGATTCTGAGAATTTTGATTTAGACCATCTATTACGCTCTTGGATTGAACATGATAAACCTTTAACTATTTTAGATTTAAGTGGTGTACCATTTGAACTTATAGATTTAACTGTTGGTATTATCTCAAGATTTATTTTTGATGGAATGTATTGGGGAAGAAATGAACAATATACGGGAAGACAAAGACCTCTTCTTATGGTTTATGAAGAAGCTCACTCTTATTTACCACATAACAGTGAAGGAAAGTCTATATTAGGATATTCAAGAAAGGCTGTTGAAAAAATCTACAAAGAGGGCAGAAAATTTGGATTAGGTTCTATGGTTATCACACAAAGACCATCTGAAATATCACATACAATATTAGCACAAGTAGGAACTTTTATAGCACTTAGGTTAACAAATACATCTGATAAAAGTACAGTTAGTTCCTCCGCACCTAATAACATGACAAGTTTAATTGACTTATTACCATCACTTAGAGTGGGAGAAGCAATTATTGTTGGAGAATCTATAAAGGTACCTTCAAGAGTTAGGATACCAAAAGTTGAACCAAGACCAAGTAGTAATGACCCAGAAGTTTCTACTCATTGGCAACAACAGTTTAATGAAAATGAAGAAAATTACAAACAAGTAGTTACATCAATAAGAATACAAAAACCAATTCAAAGGAGATAAAATGGAAATGATACCAGTGAGTTCAAGTAATATTGCTGCAATAGGGTTTGATGAAAGTCAGAGTATTTTAGCTATAGAATTTAATAATGGAAGAGCATATGAATATTATGGAGTTCCTCAATATGTATTTGATGAATTTTTAAATTCTGGTTCAAAAGGTAAATATGCTAATCAAAATATCTATAAAAGTTATTCACAAACTAAAATAAGATAAACATTAAAAAGAGTAATTTATGAACCTATCTAAATCCCTATACACAAAAGCTATCCAATGCCCAAAAGCACTATGGCTAAAAAAGTACAAAATAGATGTACTAACACCTCCAAATGCAATAGCACTAGCAAGGTTCGAAACTGGAAATATTGTAGGAGAGTTGGCTTGTAAACTTTTTCCAAATGGAAGAGAAGTTATCTATAATCCTGATGATTTTAACGCTATGGTTGAAACAACAAAAGAGTGGATGGATGAGGGGCTAGAGTATATCTACGAAGCTACTTTTCTTTATGAGGGTATCTTGGTTTTAGTAGATGTCTTAAAATAACTCCTGATGGTGTAGAGATATATGAAGTAAAAAGTTCAAGTTCTGTTAAAGACATATACCTACATGATGTTTCTATACAGTTGTATGTACTTAAACAGCTAGGGTATACCGTCATAAATAGTTATGTTGTACATATTGATAACTCCTATGTTCGAGATGATGCGCTTGATCTAAATGGGCTATTTAAGATTGTAGATGTTAGTGATGAAGTAGCTACATTACAAGAAGATATTCCCCAAAGACTTGAAGAATATGAAGCATATTTATCAGATAAAGTTAATGAACCTAATATCGATATAGGTGGTCATTGTAACAAGCCTTATGAATGTGATGCCAAAGAGTACTGCTGGAAAGTTCAAAGAAACATACCTGAGTATTCGATGTTTAATGTTTTTAACCTTGGAAGTAAAAAGCAGATAGAACTTTATGAACAAGGTATAGTAAATATAGAAGATATTCCTGATGATTACGCCATGACCCCGATGCAAAAGCAAAAAGTCCAAAACTGGAAAGATCAAGCAACTTTTATAGATAAAGAGAATATAAAAGATTTTCTTGAGACATTGAGTTATCCTATTTATCATTTAGATTTTGAGACCTTTCAGCAAGCTATTCCTGAGTGGAAAGGGATCACCCCATACCAACAGATACCTTTTCAGTATTCGCTTCATATAGAGCAAGCTGATGGCACTATAGAACATAGAGATTTTTTAGGGGAAGATGGTGTTGATCCTCGTTATGAATTAGCAAAGAGGCTTGTTGAGGATATTCCTATGGATGTTACGGTCTTAGCTTATAGTATGAGTTTTGAAAAAGGCGTAAATTCTAAACTTGCTGAGAGTTTTTCAGAGTTTAGTGATCATTTGCTTGCTATAAATGCAAATATGAAAGATTTAATGTCTCCTTTTCAACAGAAGTATTATGTTACACCACAGATGCAAGGGATCTACTCTATTAAGTATATCTTGCCTTCATTGGTTCCTAAGATGCAAGAAGCCTATAAAAGTTTAAATGGAATTCAAAATGGTAGTGATGCTATGAACGCATTTCCAAAGCTTTCTAGTATGAATACACATGAAAAAGAAGAAACACGAAATGCATTGCTTGAATATTGTAAACTTGACACCTTGGCGATGGTAAAAGTGCTTAAAAAGTTAAGAGAGGTTGTAGATGATTGATTATAGTAAAAAGTTCATATTAGATAGAGAGTTCTATCCTTTAAAACATATTGATGCTTCCATAGAAAGTGATAGAGGTAGAATCTTATCTGCACCTGCTTTTAGAAGGTTGCAAAAACGAACACAAGTATTTGCACTCGAACTCAATGCTTCTATTCGTACAAGGCTTACGCACTCTTTAGAAGTAGGACAAACAGCTAGGTTTATTGCTATGAGTATACTTGGAAAGTTAAAAAAAGAAGGACTTGACAAATATAATCTTGAAGAGTTTGAAAATGCCTTTATCTCAACATCGGAGATGACAAGCCTACTACATGACATAGGAAATCCTCCCTTTGGACATTTTGCAGAACAAACGATTAATAAATGGATGAAAAATAATGCTGTACCATTGTTAGATACGTTTGAAACAAACTCTAAAGAGACACAAGAGTTAAAAGAGTGTCTTCAGCAAGATATCTGTAACTATGATGGTAATGCCCAAGCTATTAGAGTTATCACTAAGTTACAAAGACTTAACTTGTCATATACTCAAATTTTATCGGTACTGAAATATACAAGAGGTGCATTTGAATCTAAAAGTAAAGATGAAACATTAGACTACTTAAAGAAAAAACCAGGCTTTTACTATAGTGAGAAGGTGCTTATTGAAAAGATTCAAGAAAAACTGCAAGTAAAATCAGGTCACAGATTTCCCATCACTTATATCATGGAAGCAGCAGATGATATCTCCTACCTTACGGCTGATTTGGAAGACTCTGTTGAAAAAGGAATCTTGAGTTTGGATGATGTTTATCATCTCATAAAAAGTGAATGTGAAAAAGAAGATGAGAGTTATCTTTTAGAAGTTATAGAGGATAAGTATATAAAAGCAAAAAAGGATGAAGAGCCATATCAGTTTAGTATGTTTTTTACTCTTTTTCGAGCGCAACTTGTTACTTCGTTGGTATATCATGTTACTGATATCTATCTAGATAACCATGAAGCTATTTTTGATGGAGAATTTAATGCGGCACTTCTTGAACACGATAAAGAGAGTAAGTATTATAAAGCTATTGAAATCTTGCAGAATATCTCTACAAAATATATCTATCAAAATAAAGATGTACAAGAACTGGAACTACAAGGGTATGCAATAATAAACGGTTTATTAAATATTTATAAGCCACTATTAGAACTAAGTTCAGATGATTTTCATAGATTGTTACAGGATAAAAAAATAGATTGTTTTGTATCAATGAGACTCATTAAAAGAATCTCCTCAAAACAAATATCAGCATATAAAAATGATGAAAAAGTACTAGAAAAAGAAAATGAAGAGAGCTATAAAATACTCGAATGGTACTATAGAACACGACTCATAACTGATTATATAAGTGGGATGACAGATGACTTTGCACTAAAAGAGTATCAAACTTTATCGGCGATGATGTAAATGCAGTTAATAAAAAAACTTATAGTAGTTACTTTATATGAGTACAATGGGTCAATTTTCAATTACCAATTCAACAAAACATATTACCTTCGCGGAACCAACTCAGGAAATAGATACGAAGAAAAATGGGCATTAAATTTTAATCGTACAGGACTTTTAGGTGTGGTTGACTCTAAAAAATCTTTTTGTATAAGTTCCTTAATAAGTGTAGTAGCTGTACGATCTTTTGTTCCAATAATATGTTTTACTTCACCACGAGGAAGTTCTCCACAGATAAGTAACTCTTTAAAAATTGGGAGGCTATACTTTGGTAGAGAACTCTCTGCTACTAGTCCATCTTGAGATAATCTAACATATTTTTCTGTTCTATGGTTTAATGTTTCGAGTTTAAGAGCTTCACCCATATAAGTCACCTGATCTAAAGCAGTTTCAAGCATAAAGTGTACATAAGATTTTAATCCTTTACTTGTAAGTGCTCCTCTGCCATCATACTCACCAAGTTTAGGTATATCTGCATCTGCTAAATATCGTTTATATTCTAAAGATTTTCTAGCCAATCCTCTTGATATATTCCAAAGACCATATCCCTCCAAATTTATACCCAGTAATGCACCATCGAGTGCAAGTCTTGCTGTTCTTCCATTGCCATCTAAAAAAGGATGTATCCAAGTAAGACGATGGTGCGAAGAGAAAGCATATATGAGCTTTTGAGCTTGTGTAGCATGTTTTGGAAATTTATAGAGTGTTTCAAATTTATTCATAAGTGTTGGAAGCTCACTGTAACTAGGTGCAACATGTGAACCCACTTCTACATCCCTTTGACGTAGTTCACCTGCCTTCATGACAATATGACTATCCTTGTAAGCAATACGAAGAAAATTTTCCATCTGTTGCCTATCGTAAAGTGATTTATGTATAGAGAGGATAAAATCTTGTGAAAACGGGTTGATATTGATATCTTCAATATATTTTTGAACCTCTATATGCACCAAAGATAACATCTGTAAATTTTTCTCTTTTGAGTCACTTGAAAACTCTTTTTTGAGTGCTTTATCAATGTCTAATGGATGTGTTCCTTCAGACTCTATTTTGTTAGAGTAATAACTATTGACTTTACGCAAAAGTTCTTTAATTCCATTTATCACTTGAGAATTATGTGAGCCAGTGAGTGTGGCACTTTTGATACAAACTTCTTCAGAGAGTGCTAAAAGTTCAGGATCAATAATCCCCTGTAAATTCGTAGGTATAATAGGTGTAAAATCCAAAACAATTCCTTTATAAGCACATTATAGCATGAAATTGCGGATATTTTTGCAGATATTTAATATTCTATCTTAACGTATGTATAGGGCTTTTAAGAAGATAAATAGTTAAATTAATAAATATTCACAAAAAATTTTGCAGATTACCTTAGAATATTATAAATTATTTTGCAAAATTTCATTAATCACTCCATTAACAATTGTTGATGAGTTTGTATGATTTGCACTTAAATAAAATGTATTGACTGTATCCAGATTTGTATGACCCAATGATGCAGAAAGAACAGTACCGGCTACACCAGATTCCCCCATAGCACTCACTAATATATGTCTAAAATAATGCATAGTTAGTTGATCAATCTTAGATGTATCAATTATTTTTTGAAGCTGTTGCTTTGGTGGGTAGAGCGTTTTGCCAGTAACAGGAGAGCTGAAAATAAGTCCATCCATATTACTTGGTATTTGATTAATTGCATCTAATATTTCAAATGTTGGAATATAAGTATGAATTTTTTATGCTCTAAATTGATAGTATACGCCAACGTTTTTATATTATTTTAAAAACAAGGGGAAAAGTATGAAAAAGGCACTGTTAGTAGTGGCGCATGGGAGCAGACGAGAAGCGTCAAATCAAGAGGTGAGGGCATTGACACAACTCTTGGCTAACTCTTTAGATGGAGATTATATAGCGATTAAGTCAGCCTTTTTAGAGTTAGCAGATCCTTTGATTCCAGAAGGTATCGATGACTTAGTTGAGATTGGTGCACAACAGATAGATGTTTTACCTTATTTTCTCTCAGCAGGACGGCATGTTTCGCAAGATATACCAGATATTATTCGTAACTCTATACTAAAGTATCCAGAAATTGATATACATTTAAAAACTTATATTGGAGGTTCATCTAAAATGATAGATTATATCTGTTCATTGCTCCAAGATGATATATAATTTACTTGGTATATTTATTTTACAAAAAGTAAGCTACATCTCAATGGGCTCTTAACATCTAAATTAACTTGTTTTGCCAAACCGAATTTAAAACAAACTTATGATAATATTTTATATATTTGATCTGAATTGGGATAAATGAAAAAATTTATATTTTTACTTGTATTTACTGCTGTTGCGCTACTTGCAAAAGAGTTTGAAAAGTTAGAGTTTCAAGGCAAAGGTATTGACTTTTTAATGGGGACTTTTTCAAGTTCTAACCTTTATAAAGTCATTGGAAAGCCTTATCCGCCATTTTACACGCCATGGAGAGATGATCCAACTTTTGATGATTTAGAATTATCAAAATATGAAGAGGTCATCACTGAGTATTTTTATTCACATGGTTATTACAATGTGGAATTAAATTCAACTGTAAATAAATCCCAAATTACAATAGACATCAAAAAAAACAATCCAATCAAAATAAAAGAGATCAAAGTGCATCCTACTTCTGGATTGGTACGTTATCTGCCTTTTAAAAAAGGAGATATCTTTACTACTGAGGGGTTTAAAACTAGTAAAAAAAACATTGAAAGAAAACTTCTTGAAGAGGGATATCCAAGATATTTTTTTGAGGCAAAAGCTTATGTGGATTTAGATCTTTATGAGGTCAAGCTTGACTATCATGCAGACAAAAACATGAGTGTTACTTTGACTGATACAGTTATAGAGGGTAGGGGTGATGTCAAAGAGGAGATTATCAAAGAAGCCATCACTTATAACAATGGTGACATCTATGATATTAGAGAGTTAGAAAAAACTTACGATAAGATCTACGAATATGGAGTTTATGACTACATCACAGTTGAACCCAAAGTTGAGGACAACAGCACATCTGTACCAGTTGATATCAAACTTAAAATGGGTGATACTAAATTTATCAAAAACTCATTTGGCTACAACACTGACACAGGACCTCGTGGTTCACTCTCTTGGATTGATAAAAACTTCTTTGGAAACCTCAAGGTTTTTGATATCGGGATCAAAGCATCAAACTTAGGTTATGAGATTTACAACATCTTTTATAACCCTCGTATCATTCTTCCTTATGTCGGAAAAATTGATTTTAAAAATGAGATTGATTACCATCTTATTGATTATGACAGTTATGAAGAAAAAGGATTGGTTAACCGTGTCACATTTGGAAAAAAAGTGTTTGGACTTGAGCACTATTTTGGACTTTTAACAGAGATCAATACCATTACTTCAAAAGTAGATGGGACAGAGGATGAGAGTGGGAGTTATTTTATAAATTCACTCTTTTATAGACTATTAATTGACAAAAGAGATTCAAAAGTAGATGCCAAAAGAGGTTATTATGCTTCACTGTATCTTGAAAAGTCAGATAAGGTTCTTGGTTCTGATTTGGATTATCTCAAAGCATTGATAGAACTTCGTTATATCAAAAGTTACATGGCAGATAAGCTTACGTTTGGTATCAAAACGCGTATCGGCTCTATTAACAGTGATGTACCGACTTTTAAAAGGTTTTATACAGGTGGTTCGTTTACCAATAGAGGATATGATTTTCAAGAGTTGGGATTAAAAGACTCGCAGGGTGTACCTCGTGGTGGTGTTTCACTTATTGATATTTTGAGTGAAGTACGCTATGAGGTTTACCCTAAACTGCATGGTGTTGCTTTTTATGATAGTTCGATGATTAGTTTAGAGCCTCACACATTTGATGATGACTTTCATGATAGTTGGGGTTTAGGAGTTCGTTATCTTACGCCTATTGGTCCTTTTAGGCTTGATTTTGGTTTTCCAAGAGATGAATCAGGATGGACATTTCACATTAGTATAGGACAAGTATTTTGAAAACTATTTTAAAAATTTTATTGGGTTTTTTAGTTCTAGTTTTAATACTTCTATCTATACTCTTTTTTACGCTTAATAATGGAAGTGTTCTAGACAAAGTAGCAAAAACTGCTATTGACCAAGTTGGTATGGATATCAAATACGATTCACTTGAAGGTGGACTTCTTGATGGACTTGATATCAAGGGTTTTAATTATGAAGATAAAGTAAAAGCGGATCTAAAGTTTAAAGCAGACTTTAATGCTTTAAACGATGGTATTGTACATGTTGAAGATTTAAATATCTCAAATTTATGGATTGATGAAACTTTTTTAAATACCCTTACAGGAGACTCAAACCAAAGTGAGGCAAAAGAAGAGACAAAAGAGTCATTTATCAAAAAGCTCATTGTTGATCGAGCCTCACTTAATTTAGTAGATTTTCATTATCAAGAGTATGTTGTTGATGTTTTAAATCTTCAAATTGAGAACCTCTCCTATGATATGAAAAAAGATATACAGGCCAAGATCAAATGTGATTTTCAAAGCAATGTCGCAGATGCAGTTTTAAATGCACATATAAAAGATGAAAAATACAACTTTCATATCGAAGCAGATCCCAAAAAAGCATTTATAATGCCTTTTGTCAAAGATCAAAATATCACAATTGAACACACACCACATATAGTACTTGATGGTGATGGAGATTTTCATAAGCTCCAAGCTGACATGTATATTGAAGATACAAAAGTAAGTTACCAAGATATTACAATTATTCCAAAAGATTTAAATCTTAGCGCACTTTATGATATCGATAAAAATGATTTAGACGCAAAGCTTTTAAGCTTTATTGATAGTTCTGCAGCGGACTTGGATCTATTTTTAGAAAGCAAAGTAAATATCAAGGATATCAATAATACTCTTGATTTTAACCTCAAAAGTAACCTTTTACCAAAAAGTGACTATTTAAAAAAATATACAAACGAGCATAATCTCACTATTGAAAAACTACCGAAATTAGCATTAGAAGCTTCAGGAGATTTTAATTTGATCAATGCAATGGTAAAAGTTGATGAGAGTTTTTTACGCTATAACGATATAAATATTCAACCAAAAGGTATAGATTTAAATGCAAGTTATAGTCTAAAAAGAGGAGATTTAAAGGCTTTAATTCTTTCAGATATCCTCTCAGATGTTGCTAATTTTGATTTAGACGGTGTGATATCTTTAAATACCAAGGATATCAACAATACACTCAAAATTGATCTGCAATCACATCTTATACCGATGCAAACCTATTTTAAAACAGAATTAGCGGATCAAAATATCACCATAAAAAAGATGCCAAAATTTTTGTTAGATATCAATGGTGATTATAAAAAATTATCCCTAAAAGCAAATTTAGGACAGGGAAACATTCACTACAATGCATTCAAAATTAAACCAGAAATTATTGATATCAATGCTACTTATAGTTTACAGGAAGGAGATCTTCATGCCGATATTATAGCTGATGTTGATTCAAATATTGTCAATACAGACATCAATGCAATTGTAAATTTAAACAACAAAGATATAAATAACACCCTGACCTATAAAAGTGATATCAATATACTTGCACCTGTTAGAGCTATCAAAGAGTATGATATCAAGGTAACTAAACCTACAAAAGTAATACTTACCGTACAAGGTGATGCAAAAATTGCTAAGGCAATTTTAGATGCTAAAGGTGAATTATATTATGAAAAAGTAAAAATAAAACCAAATATCCATGATAGTAAAGTTGATTTTGATTTACGTTCCAAAGAGATAGATACTACACTTTTTGCAGAGATTATCTCTACAGTTGGAAATTTAAAATTAGATACACATGCTACACTTGACTTGGATGATTTAAATAACACATTACAATATGATGCAAATTTACTGATAAATGATACTAAAGCCTTTAAAGGTATCGATCTCTCATCTTTAGGAAAAATCAAAGCTGATGTAAAAGGAAGTCTCAAAGATTTAGATGCACAGGTCAAATCACCAAAACTTCAGTTAGTTGCAAAAAGTAGTGATTTTGATAAGTTTAATGTTGATATCAATACTAAGAAAATTTATATTGGAAAAATTTATCGATATCTACCAAAAGAGCTTCAAAATAGTTTTGTCAATCTTAAAAGTGATGGTTTTTATAAACGCTCACAAAATGAAACAAAATTTACAACAACCTTACGAGGCTTGAAGTATGCAGATAAAGTGATATCTACAAAAGAGTTTGATTTTTATATGAAAGGTAAAGATATCAAACTTTCAAACTTTTCACTTTTGGCTGATGGTTTTGATATGGGTATTGATTTAGAAAAATCAGGGGAAAATATTCAAGCAAAGATCAATAACAGAGCCATACAAGCAAATGCTGATATCACACTTGAACCTCTCTATGTAGATGCAAAAGTACATGTTGATTCAATTGAAAAGCTCATAAATGAAATTAACAAAGTCTATCCACTTGAAGTAGGCATGAAAGTTGATGGGAAATTAGATCTTAGAGCAAATATGGAAGGGGAAGATGCCAAAATAGCACTTACCTCAGATAAAATCAGTTTTGAAGATGGCAATATTGTAAATCTTAACCTACTTAGTCTTTACAATCCCAAAAGAGTATTAGTGAAAAATTTTGACTTTGAGCTCAAAGATTTTGATCCAAAAGAGTTCAATCGAAAAGTACGGTTAAAACGAGATGGATTAATTACACTCGATCAAGAAACAAATACGGTTGATTTTGCCCTAGAAAATCTTTTAGAATTTCAAGGGACTCAAAAAGGCGATGTTGCTACAGGAAAGCTCACAACAAAAGATTTGATGCTCGCTTATGGTGAATACGGTGGGACAAAACTTACAACAGATCTTGACATGTTCCAATCAAAAGAGCAATTAGCCGTGACTGGTTTTATAGAGTTTGCAGATACTGAAATCAATTATGAATCTTCATTTTTAGATGTTTCTAAAGATCCTGATATTATGATCATTACACGAGAAAGCAAAGGTAAAAAACCACCAAGTGATAATTTTTTATTAAATACTTTTTTAGATCTTGATATAAGATCTAAAAATGAGATGTTATACAAAGTAAATGCTGGAGAAATTGAATTTTCTCCAGATATCAAAGTGCGAAAAGATTTTGGATCTTTACCAAAAATCACAGGTAAAATCAAAGTGATTGATGGAGAATATGATGTTGCAGATAAAAGATTTCAAATAGAAGAGGGTGCAATTGCATTTCGAGGTCAAGAAGGTTCAAATCCACTTCTAGACCTTAATGTAAACTGGGAAGAGATAGAAGATGTAGTCATCATGATAGCCATCAGAGGAGATAAAAACAGACCAAAATTAGTCTTTAGCTCAAAACCAATGATGAGTAAAAAAGATATCTTCTCTTATCTACTTTTTGGAATGAGTGCAAGTGAAACAGAAGGTGCTGCTACAAGTGCAAATAAAGCCGCAGAAAAGATTTTTGGACGTGCTATTGCCAAAGATTTAGCAAGAGAGCTAAATCTAGATAGACTTGATATGAACCGAAATATACTTGGTGGTATTGATGTCAAAGCAGGTAAAAAAGTCAATAAAAAAAGTATCATTTACTATAAAAATAAACTTAACGAGAGTTCTGTCATATACGAACGTAAACTCTCTAAAAAATGGAGTGTTGAAACTGAAGTCGGTAAACAGGGGCAGGGTGTAGATATCTTTTATAGAAAAGGGTATAAATAATACCCTTTTTGTTTACCAATCCATTTTTTTATAGCTTCTACTTGAAGGTTTACCTTTTATTGTCAACCCTTCATTGCCTTTTCCTGACCATCCTGATTCAGATGTTATATTTATATGAAAAGAGTTCTTAGTTGCTGTTTCATTAAACCTATTGAAAAGAAGCCATGCATCAGGTTCATAGGTAATCCTATCTCTAAATGGTGCCTTTGGTATTGTAAACTTCATAGAGTCTACATTATTTGGCTCTACGACATTGGAATTAGTGCTTATGATAGCACCTGGATTTTCTGTTATATTTTCAAAATCGTTATTTGCATGATTATCAAAGTTTATAAATTTTCCACCATTACTATATTGTGATGAATTTATATCAAATATAAAGTGGCTGCCGTTACCTATACCATTATGCACGGTACCTTCAATCATGTCTTCCCAGCTGAGTCTGCCTGTTGTCTCTCCTTGTCTGTTATAGCTGATTTTTAAATTGGTAGTTTTTGCATAACAGAGTTCATCATAGTTTTTCAACAAATCTCCTGAGAGATTATAGGCTTTTATAGTTGCATTTAACTCTGCACTCATCTCTGCTATATCTGTACTGTTTGCATAATAGGTAAAATCTGGTGCACCGTTTGTAAGTGACCAGCTTTCTATATCAAAATACCCTGCGATAAATTGAACCGTTGATGCATTTGCTGCTGTGATAAAACGATCTGTATCTACGGTATCATTTTCATCTACTAGTGCAAATTCACTACCGGCAATTTCAGAGATATTAAAGTCTAGTTCTCCTACTTCAGGGTAGTTGATATCTTGAGGTATCACACCATCTGTAAACTGGAGCGTTGAGAGATCTATAGAGCCCATGTTATTCTCACATTGTGGTAATTTTTCACTGTAGTTTATGTCAAATGAGGTAGTAATCGCTTCGTTGTATGCTTCTACTGAAACACCAGCCACATCAACAGCTTTTAGACTTGGCACAAAGCTTTCTCCTGCTTTAACTTTTGCTGGAAGTGTGAATGTAAACTTATCTGGTCGTACTGCAAAGTTATCTGTTGCCTCATTGTCATAAGTTGTACCATTATAATCACCATAGAGTGTTACACCTGCAACCTTAACAGCTCTATCTACACTGACTGAGAGAGTTGCTGATCCTGTTAGATCAGTTTGTACTGCTCCACTCCATGTAGAGACTACTCCAGTCGCATCTGTAATTTCTACTTTAGTGATATTCATATCTTCAACATATCGGTTTCGTGTAAAATCATAGGCTTTTACAGTAAACTCAAAGTTTTGGTTTACAATCTGTGTTGTTATATTTCCCTCAAAACCTGATATTGTAGTCATAGCATTAAGCTTGATATCAAAATCATCGTTGAGAATGGTTCCTATGGCATAATTTACGCTGTCATGATACAAAGCACCTGTCAAGTTGGAGAGCTTTAAAATCATTTTTTCATCAGCTTCCACTATAGTATCACCATAGACTGGTACAGAAATAATACCATTTAAGGAATTTTTCATAATTGTGACCGTTTGAGAGAAATCTTCTGTAATTTTAGCATTTATACTATCATCAGTATCAGTGCCATCCAAGGCATCTACTGTAACCGTAAAGTTTCCTTCACTACTTAATGTGTAAGCAAACTCAAGTGCCGTCTCTCCTAAATTACTTTCGATCACTTCTGCATCAAAAAGTCTTATCGTTGGTTGTAACTGCACCGTTGCATTTGGGCACATCGCACCATCATTTAAACCAGCCATTTTAGGTGCTGATGAGATTGGTGTTCTCATTCCTGTACTAGGGTTTAATTCATAAAAACCACCCTCATTAAAAAGGACAAAAACACGCCCTGTCACATCACAATAAATAGAGTCTGCTTCACTCTCATCAGCCACTTCTTTACCTATTGCAGTAACATTACCTGTGGCAAGCTCTAGTTTCATCAGTTGATTATAATCTTCTGTACCATGGTATAACCAACCTCGACTGATAAAATAGAGATAATCCCCACTCTCATCTACCGTCATATCTACAAAACGAAAAGCTTCTTCTACTCCATTTAATTTCACTTTGATGGTGGAAACAATGGTTTTTGTCGCTACATCTATTTTATAAAGGTTTTTAGGACTTGCATAATCTGAAAGATAATAATATGCTTTACTATCACTCTCAACATGTCCAAATGTACCAGCATAGTTCTGCTTCTCCTCTGCTAAACCTACAATCACACCAAGATTGCTTACATCACCATTGCCATCTATCTTAAGTAACTCATTTTTCAAAGTAGCATAGAGTAAGTTATCTTGGGGGTTATATCCCAATGCATTATAAAGAGCATTGTCTGTTTTAGGAAAAGCTTCACCAATTGGTTTAAATGTGAATGGAGATTGTTCTCTGTTGATAGCATGCAGATACATATTGTTCTCTAACATACCTTCTTGATATTCACCTATTGGTGAAGCATTTGAAAAGTACATCGTATCATCACAAGTAAAAGGGCTATCTCCAGCACTCACTATCATATTTTCCCCAAACTCTGAAGTACTATTATCTGTACCTGTGGCTGTTGCTACTAGTATGGTGGCATTGTTCACAGTTAATTCACCCAAGACAGTAATATCACATTCAAAATTGCCATCGCCACTCGTAGGACATTGACCTAGGTAAGACTTACCCGAACCTGTACTATCTGAAATAAATACCTCCACTTTTGAGTTCTTAAAAATTGCCAAGTCTGCTTCTGTACCTATATACCCTTTAACATGTAGTATATTTCCAGATATCGTGGCAACGGTCAACACGGGAGAATCCATCTCGTTATTTGCCATAGTTGCATCTAGTGTACCATTGTTTACATTGACACCATCACCGTTTCTATTGTCTGTCGCTGTGCCTGCTGTTCTTAAATCTATATCTATACCCAAAACATCATTATCATAGATAGAGTTTTGGGAAATTGTATTGCCTTTTTCCCCGCCTACAATAACAACACCTGCACCCTTGTGATTTCTTATAACATTTTTTTCAATGATATTATTTGCTCCAAAAACACGAATCCCACCATATTCACTTTCATTGCCAGCAGAGGTATCTTGTCCATTGGCAATCAGAGTATTGTTTCTGATAGTCATAACACTTAAAGAGTTCCAACTCTCTATACCATACGCAGAAGAGCCTTCTATTCTATTATTTTCTATGGTGATGCTTCCTGACTCACTATACTCTGTTGTAATTGCATCTTGAGTAGGCTGTTTTGATGCTTTATATAAACTATTATTTGTGATAGTAGCATTATTTCGTGCCCAAATACCTGTAGAATTTATATATGCTATAAAGTTATTCGTTATTTTTACTCTTTCTGCAAAAGAATGGTAGATTCCGTGTTCCAACCTTTGACTCTCTTCTGGCTCACTTCCATCAGCACGAGAACCTATGAAATTTTCTGAAATAACAATATTTTCACCACTAGAGGCAAGTATACCAGCATAATCTGCATTGTATATAGCTATATGTTTAATAGTCGTATTAGTACTTAGCCATAAAACACTGAAATTATTAACAGCCTGATTATTTGCATTTATCTCTAATTCAGGCTTATTAAAACTAGGCAGTGCTATCTTATCTGTTCCTACTTCTTCCCCATCATGCGCATGGGCAACGCTACCGCTGTTTTCATCATCTATTGTTGATCCATCGATCACGGTACCAGGATCAGTCAACATAGGAAGCGGACTCTCTAAAGTTATTTTCCACCAACTTGCCTCATTTTGAGGCACTGCTGGTGAAAATCTCATCACATTAGCACCAGCAAGTTCATTGGCATTGATGATAAACTGTCTTAAAGAACCTTGTCCAGCATCTTCGATATTTGTCACGCCATTAAACGAAAACCCAAAGTCAACATCACTAACACCAGTATTCGTCACAGTAACATCTACTCTATGTTCTGCACGATTTAAGGTGCTACTATCATCATTACGACTTCCCTCTTTACCACCAAAACAAGCCCCTGCTACTGCTAAAGGATTACCTGAACAGATACCACCCTTTGGGGCATAAGTCTGTTCAGCCCAGACATTGGCAGCACCAATCGTTTGAGAATTAACCACGATAATATAATCTCCATTGGGAATATCAAAACTATAAAGTCCACTGGCATCGGTTGTGGTTGTTGCGCGTTGTGTAGTACCTTCATACAGCAACACTTCAACATTTCTTAAAGCTCTTTTATCTTCTAAGCTACCATCAGCATTGATATCTTCATAGATATGACCTTTTAGAAGTGGTTCAAAACTATCTACACCTAAAACATAGAACTTCATATCTGCATCCAGAGACCAGTACCTAAGTCCATGTATTTTCGTTGCACCTACGCCAAATTGCGCTACCTTGATGATACCAAATTTTTGATGTTGTTCATGACTAGGAGAAGGAGCAGCCGCGCTATCATATCCTGAGTCCCAAGTATAAGAGGCACTCGTAAAGTCAACTTTTTGACCGATAAGATTCCCACTAGCATCCAAAGCCTGAACACTAAAAGAACTATTACCCCATCTTTCTTGATAAAGTATATAATCATCTGAATCAATCGTATAATCATTATACACTATGTCCATCATCTGATTGATTTGAGAGTTATCATCATTAGACATATAGTCTCTGATATCCGTAGTATCCATAACGGTTGTTACTTCAGATAAAAAATTTGCGTTATTACTAGCTGTCACTATACCATTATTTCGTGCTGACATGACGTCGTGTTTATCATAAACTATCTGTTGTACATTGGCGATTGTTAAACTCGTTGTTGCAAAATTATCAAGTACCACGATTGAGCCACCATCATTGATGGTAACACGCTCGATGTAAACAGGTACATTGCTGTCATCACTATACGCCCCACCTTCTCCTGACGCGGTTTGTGTCACGGTTGTTCCATTGGCATTTAACACTACTTCTGTTATTGGTAATGGAGTTGCATTCACCGCAAAAAGAGAGCTGTGTGCTACAAAAAAGACTAATGCTATCACTCTTAAAAAACATTTTTCATAAAACGACCTACCTAATACTCAGTTATTATTAGGAGTAATATCGGCAATATAAGTAAAAAGTGTAATTAAATTTCTAAATATTTACACCGCTAAGGTATAAATCTTCTTCCTGTCACTTGAACTTGAGAGGTTAAGCGTCATGCGATACTTAGTGATAGTTCTTCGTCCTATCTTGATATCGAACTTAGACTCGACAAGAACGAGTATTTTATTATTCTGATGACAAAAGGTAAAAAAGAAGAGGTAAGTAGGAGTGATAGCAAAAGGGATTTACTCCCTTTTGACAAAGTTTAAAATTATAGTGCTGCTTTTGCTGCTGCAAGTGCTTCTTCATAATTTGGCTCTGTTGTGATCTCTGGAACAGTTTGCTTATAAGTTACTTTTCCATCTTTTCCTACAACAAAGATAACTCTTGCTGTAATTCCTGCTAAAGGACCATCTGCTAAAAGAACACCATAAGCGTTAGCAAAGTCTTTGTTTCTAAAATCTGAACAAACTTTTAAATTTTCGATTCCAGCTGCTCCACACCATCTTGCTGCTGCAAATGGAAGATCCATAGATACTGTAATAACCTCTACACCCTCTAAAGATGCAGCTTCTGTATTAAATCTTCTAGTCTCAGCGTCACATACACCTGTGTCTAGTGATGGTACTGCTACAACTAGTTGTACTTTTCCTTCTCCACCTATTTGCTCATTTTGAAGCATTGGATCACAATTTACTACTGTTACTACTGGTGCTGTATCACCTACATTAATTTCTGTTCCTGCTAAATTACATACGATATCGTTCTTAAATGTTACTGTTGCCATTGTTGTTTTCCTTTTTAATTTTTGATTAACGGTGAAAGTATAGCCAAACAAGATAAAATTTGTCTTAATCGAAAAAGATTATTTTTTCTTATAGTCATAAATTTCGATATAATTATACTAACTTATATTATAAAGGATACTTAATACTTATGAACAACAAACCAAAATATTCAATTTTCAAAAATAGCATGTACGCTATAGACGGATTTGTACACGCAATTAAAACAGAAACTTCGTTCAAACTTGAACTATTTTTCGGCTTTTTTATCTTAATTGGAGTCTACTATTTTCCTTTTGAACTGCATTATAAATTGATTTTATTAATAACATTTTTTTTAATTTGTATCGTAGAACTTTTAAATTCTGCTATTGAGAATGCAGTTGATCTTGTTACACAAGAGATCCATCCACTTGCAAAAACAGCAAAAGACATGGGTGCTACTGCAGTTTTGTTTTCTGTAATACTCCATATCTTATGCTGGTTATTTATTTTAATCTACACATTATAATCCTTATTTAAATAAATATTTTGAATTTTCTGCTAAACTAATCTTAACTATTGACGATTTTACGTTGAGTTAAAAATATTAAGGAGAAAGAATGAAAATTAAATTATTATCTGTTTTATTGACAGGAGTTTTTTTAGCTACAAGTGCAAGTGCATCTTGGGTTGTTGTAAACAGTGATGGATCTACTGCAAAATTAGATTCGTGTTGTCCTAAGAAAGTTGTGAAAAGAGTTGTAAAAAAAGTAAAAGCACCTGAAGTATGTGAAACTTGTGATTACAGTACATTTAAAGAGGCTAAACTGCTTCCAATTGGAAATGAGAAACTAGCGCCCGCAACACTTAAAAATTGCGGCAAATAATTATCTATTAAAATGACCCAGCTATTTTAGCGGGGTCATAACTTCTAAACTCTACTCTTAACTACCATTTGGTTATAATCAAAATTAAATTTTATACATAGGAATAATCATGGGAAGAGCCTTCGAATACCGAAAAGCTGCAAAAGAAAAACGTTGGGATAAAATGTCCAAAGTATTCCCCCGTCTCTCAAAAGCTATCACAGTAGCTGCAAAAGATGGTACGGATCCAGATATGAACCCAAAACTAAGAGCTGCCATTCAAAATGCAAAATCTGAAAATATGCCAAAAGATAATATCGACTCTGCAATCAAAAGAGCGGCTGGAAAAGATAGTGCAGATATACAAGAGATAAGTTATGAAGGCAAAGGTCCACATGGCTCTTTAATATTTGTAGAAACGGCAACAGATAATAATACGAGAACTGTAGCAAACATTCGAAACTATTTTAATAAAAATGATGGTCAACCTCTTGACAATGGCTCATTAGAATTTATGTTCTCAAGAAAAGCAGTTTTTGAATTTGTGAAAACTGAAGAGATGGATCTTGAAGAGTTAGAATTGGAACTTATTGATGCTGGGCTTGAAGAGATGGAAGAAAATGGAGAAAATATTACACTTTATGCAGATTATACAAGTTTTGGTACACTGAGTTCTGCACTGCATGATATGGAGCTTGAAATTTCAAAATCATCTCTTAAAAGAATTCCTAACAGCTCAATTGAATTAACAGAATCACAAATGGTTGCTGTTGATAGATTGATTGATAAAATTGAAGATGATGAGGATGTGTTAGCTGTTTACACAAATATCGAGTAATTATGAATACAAATGATATTTTACAAATCTGTTATAGAACATTAAATGTCTCTGAAGAGACCATGGTTGATATTTTTAAACTGGGATCTTTTGATGTCAATCCAAATACACTTAGTGGATACCTTAAACCAAAAGATGACAAAGCCTTTTTAGATTGTGGATATGAAGCGCTTGGTAGTTTTTTAGATGGTTTAATTATCTATAAACGAGGTCCAAGTGATAACAAAAGTACTTCTGATGAAGCTATACGGCTCAATAATAATCTCATCTTAAAAAAACTCCGTATTGCTTACGAACTTAAAGAAGTTGATCTCTATGCTATTTTTGACGCTGTAGATATTGATATCACTAAAGGGGAGTTAAGTTCGCTATTTAGAAAAGAGGGGCATAAAAACTACCGTACTTGCCCTGATTCAATTTTGCAACTATTTTTAGAGGGACTGGAGATTTGTGAGCGTGGGTTAGATGCCTAAGGCATCTAACTATAAAGTAATGGTGCTCCCACTTGTTCGTGGATTGCATTGACTGCTTGCTGTTGAATATTTAATCCCTTTGCTAATTGATCTAAATAAAGTGCTTCATTTTTATGATCAAGATTAATCGTCATAAGTGAAACTAGATAAACTTGTTGCTCCATACCTCTTGGTACACTATTAATCACGGCTTGTACATCTAATGGTGCTGACATCTCATTTCGTACAAACTCTATTTCTTCAGGTGTCACATCACCAATATGTTCAGTAATTTTCTTTTGTTCATCAGCGTCTATATTTCCATCAGCTTTAGCTGCATTAATCATCGCTTTTAAAATCACTTCAGCTTGTTTTTCTTGATCAAGTGTTGGCTCTACACTATTTCCAGCTAATGCCGAACTCAAAAGATCACCTAATCCACCACTATTTTTATCACCTAATTTACCCATCAAATCAGGTAGTTTGTTTCCTTGTGCTGTAGTATTTGATTGGGTATCTTTTCCTCCACCGAGCATATTTCCAATCATATCACTAACTCCACCAGAACCACCAAGTGCATTTCCAACAGTTTTAGCCACCATAATACCCATTGCAACTTTTCCTAACATTCCTAACATGCTCATGTTTTCATCCTTTTATAATTAATTTACTAAATTGTATCTAATAATTTTTACAATTAGTAAATACAATCATTACAAATATCAACTACTTAGTTCCGTTGCAATCTTTTTAGCCATTTTAAGATCTGTTTTTCCACTTCCAAGCTTTGGCATGTCTTCAAGAAAATAGTATTTTGAAGGTTGCATTAATGGATTGAGTGAAGATTTTTTAATCATTGCTTTTAGTTCATTTTCTTCGATCTCACCATTATAAAGAAGTACAATTTTTTCACCTTTTTTTGTATCAGGAGCATTAGCAGCCACGATATCTACCTCTTCGGGAATGATAGCGCGTATAGCTTCTTCAACGGCTCCTAATGAGATCATTTCACCTGCAATTTTTGCAAAGCGTGAGTATCTATCAACAATTGTTAAAAAGCCATCTTTATCAAGTACACCTTTATCTCCTGTAACATACCACAAAATTCCATCTTTTTCAATAATCACCTCTTTAGTTTTTTCAGGATCATTTAAATACCCTTTCATAACCTGTGTACCACCAACGATGATCATTCCTGCTTCTCCAACAGGTAACTCTTCATAAGTATCTGGATCTACAATTTTACACGCTGAACCAGGAAGAGGCATGCCTACAGTTCCTTTTTTATGACCTACTTGAACATTCCAATATTTAGTATTTAACATATCAGGGATATTGGCACTAATTCCTGGTGTCGCTTCTGTAGCACCATAAGCTTCATGAATATCTAAACCAAATTTTTGTTTAAAACTAAATCGTACATCTTCAGATACTTTTTCAGCTCCACCAGCTACAAAACGAATATTCTCAAACATAAGCGGAATAAGTTTTTTATTTTTAGCGTAGATTCTAAAAAATGTAGACGTTCCAAAAAGCATAGTAGCGCGATACTTTGCAGCTAATTTACCTACACCCTCTGCATCTGTAGGATCAGGTTGTGCGATAAAAGGCACACCTTCTATCAGAGGCGCAAGCATCGTAACAGTCAATCCAAATACGTGAAAAGTTGGTAATGTTGCCATCATGACATCATACTCTTTGAAATTAAGCATATTTCCAAACTGTTTGATATTACCCATAAAGTTTTTATGGGTTAATTCAATTCCTTTAGGTAAACCTTCACTACCACTGCTAAAAAGAATTGCAGCTGTCGTATCGATATTGATCTTTTTGATCCATAATTTTTGGGTTAAGAAAACAGGCAGGAGTTTTATCACTGCCCAATTTTTTAAAACATCAATTTTTTTAATATCTTTCTTAATATCCTCTACATATACAATATTTGCAACTTGGAGTGTCTCTTGAATATCAATACCTTTAGCTTTTAATTTTATTAAAAATTGTTCTGAGGTGTAAATAGTTTTTATGTTTGCCATTTTTATAGCATGTTTAATAGAATCGGCATTTGCTGTATAGTTTATATTTACTATTGTTTTACCAAGCATAAGTGTTGCCATGTTTATGATAGAACCACCTGCAGAGGAAGGCATGACAATCCCGATGTTTTGTTCATCATGTGATCTTTTATCGATCTCTTGTGAAAATGTTTTCACTACAGCTGCAAACTTTTGTGCTCCAAGTTCTGTACCAGTAGAATCAGCAACTGCAAGCTTTCCTCCATTCTTTTTAGCCATCTTTAACCATGCATTTGGCAAAGGTTTAAGTGTATCAATGTATTTATTCCAAGACTCAATTTGCAATTCAAACATGACTTTTTTAAGTTCATCTGCAGTAGTTGAACTTGGTAGTGGTGCACCAAAAGAGACGCCTACGTCTCTATCTCTTTTCATAACATTATCTTTTTGCTTTTTCTGAGCATAAGAGAAACGACTTCCCCAAAGTCCACGTATATAAAAAGGGATGATTGGTATATCCAAATCTTTAATTGCTTGTTCATAGCCTCTAGCAAAAACTCCTAAATGCCCTGTTCTAGTGATTGTACCTTCAGGGAAAAGTGCAACAATTTTACCCTCATTAAGTTTTGTTCTAATACCTTTAAACGCCTCTTTACTTGCACGTGAAGAGATTGGAATCAATCCAAAAAATTTAAAAATTGGTTTTAAATACCACTTCTCATAGATACTTCTTTCAATTACAAAACTAACCCGTCTAGGAGCTGCGATAGATAGCACCATCCAATCAATCCAACTGACATGATTTCCTAAAAGAAGCGCAGCACCATCTTTGGGAAAGTGTTTTATACCATGTGTACGAAGTGTATATCTAAAATTTGCAATTACTTTAAAAACTAAGCGGAGTAAAAATTGAGGCAGTGTAACAAACGTATAAAGTGCACTAACAATAAGTACCACAAGTAAAAAGGTAAAAATTGAGCCAACTGAAACTTCATAGAGTGCCGTCACCATTGTAATAAGTAAAAATAGCAACATTAAAAAAGTTTGTGAAAAGTTACTTGCTGCCATAATCCGACCAAGTTCATGTTCACGTGCCCTGTATTGTATTAATGCATTAAGTACAACAATTAAAAAACCACCAAATACTCCAAAGATAAAAAACTCTAATCCTAGTATATATAAAGAGGTAGATTTTGAGATCAATGCAATCATCAATCCCACACCAATGGTTCCAATCGGAAGTAGACCTGTTTCAATATAATTTTTTGATAATTTAATACTTAAAAGTGATCCAACAGCAATACCAACTCCAGCTAATGCCATAATACCTTGTGCAATGACGGTATTATTTATTTGCGCTACCTCTTTTAAATGTACCCCAAAGATTGCAAGTAGTACTTGGGATACGGCATAAAAGATTGATAGCCCTGCAATACTTTCCCAGATTACTCTATTTGAAGTAGTAAGTTTTATATTTTCTTTAAGATAACCAAATTTAAAATATTTCTCTTTCTCTAAAGAGAGTGATTGATCCCCCTCGACAGATGAAGGGATTTTATGCGTCAAATAGACTTGAAGAGTTGCTAATGCAACCAATACCAAAGTAATTGGCCAAATATGTTCTAAGATATCTGAAGTTGTGATCTCTTTACCATCAATAAATCCTTCAAAAGCAAATGAAAAAAGAAGGGAACTTAACAGTATTGCTATGATCGTAACAGCTTGAACGATACCATTACCTTCGGTTAGTCTATCTTTACCAAAAAGTTCTTTGATAAGACCATATTTTGCAGGTGAAAAAAGTGCACTTTGAAAAGCAAGTAAAAAAGTAAGGAAAAGTGCGATATTAAAAAGACCAAAATAGTAACTAAACATTATGGCAACAACAATACCCAAAGCCAATTTTGAGGATTGTTGTAAAATCCAATTTTTTCTATATCGATCACTTAAATATCCAGCAGGAGTAAAAAACATTACAAATGGTAAAAGTACCAAAGCATTTACCAAAGCTGTTAAAATAATTTGGGTAGAACCATCATAGATTTTAAAAATTGCATTTTGTAAGAGTATTTTATCACCTAAATCAACAATAGCATTTAAAAAGATAACACTCACATATGGTAAAAAACCTCTAATTTTCAATAATTCTTTCATCATCTCAACCCTTTATACCTGCGTAAAAATAAGCTAAAATTATATCGAAAAATTAATTATGAGGTTTATTCTTAAGATTATTAAAATCTTTATTTAAGCCTTTTTATAAATCTACCATCACAAGACCTGACCATCCATCAGCAATATATGCCTTATTATTTGCACCAGATAATTTTATATCTTCTGCAAAACTTTTTGTATCAAGGATATGTTTTAACTTTGGATGGTAAATACTTGAGATATCAACTACTTGCATACCAGATTCATAATCTGCAATATACGCCGTCTTTTGATCAGATGAGAGGGTAATATTTATTGCTTGATTTTTAGTTTTTAATGATGCAATAATTTTAGGGTTATGAATATTTGTAATATTAATAATTTGCATACCTGATTTATTATCCGCTATAAAAGCGAAACTTCCATTTTTTGAAATGGTAACACCTTGTGAATAATCAGGCGTATCTATAGTTGCAATGGTATGAGGCTGATAAATATTTTGAATATCTACAATCTGGAGTCCATCTATACCTGTTGCAATAAATGCATACTTTCCATCAAAACTAAGTGAAACATCTTCAGCATATCCTTTGGTTCTTATTCTTGCAATTTTTGTAGGTTTCATTTTGTTCTGAATATCAATAATCATAATTCCTGAGTCTTCATTAGTTACTAATAGATATTTATTATCATGTGAGAGTGCAATACTTTTAGCATCACTTATCGTCTCTAAAGACCCTATAATCTTAGTCTTACGTGGATTTTCAATATCCATAATTTGTATTCCAAAGTGTTTATCTGCAACAAAAAGATATTTTTGATTGTCTGATATGATAAGATCCATTGCAGATCCAGGTGTATCTACAGTATTTATTATTTTAGATTCTTCATCTTTATCGATATTGATAATTTGTATACCACTTCTTGTATCTGCGATATATGCTATGGTTTCATCTTTTGATATGGCAATATTTTTAGCATATACAGAAGTATCCACGGTTGAAACAATTTCAGGATGCAATAATGGAACTATCTGTGAAAATGATGCTTTGGTTTGTGTAACCTTTGGCACAAAAGTTTTTATTTTGACAGGTTTTGCTTTGACAATTTGAGTTTTTTGAATTTTTGTGTTTTGATTTAAAATTTCATTTACAGCCTGATAGGCTTTTTGAAGTTTTACTTCACTATCCATATTTGATTGCTGTGCTTTTTTAAAAAAATCATCTTCTGCTTCAAGTAATGTAACTGATAAAAGCAGAGTTATAAATAGTGATCTATATTTCATACGTAGTCCTTTTTATACTTCTTGACACTACCATGTATCGGTTTTATCAGAAATATCTTTAGCTTATGTTAAGGAGAAATAGTGAATTAATTAAAATAATTTTATTTTTTCTTAACACAATTACCAAAAGAAACATTTAATTAATTGCGTATAAGTTTTTAAGGGTTAACCTTTTTATCTGCCGATTTATAGTATTATAAAAATAAAAAGGGTTACAACATGAGTTTCAAAACATTTGAATTAAACAATGACAATTTACAAGAACATAAACAAAAGGTTTTAGATATTCTAGATGATAATGAAAAAGAGATAGAAAAATTATTAAAAATAGAATCAAAAACGTATCAAAATTTTTTAACACCATATCAAGAGCTCTCTTCTGATTTAGAATTTTACTTTACGCCAATTTCACATCTAAATTACGTCAATAATAGTGAAAAAACAGAAGAAGTCTATAATGAACTACTTCCAGTTTTAACCGAATATAGTACAAAGATGAGTCAAAATGAAGATATATACAACGCTTTTAAAGTAATTCAAGAACGTGAAGACAAAAATTTAAATCAAGAACAAAGTAAAGTTTTAAAAGATGCTATACAGTCCTTTGAACTTAGTGGTGTTGGATTAGAAGATGATAAAAAGGAAAGATTGGCAGAGATCAATTTAGCTTTAAGTGATGCGACTACAAATTTTGCCCAAAACCTTATGAAAGCAACAGATGCTTATGAACTCATCATTGAAACATTTGAGGATGTCAAAGAACTTCCTAAACCTGATTTAGATGCCGCAACTGAGGAAGTTGATGGAAAAATTGTCTATAAATTTACACTACAGCAACCCTCCTTTATAGCATTTATGACTTACAGTAAAAATAGAGTATTAAAAGAGAAACTTTACCGAGCATATACAACAAGAGCTCCTGAGAATGATGATATTATTGAAAATATTTTAGCCCTTCGTGATGAAGAGGCTAAAATATTAGGATTTGATAATTATGCACAACTTAGTCTTGCTTCTAAAATGGCAGATAAACCCCAAGATGTGGTAGGTTTTTTAGAAGAGTTAGCAGAAAATAGTAAATCTCAGGCTCAAAAAGAGTTTCAAACACTTCAAGAATTTGCAAATAGCATAGGTTTTGAAGGTGCATTAGAGTCTTGGGATATTGCATACTATTCTGAGAAATTAAAAATTGCCTCTTTAGATGTTGCAGATGAAGTTTATATGCCATACTTTGAAAAAGAGAAAACACTCCAAGGACTATTTGATTTTGTTAAAAAACTTTTAGGCATTACATTTAAAGCGAGTGATACCAATACATGGCATCCAAGTACAAAAGCATACGAACTATATAAAGGTGAAACTCCAGTTGCACGAATTTATGTTGATTTAGAGGCGAGAAAAGGTAAACGAGGTGGAGCGTGGATGAACGATTGGGTCACGCATCATGTTAACAGTAAAGGTGAAAAAGTCTTACCTGTAGCATATATTGTAGGTAATTTTGCAACTGCTTCTAAAGAAAATCCATCACTGTTAAGACCAAGTGATGTAGTCACACTCTTTCATGAAATGGGACATGCACTACATCATATGTTAAGCAAAGTACAAGAACCATATGTAAGTGGCATTAATGGAGTTGAATGGGATGCTGTAGAATTCCCAAGTCAATTTCTGGAAAACTTTGCTTATGAAGCAGAAGTTTTAAAAGCATTTGCAATTCATTATAAGAGTGGAAAAGTTTTAAGTGATGAGATGATTGAAAAGCTCAAAATTTCTAAAAACTTTGAGTCAGCTCTTGGCATGATGCGTCAAGTTGAATTCGCACTTTTTGATATGAAGATTCATACAGGTAGTCATAGTGCTCTACAAGTTCAAGAAATCTTAGATGATGTTAGAGAAAATTATGCAGTTATTAAACCACCAAAGTATAATAAGTTTCAATGGGGATTTGGACATATTTTTGCAGGCGGTTATGCTGCTGGATATTATAGCTATAAGTGGGCTGAAGTTTTAAGTGCTGATGCCTTTTTTCAATTTATCGATCAAGGTATTTTTAATGAAAATATCTCTAAAAAGTATCATGATGAAGTATTAGCAATGGGTGGAAGCCGTCCTGCGATGGAAAGCTTTATTGCTTTTAGTGGCAAAAAACCTGATACAGATTCTTTGCTACGTCTAAGCAGTATATCGAAGTAACTCTAACTCCTCTACCTCATTTGAAAGTAGTAAAGCTTTAAATTCATTAAAAGGTAGAGGTTTAGAGAAAAAATATCCTTGATAAGATTCACAACCCTTCTCTTGTAAAAAATTAAGATGTTCAACCTTTTCGACACCCTCTGCAATTAAACCAAGACGAAGGTTTTGGGACATTTGAATGATCGTTTGAGTTAAAATTTTATCATCATGATCTGCGTGCATGTTTGTAATAAAAGATTTATCTATCTTAATAATATCAATAGGTAATTTTTTAAGATACGTTAAGGATGAATATCCTGTACCAAAATCATCAATAGAAAATTTTATACCTAACTTTTTTAAAATATGCATCTTCTCTATCGCATCTTCTAAGTTAGAGATCAATGCACCTTCTGTAACTTCCAGTTCTAAAAATGATGGATCAATACCACTTTTGAGAATGATCTTTTTAACATCTGCTGTAAAACTTGGCTGTGCAAACTGTTTAGAACTAATATTTACAGATATTTTTTTAAAGCTACTTGGACAATTTGGTTCATTTTGTAACTCTTTAATCCGTCTACAAGATTCAGTTAACACCCACTCACTTATCGCAATAATAAGTCCTGTCTCTTCTGCAATAGAAATAAATTTAAATGGAGAGATCATACCTTTAACAGGATGATGCCATCTAATAAGTGCCTCAGCCCCAATAATTTGATCACTTGTAACATCTACTTGGGGTTGATAATAGAGCTCAAATTGTTGCTCTTTTATGGCAACTCTTAAATCATTTTCAACTTCAAGATTCACTTGTGCATTTTCTCTCATATTACTTTGATAGTATCTAAAGTAATTATCTTGGTCTTTTTTAGCAAGGTACATGGCCGTATCTGCCATTTTAAGTATCTCATCACTACTATTACCATCAACACCAAGAATCGCAACTCCGATACTAGTAGTAATATGCAATAAATTATCATCAATTGAAAAAGGACGTTCTAATATCTTATAAACACGCTTTGCAATGATCTCTACATGAGAGTAAAGTGTCTTCTCATTGAGTGAAGACAGAAGGATTACAAATTCATCATCTCCAACACGTGCTAAGGTATCTTGATCTTTAATACAACTTTTCAGTCTATGCGATACATGTTGAAGAAGTTTATCCCCTATATCATGTCCCAGTGTATCATTAACATTTTTAAATCGATTGAGATCTAAATATAAAAGCGCACTTGCTGTTTGTGTTTTTATATTGAGTTGCAACTCTTTATCAATAATAATTTTTATTTTTTCTCTATTAACCAGTCCTGTTAAGTTATCAAAATAAGTAAGATAGTCAACTCTTTTTTGAAATGATCTCTCTTTGGTAGTATCTAATAAGTAACCTATAAGAAGCAATTTATCTTCTTTT
Source organism: Campylobacterales bacterium (assembly GCA_016744895.1). Classification (GTDB taxonomy): domain Bacteria; phylum Campylobacterota; class Campylobacteria; order Campylobacterales; family QNZT01; genus SZUA-1433. The sequence continues at coordinate 22,095 of JADGDK010000005.1, read as the reverse complement.
TTAGCTTTTATGCATTTATACTGTAAATCAACAACTTTATAAGTACCATCAAAGCATAATAGTCTAAATGAAATGGTATGGTTTTTTTTTCTTAAAAGTAATGTATTATAAATATTAAGATAAAGATCTTTGATATCTTCTTGATTGATATAACTGCTAATAGAGATCCCATTATCTAATAAATCTTCTCTTTGATATCCAAGAAGATCCTTTATATTTGAAGAGATATCTACTATTATTGGATCACGGTTTAGTTCTATGATACAACTCACTGCACTTCCACCTATCGCATCTGATACATTGATCCACTGTAAAATATCTTGATAATTACGACTAAACATGGCATTCCTAAATATTCTTTCTAACTCTATATCGAATATTTTGGAAAAAATTTTAGCTATTTAACGCATTTGAAAGTTTTTCTATAGCATTTTCAAGTTTTTGGCGATTTTCATAATAAAATGGATGTACAGACTTATCTGCTAAATGTATAAAAATACCATACTTTTCAGCAACGATACTACTTTTTTCCTGTGTATCATACCACTCTAAAGAGATCTGTGTAAGTTCATTGGATTCCCCTGTAGGTATCATCGCTGCAGGATAGAGTTGAGTAATGTTTTCCATCTCAAACTCTTGACCTTCAATCTCAATAATCACTTTAAACCTCCCCAGTTTTTGCTAATACTTACGGAACATTCAAGAGGAACACGAAGTTCATAAATATTTTCCATAATCTCTTTTGCTTTTTGAGAAAATACGTCAGCAAATTCTTCTTTTACTTCAAAAATCAATTCATCATGAATTTGCAAAAGCATCACGCCATCACTTTTATCCAATTCATTGTCTATTTTATTCATCGAAAGTTTCATCAAATCTGCAGCAGATCCTTGAAAAACAGTATTAACGCTCTCCCTTTCAAAACTTGCTTTTTCAAAAGCATTTGCCCTCTCATAATCAAAAATTCGCCGTCTTTGTAAAAGTGTTTCTACAAAACCTTTCTCTTTTGCATCATGTTTAATTGTATCAAGGTAACTTTTGACAGTATTAAATGAGTCAAAATAACTCTCGATATAAGCTTTTGCTTCTTTTTGGCTCACATCAATCGTTTGTGATAGTTTTCGAGCACCCATGCCATATAACAATCCAAAGTTGATACTCTTTGCTATATTTCTTTTCTCTTTTGCCTGCTCTTGACCAAATATCTTAACTGCGGTCTCTAGATGTATATCTTTGTTGTTATTAAATGCTTCGAGTAGTGCAGCATCTTGGCTAAAATGGGCAAGCAACCTAAGCTCAATTTGTGAATAATCAATGCCCACAAGCATATAACCCTCTTTGGCAATAAATCCTTGACGAATCTCTCTACCTAACTCTGTTCTTACTGGTATATTTTGAAGATTAGGATTTTTGGAACTTAATCGTCCAGTATTAGTTCCTGTCTGTAAAAAAGAGGTATAGATACGATGTTTATCATCTTTTAGTGCCAATTTCAAAAGTGGATCGATATAGGTAGAACGAAGTTTATAAATCTCACGATATTCCAAAAGTTTTGGGATAATGTCATGAGCATCAATCAACCCATGTAAAACTTGTTCATTAGTTGAATATCCTGTTTTTGTTTTTTTACCCGCTTTTAAACCTAACTTTTCAAATAAAACAATTCCAAGTTGCTGTGTTGAATTTATATTGAATTCACTCTCACTCAATGTATAAATCTCTTTTGTAAGTGTTTCAATTGTTAAATTTGCCTTTTTTAATAATGCTTCAAAAAATGTTATATCAAGTTTTATCCCTTCAGACTCCATTTGCAATAAAGTATTGACAAATGGAAACTCTACGGAACTTGCTTCCTCTTTGAGCACAGTACTTAGTTTTGGTTCTAAATAGTGATAAAGTTTGAGTGTCATCCATGCATCTTCAGCTGCATATTTTGAAGCCTCTTCAAGTGCTACATGAGAAAAATTCTCACCTTTTTTCACGACATCTTTAAACTTTACCATCTCATGGGAAAAATAACGTTTTGCCATGTTATCAAGACCTGCACTAAGACTAGGGTCTAAAAGCCAAGAGAGGATCATCGTATCTGCATGCACTTCAAGGGAGTTAAAATTAAAATTATTTTTTAAAATTGCAAAATCATATTTTAAGTTTTGCCCAACAATCTTATGATTCATCAATTTTTCAAGAGCTTCTTTAGCTTGTACTTTTGAGACTTGATCTCCCACACCAAGATAGTTATGAGCGATAGGTACATAATACGCTTTAGCCTCATTGGTAGCAAAAGAAAAACCTACGATATTTGCACTTCTAGCTTCTAATGAATCCGTTTCAGTATCAAATGCCACAATAGAGTTAGGTACAATTTCATCTATAACTTTATTTAGTTTCTCTTTTGTATCAAGCAGTATTGACTCAAAATTGTTGCTAGGTTTGGGCTCACTTTTACCATTTTTTTCATAAGTAGCACCAGCACGTTTTAACATAGCAGTCATGTCCAGCTGGGTAAGTTCTTCTGCAATATTTAAGATAGGGTTAGATTCTGGAAATTTAAACTCATTTAAATCACAACTTTCAATAAGTGTGTCATGTAGCATAGCAAGTTTTTTACTTAAAATTGCATTATCTCTACTCTCATTTAAAAGCTTTTGTGTACGTGGATTTCTAATATTTTCTATATTTTCATAGATAGATTCTAAAGTACCAAACTCATCAATAAGTGTTTTAGCACCCTTAGCTCCAATTCCTTTAACTCCTGGAATATTATCAGCAGCATCCCCAACAATTGCAAGATAATCAACAATATACTTTGCTTCTACTCCAAATTTTACTTGACATTTCTCTTCGTCAATATCAACTTTTTTGATAGGATCATACATTACAACTTTTCCATCTTCTATCAACTGATAAAGATCTTTATCATGTGAGACGATGCGCACTTTTAAATTATGAGCTTTGGCATAAGTCACAATTGATGCTACAACATCATCTGCCTCATATCCAGGTTCAATAATCTGCTTAAATCCCATCTTTGAAATCCACTCTATAGCAATTGGAAGTTGAACTTTGAGATCTTCAGGTGGAGGAGGGCGGTTTGCTTTATAGTTTTCATCCAACTCTTTTCTCCAGGTTTTTTCTTTGGAATCTAGTGCAAAGAGAAGATAGTCTGTATCGTGTTCTTTATTAAGCGTAGCAATAAAGTTTACAAAACCTGTTAAAAGCCCCGTTGGGAAGCCTGATTTACTTTTGAGGTAAGGGAGTGCGTAGTAATTTCGAAAGAAAAATCCAAATGTATCTATGACTGTAATCGTCTTCATATGAGCCTTTTTAATTTGATTGTAACACTATTTTGTTAAATATTTAACCTTATATTAAGTTAGTTGCATATACAATTATATATGAATGACCGACGGTCAGTCATATATTTTTAACAAAGGCAATTTATGGCTATTATTGTTGATAAAGTGCAAAAAAGAAAAGATATTGCACTAGCTTGTAAAGATCTTTTTATTTTACATGGGATCAAAGACGTAACAGTTTCAAAACTTGCAAAAGCTGCAGGTGTTGGAAAAGGTACTATATATGACTATTTCAACAACAAAGAAGACATCGTATTTGAGTTGGTAAATATCATGATGGCTAAGAGAAATCTAGATAAAGAAAAAGAACTTGATATGCTTAATACTACAAAAGCAAAGATCAAAATATTTTTCAATTTTTTTTATACAAAAGATGACACAGAATTAAGAGCACTGTATACAGAATTTATCTCTATCTCACTCCTTACCCCTAATCAAGAGATGATTGATTTTCAAACGACATGTTTTGAAAGTTATTTTTATTGGTTTGAACAAATTTTACAAGAGGGAATTGATAATGATGAGATTATACCAGAGTCTCTAAATTTTTCTAAAGGACTATTTGCAACAGCTAAAGGGCTTTATATACAGAGTCGTACCACTAAAACGATAACAGATATAGAAAAGGAACTTGATATGTACATTGATACATTATTTAAATTAATTGAGGTAAAAAAATGAAAAAATTAGTAATTTTACTCATCATTCCTGTATGGATTTATGCAGAAAATTTAAGCTTTTTGATAGAGCATGCTCAAAATACCAATCATACGGTTAAAACAGCATCATTCAATGCCAAAGCCAAGAAAAAAGAGTTAGAATCACAAAAAAGTAATTATTATCCGACTGTAGATCTAGGAGCTGCATATATAAGTTTTGACAAAACTTCTCCTTTCCAAGCAGGTAATACACTTAATGTTTATGCAAAAGCAGGAATTGATCTCTTTGATGGTTTTAGAAAAAGTGCTTTAGTAGATCAAAAAAAGAGTCTTTTTGAGTCAAGTAAGCATGATTTAACCTACACCAAACAATCACTTACACTTATGATTGTAGAAGATTTTTTCACTATTAAAAGTGCAGAGGCTTCATTAAAAGCACTACAAGAAAAATCACATCAATTAGAAGCAGATATTAAAAAAATAAAAAAATTCAAATTAGCAGGTTTGGCATCACAAGATTATGTGGATAAACTCCAAGCAAGTTACGATACAAATAGATATGATATAGACTCTTTAAAGCTCAATATCAAAACATTAAAAAATTATCTTTCACTCAAAACAGGGTTAGAAATCAACACATTAAATAATGCCTCTCTTTTGAAACCAAAAGATTTAGACTTTGTCCCAAGTGAGTCAATCAAATCACTCCAAAAACAAGCTAAAGCATTAAAAGCAAGTGCAAAAGCCACCAATGCTATATACTATCCTAATATTCGTTTAGAGGATACCTATGGATATTATGATTACTCCAGAGATGATGGGGTAAAAGCTATGGGAATAGACCAAGTAGACAAACAAAATAAAATTGCACTAACAGCAAATATGAGACTCTATGACAATGGTGTCAACAAAAAACAAAAACAAGCGCTCTATCTTCAAAAAAAGGCTTTAGAAGAGCAGATAAATTATCAAAAAGCTTCAGAGCAAATCAGATACAAACTTGCAATTGACACCCTTAAAACTTCAAGTATCAATATCAAAAGTGCACAAAGTGCCTCTAAAGCTGCTGCAAGTGTATACAAAACGATAAAAGCAAAGTTTGATGCAGGAATTGTAGACCAAGTAACGTATCTTGATGCGCTTAGTTCAAAAACAGCAAGTCAAGCAAGAGAGCAAAAAGCAGACAATGATTATGAAATTGCAAAAGCAAATTTTTACTTTCTATCAAATAAAAATATTAAGGATTTTATCAAATGAAAAAAATAGTATTAATATTGGCACTATTTATAGTATCAATTGAGGCAAAAGAGATTTATGCAACATTCACAGTACATGCCACAAAAAGTGCAAACTTAGCATTTAGTTCAAGTGGTATCGTAGATAAAGTTTTAGTAGATATCGCCACTGAAGTTAAAAAAGGAGATACACTTGCAAAGCTTCAAAATGATGATTTAAAAGCTTCTTTGGCAATCACTAATAGTGCTTTAAAATATGCAAAAAAAGATTATAGCAGACGACAAAAAGTTAAATCAATCATTGATGAAGCAGAATTTGACAAATATGCATCAAAATATGCTGATGCTAGAGCACAACAGTCATATAAGCAAGCCATCCTTGATAAGAGTATTTTAAAAGCACCATTTGATGGTGTGATTTATGCAAAAGATGTAGAAATTGGAGATGCGGTAAGTGGTGCAATGATTCGAACTGTTTTTAAAATTCAAACCATGCATGAGCGTAAATTAGTTTTAGAATTTGATCAAAAATACTGGTCTGATGTCAAAATAGGCGATAAATTTAACTATAAAGTTGATGGAAGTGATGTGCTGCAAGAGGGTCTCATTTCTAAAATTTATCCAGTAATCGATAGTCAAAAGAGAAAAATACAAGCAGAAGTAAAAGCCAAAGATTTTATTGTTGGACTTTTTGGTGATGGCACAATTATTACAACTGAAAAAAAGTAGGGAAACATGTATAGATTAGCGATAAATAGACCTATCACCACTTTAATGTATGTCATTACTTTGGTGATCTTTGGTTTGATGAGTTTTAAGTCCATGCCTTCAGCACTGTTTCCAAATATAGATTTTCCAATGGTAACTGTACAGACTAATTATCCTGGAGCTGAAGCGAGCACCATTGAGTCACAAGTAACAGATAAAATAGAAGAGGCAATTTCTCGTATTGGTGGAATTGATAGTATTACATCTACAAGTAGTGAAGGTGTCAGTGTTGTTATCGTAAAATTCTTTCTTGAGAGAGATATCAATGAAGCGACCAATGATGTTAGGGATAAAGTAGCTGCTGTTATTTTACCTCGTGATGCTAAAACACCACTCGTCAGTAAACTAGATATTGGTGGGGCTTCAGTGATTAACCTCTTTTTAACAGCTGAAAATGACACAATTAAAAACTTAATGCTTTTTGCCGATGAAAAAGTAAAACCAAAACTCCAAAAAATTAATGGTGTAGGCGCAATTAAGATCACTGGATACAAAGACAGAGAAATTAAAATCTATCCAAATCCAAATCTTCTTAATAAGTTTGGAATCACTATCTCTGAACTCAACCAAATTGTAGCACGTGAAAATGTAAAAATTGGTGGGGGTAAGCTCATCTCTAAAACAAAAGAGTTTACACTCAAAACAAAAGCTGACGCACTTACAGTGGATCAACTTCAAAATATCATAATCAAAGATGATATTAAACTAAAAGATGTTGCATTGGTTGAAGATGCCATGAGTGATGCAAAAAGTTACGCTTCTTACAATGGCGTAGAGGGCGTTATGCTTGAAGTACAAAAAATTTCAGGTACAAATACGATTGATATCGTACAAAAAGTCAAAGATAGCCTACCTGAAATTGAGAAATTAGCGGGTGACAGATATGGGGTAAAAGCACTTAATGATACTTCACCATTTATTATCAATTCACTAGAACAAGTGAAATTTGATCTTATTTATGGATCTTTTTTAGCGGTAATTATCATCTTTGTATTTTTACGAAATATGACAATTACAATTGTCTCTGCACTCTCAATTCCTGCATCAATCTTTGGTACTTTTGCTTTGATGGATTATATGGGGTTTGATCTTAATAAAATGACTTTGATTGGTCTGACACTCTCTATTGGTATTATCATCGATGATGCTATTGTTGTTATTGAAAACATCTATAAAAAGATGGAGGAGGGTATGGAGAAGTTTGAAGCAGCAGTAGAAGGGACAAAAGAGATGGCTTTTGCTATCTTAGCAATCTCTGCAATGCTTTTGGCTGTATTTGTACCTGTATCGTTTATGAGTGGCATTGTAGGAAAGTTTTTTGAAAGTTTTGCGATGACTGTTGGATTTGCTGTTATCATCTCTTATACAGTGGCTCTAAGTTTTATACCTAGTTTAGGGGCAAGGGTTTTAGAGAAAAAAGAGAGTAAATTTTATAATCTTACAGAGCCGATATTTAAAGGATTAGAAAAAATTTATGAAGTTATTTTAAAACTTGTACTTCGATTTAAAATTATCACATTAATCGTTGTATTAGCAAGTTTTTTTGGCTCTTTAAGTCTTTTTCCAAAGATTGGTATGGACTTTATTCCCAAAGAGGATAAAGCAGAATTTGAAATCTTTATCAAAGCAGATGCAAGTGTATCACTAGAGGAGATGATCAAAAAATCAAAAGAGGTAGAAAAAGTAGTCCAAGCAAATAAAGATGTACTATTTACGACACTAAGTGTAGGCTATAATACCGCCCAAGAAAAACACAAATCAATGATTTATGTAAAGTTAAGTGAGCGACAAGATAGAAGTTTAAAACAGAGTCAAATTATTCAAAACTTTCGTGGGGAATTAGAGCCTTTTAAAAAGGATCTTTTTATCACCGCTGCTGCAATTCCAAATATCAAAGGGGCAGGTGTCTCTGTGCCGTATCAAATTGTCTTAAAATCAGACTCTTTTGAAGATCTAAAAATTGCTACCAAAAATTTAACTGACTATATGAAGGAAAAAGAGGGATTTGTAGATATAGATACCAACCTTGATGATGGAAAACCTCAAATAGATATCAATATATTACGTTCCAATGCAAATAGACTGGGGATCTCAGCTTCAGATATTGCAAATGCAATTTCAACAGCATTTTCAAGTGATCTAGAAATTTCATATTTCGAAGAGAAAGGTAAACAGTACAATATTACACTAAGATTTGCAGATAAAGATAGAGTCTCTATTGAAGATATCAAAAAGATCCAACTCAAAGCTGGAAATGGCGCATTGATCTATCTTGATGGTTTAGTAGAGTTTACACATTCGACTTCATTGGCGACCATTAATCACTTTGACAGACAGAGACAAGTCACAATCTTTGCCGATCTGTTTGGTCTTGATTTAGGAGGTGCTGTAGCTTATACAAGAGAAGGTATTGATAAACTTTTACCTGCCGGCGTAAATTATAGATTTACAGGTTTTGCAGAAGAGATGGAAAAAACAGGAGCAGCTTTTGGTGCTGCGATTGGACTTTCAGTAATCTTGATGTTTATTATCTTAGCAATTTTATATGAGTCTTTGATCCAACCGGTTATTATCATGATGGCATTGCCTCTTAGTATCATCGGTGTGATATTAGCTCTGTATTTGAGTGGATTACAATTTTCACTTTTTGTCATGATCGGTTTTATGTTACTTATGGGGATGGTAGGGAAAAATGCTGTTTTACTCGTAGACTTTGCAAATGAAGCTGTGCAGGGCGGAAAAAGTGCAGATGAAGCACTCATAGAAGCTGGTGAGAAAAGACTTAGACCTATTTTGATGACAACTGTAGCTATGATATTTGCAATGTTACCGCTTGCTTTTGGAACAGGTTTGGGAAGTGAAAATAACGCTCCTATGGCAATTTCAATTATTGGTGGACTTTTTAGTTCTATGATATTAACACTTTTAATCGTTCCTGTAATCTATCGTATAATTAATCCAATAGATAGTTGGCTTAAAAAGTTTTATGTCAAAAAGAAAATATAAACAAATGAAGGCTTGATGTGATACATATCACACTAAGCTTTGAATACTATACCTAGAGATGAAATTGAATCAACCTAGCTAAAGTCAAAAGTGATAAACAGTAACTGTTTGCTATACTTTTAGTAGGCTTTTTGCAAAACTAATCCTACGAGGACAAATCCTCCCGTTGGTCTGAGCCTCTTGTCGCATTTTTGCAAAAAGCCTACTAAAAATTTCAGGAGTGATAATGGCAACAATTTCGATGAGTGACTTAAAAAAAGGGATGAAGATAGAGCTTGATGGCAAGCCGTATAAAATTACAGATTACCAACATGTAAAACCAGGTAAAGGTGCTGCATTTGTAAGATGTAAAATTAAATCATACCTCAATGGCAAAGTAGTTGAAAAAACTTTTCATGCAGGTGATAAATGTGAAAAACCAGATTTACAACAAAAAACAATGCAATTTCTATATGATGATGGTGAAATGTTACAATTTATGGATGCAGAAACTTATGATCAAATAGGTTTAACACATGATGCAGTAGGTGATACACAAAAATGGATCATTGATGGTATGAATGTTGAGATTCTGTTTCACAATGGAAATGCAATCGATGTTGAAGCACCAGCAACTGTCATACTTAAAATCGCAGAAACGGGTCCAAACTTCAAAGGTGACTCTCAAGGTGGTAAAAAACCAGCAACTTTAGAGAGTGGCGCAGTGATCCAAATTCCTTATCATGTATTAGAGGGTGATACTGTTAAAGTTGATACCGTAAAAGCTGAGTATTTAGAAAAAATTAAAGAGTAAAAGGATACAGCATGGCAAGTGTATTAATTCCATTATCAACTGGTTTTGAAGAGATTGAAGCAGTTTCTATCATCGATGTATTAAGACGTGGTGGTATACAAGTGACCACTGCATCTTTAGAAAATGAAAAAGTTACTGGAGCAAACGGTATCACAATCATTGCTAACAATAAATTAGAGTATATAGATGCAGAAGAGTTTGACATGGTAGTACTTCCAGGGGGTCATGACAATGCAGTTGCATTAAAAGAGAGTGACAAAATCCAAGCAATACTAAAATCCTTTGATGCTAAAAGCAAACCAATTGCAGCAATCTGTGCAGCCCCTATGGCATTAGCAGAAGCTGGGGTGATTAAGCATAGCTATACTTGTTATCCTACCTATGAAAATGAGATAGGATTGGAAAAATTTACTGATGCACAAAATGTAGTAGTGGATCAAAATATCACTACTTCAAGAGGACCTGGAACAGCGATCTGTTTTGGTTTAGAAATCGTCAGACAGTTAGTGGGTGAAGAGACTTACACACAATTAAAAGCGGGACTTTTAGCAGACTACTGTTAATCGTCACACTTTTGATCTGTTAAGACTGAAATTTCACTACATGAAAAACCCGCTTTTTGTCGATCTTTTATATTGACAAAAGGCTTCTGTTTTTTAGCTCCAGGTAAAACTTTTTCTACGATATCAAAGTAACTATTTGGATCTATACTTTCCCTCTCACATGCCCATTTAAACCAGATATCTCCCTTTTTAACATGATCAACCTCTTCTATCAATATAATTTCAAGTGCTTTAATAATGCCCCTTGCAAAATCATCATCAATATGTGAAAGTTTTTCCATCATCTTAGGATTTGAGTCAAGTCCTGAAGCTTCTAAATATCTTGGCACGGCAGCCATTCGAGTCACAAAGTCTAAACTCTTCATGGAGATATCAAACAAAAAAGCATGAACTCCAAAATCTCCATATTTATAACCATTTTGGTTAAGTAACTTTTCAAGCATTAAAAAGTGTCGTACTTCATCATCTGCTACTTCAAGCCAATCATTATAAAATGCTTTTGGCATCTCTTTAAACCGATACGCATGGTCAAGCGCCAAATCAATAGCAGAGTATTCAATATGCGCAATATTATGCAACATATAGGCTTTACCATGAAGTGTTGAAAGTGCAGTTCTTTTTGGCATGGTTTTAGCATCTACTGTTTGACAAAATTTATGATATGAGGGAAGGGTGAAAACCTTTGAGGATTTTTGATGATCAAAGATGAGTTGATCTTCTTTATAGCGTTTGTAAAATATATAAAATGCTTCTATCTTCTCATGAGGTACTTGCAGTTGTAAAAGTCTTTCAAGTTCTGTAAAAAACTCCATTATAATTCCTGCTCATTCAAGCTCAATCCTACTTTCCCTTTTTCTAAATCAATTGATATCACTTCAATACGTTGTAAATATTGATTAATCGAAAGTACCTCTAAAGGATGGGAAATACGTCTTTGGCTCATTTTTGAGATATGGATCATACCATCATTTTTAAGCCCAATATCTACAAATGCTCCAAAATCAGCGATATTTCGTACCACTCCTGAAACAATCGAACCCTCTTGCAACATTTTTATATCAGTGATATCATCACGAAATGGAATGGAAGGTAGTTCATCTCTTGGATCAAATCCTGGTTTTGCTAACTCTTTTATAATATCTTTTAGCGTCTGTATGCCTATTCCTAATTCTTCAGAAACTACTTTAGGATCAAAAACATCACTATACTTTTCTAGTTTTTTGGCAACTGTATAACTTTCCGGATGAATTCCACTATTGTCAAAACTGCTTTTTCCTTCTCTTATTCGTAAAAAACCTGCACATTGTTCATAAGCTTTAGCACCAAGTCCTTTGACTTTTAAAAGTTCACTCTTACTTTTAAATGTTCCCTTTTCTTCGCGATACGCTATGATATTACTGGCAATTTTAGGTCCTAATCCAGCCACAAATGAAAGTAATGATGCTGATGCAGAGTTAACATCGACACCAACACGATTTACCAAATCTTCAACATTTTCGTGAAGTTTTTTCTCTAAAAGTTTTTGATCAACATCATGTTGATATTGTCCAATTCCCAATGATTTTGGATCAATTTTTACTAGTGCAGCCATAGGGTCACGAAGCCTTTGAGCAATAGAAATTGCACCTCTTATCGTAACATCTAGATCAGGATACTCTTGGCTTGCTATTTTTGAAGCAGAGTAGATGGAAGCTCCTGCTTCTGAAACAACAGTATATTTTAGGGAATTTTCTAACTCTTTATTAAGGTGCGCAAAAAATGTTTGTGTTTCACGAGAACCCGTTCCATTTCCAATAGCCACACCCGAAATGTCATACTTTTCTAAAAGAGAAAGTATCTTTTTCTTTGAGCCTTCATAATCATTTTTAGGTTCAGTAGGATAGATAACTCCATGGTCTAAATACATTCCATTTTCATCTATCACTGCAAGTTTACAACCTGTTCTAAATGCAGGATCAACACCTAAAATAATTTTTTTAGTCACTGGTGGAGTCATAAGAAGTTGTGTAAGGTTTTTTCCAAAAACTGATATTGCGGCACGATCGGCTTTCTCTTTTAAAATAGCATGTACTTCTCTCTCAATAGAGGGGAAAAGTAATCTTTTAAAACCATCTTTATAGGCTTCAAAGAGTAACTGTTTAGAACTGTTTGCATCTTTTTTTATCTTATATCTATAAAGTGTATCATAGTATCGATCTGTATCGATCGTAATTTTAGCTGATAGCTCTTTTTCATGTACTCCACGCATGATAGCAAGGTATCTGTGTGAGGGTATAAAAGCTACCTTTTCACTATGCGTTTTATATTTTGAAAATTGACCTTTTTCATTAAAACTTTTTGATGCTTTAACCTCAAATAGACCATGCGATAGTGTTAAATTTCTCAATACTTCACGCTCTTTGGCACTATCTGAAAAACGCTCAGCAATGATGTCTTGAGCACCTTTGATAGCATCTTCTACAGTTTTAACATCACCTTTTAGAAACTTTTTTGCCTCTTGTTTTAACTCTTGTAGGCTAAGTCTTGTACTTTGAAGTTTATTTGCCAAAGGTTCTAACCCTTGTTTTTGTGCGATAGAAGCTCTTGTGTTTTTCTTCTCTTTAAAAGGACGGTAGATATCTTCAAGTTCTGTGATAGTTTTAGCTTGATTTAAAAGTATTTGGAGTTTTTCGTCAAAAAGCTCTTTCTCTTTGAGTATTTTGATAATTTCATCTCTTCTATCCACCATCTTTTTAACACTTGCATAAACTTCATCAAAATCACGAAGTTGTTCATCACTTGCACCATTGGTCATCTCTTTACGATATCGAGCAATAAATGGAATGGTAGCCCCCTCATCTATTAGAGAAAGGATATTTTTAATTTGAGTTTGATTGAGTGTAGTTTTTGAGCTTAAAAGTGTGAGTATTTCTTGCATCTTTATCCTAGAAAAAATTTTTATGATAATAGCAAAATTTTAATATGTCTAGATAATTTTTCAAAAATTAAACATTTTTAATTCCTAAAAACCCATCTGTAACCCACAGTAACACCCCCCCATTTTAAATCATTTAAGTCATAAATACTTGACTAATACTGCCGATATACATACAATAGTCTCATAAAATTTACTTTAGGAGGAAATTGTGAAAAAACTTTTAACCACAATATTGCTGTTCTCTTTAGCTGTTACACTCGTAGCAAAAGAGATAGATATAACCAAATCTAGGGGAACCGATCAAGAAAGTATCGTATCACTAAACCCTGAACCTGAATCTACCATCTATGATCCTTCACAAATAATTGAGATCACTTTTAACAAAGCACTACACTCAAAGAGAAGAGGTAAAAATAGTATATCACTCATGTTTTTGGGATGCAATGAAGATGACAATAATAAACAAAAAAGAGAACACACAAGATTGAGACAACAGTGTGAACAGAAGTTTATACACCATAAAAAATTAAAAAACATGTGTCGAAAGTGTAGTGATAAATCAAAAAAACATCGTAAATATAGAGCTTGTAAACCTCACCATGTTAGAGGAAAGGTTAGTATGAGTGATGATAAAACACTACAATTTACAGCTTCTAAACCATTAGCTTATGGATATTATGAAGTTCATATACAAGGAGTTAGAACAATAGAAAGAAAAAGAGTATCTCCAATATCCTATAGATTTAAAATCGAAAAAAATAGTGTAGAGACACTAAATATCAACCAAGAAGATATTTCAATCAAAGAGGGAACAACTATACCATTAACCCTTACTGCTACTTATAAAGATGGTAGCACACAAAGTATAGATGAAAATCTCACTTGGAGTATAGCAGATGAGTCTATAGCAACAATAGACAATACAACACTACAAGCAACAAAAGAGGGTGAAACACTCATACAAGCAAGTTATGAAAATGTAAGCTCTCAAATGATACCAGTAACTGTATATATAGAGATAAACGGTTATAGACTTCCACCTGAACCAGATGAAAGTGTTAATAATTCTACTTTGCTTGGTATTGATTTTAATGATAATGGGGTTCGGGATGATGTGGAGAGATTTATCATCAATAGATATAAAGACCATCATAAAATTGTGACAGAGATTGGATTTCAGGGGGCGAGAGCTTATCAAGAGATATTAGATAATCCTTTAAACTCTGAACTTCATATAAAACTTCAAGATGCACAAGAGTGTAATTTTTATTTTCAAGATGATGCTGAAGAGTTTGGGGATCCAATTTTAATTGATGAATATATGTTGGATAAATATGAATGGTTAGAGTTAAATACTAAAGAAAGAAAAGAAGCATTTTTAGAACATGACAAAACACTTAGTGGTGGAGTGTATCGTTTAACTCCAGCACCAGAATCTAAAGACAAATGTAATTTTGATGTAGATGCTTTATTGGGAGGTCAATAATGAAAAAAGTGATTATTCTTTTACTGCTTTGTTTATATCCACTCTCAATTTTTGCAGCTATAGATGAGACTAAAACTGATGTTTATTTTGCAAATGGTATTTTAACTAAAAAGCATGAAGCTATTGCAAATATGCGCTTAATTAGAAAGAATATAAAAAATAACTTTTATAATCGTAGTGCAGTTAAAATGAAAAAAGAATTAAACTTTGATACAGCATATAACGAAACACATGGACAAAAATGGGATTTATTAGAGTCTATGATGCAAAAGTTTGATTGGGTAGGGTTAACTGATATGTTCTCTTCTCATGGTGCAGATTTAAGAACACAGATAAATAAATATAAAGCTAGTATAGAGAGTGGGCATAAAGTATTGGTAGTAGCACATTCCCAAGGAAACTTATATACTCGTGAAGCCTATGAAGCTTTAGGGGAAGAGAGCAAGGATGGTTGGATGCAAAACTATTTTGAAGCTATTAGTGTTGCTTCTCCAATGAGTGCAAATATCAAACCACATACACCTGGAATAGACTGGGATAATGATGTGGTTCCACGAATAGCAACTTTAGGAGCTGAATTATCATCGATGACATCTTGTGACGTAAGAAAGGTCGAATGGGAATTTTATGATGGTGAACCAAGAGTTAAAAGACCAGATCATAACTATATTTATAAAAATCAGGTTGCAGAGATATATAAAAACTCTTGGAAAGGAATTGAGGATGGACTTGATAGTAATGTACACTCATTTGCTTTTTATATGGGAGAAGCCTTAAAAGAGGGAGATAAAGAGAAATCAAATTATGGTAAGGAGTATATCAATCCTTTTGACGATAAAAAGCTTACAAATAGTATAGCAAAAGACTTAATCATGGCAGAAATTGGAACTAAGCTAGATACTCTTAAAGAGAAATCTTCCCAATGGGCGATAGATGAAAAGTCTGAGGAGGGAACTAAAGATTATCGTATAACTGTTAAGCATTTATTTGATTCAACAAACATTACAATGGGTAAAAATGTATATCCTTTTGATACATCAAAATATTTGTATCAAGTGCAAGATCCTTTATATCCAGAGGATAAAGAGAAAAAAATTTACGTAAAAGCAAGCTTCGGAGGAGAGAAAATCCTTGATGCAGATTATGATGATTGGGATAACAAAAAAGAGAATGATTTTTATTACCTTCAAGGTACAGGAGAGATTATTAGTGTTAGTTGTAATTTAGAAATTGTTGGTTCACCAAATCCAAAAATTCATCCAAATTATGGTCTTTGGTTTGATTTGCCATCTTCGGGATCATATACAGATGGACATGTTAAGTATCCTTTTACTGGGGAAAAATTAACACATTTTAAATGTAAACTTACTGGTTTTTATAATACTCCTGATGCATCAGGTTGTATTGGAGTTTATATTAGATATTTAGATGGATCAACACATCAGTTGACACGTATATGGGATTGGATATACCCTAATCAAGGACAAGTTATATCAGTTAATGATACTTATATCGAAGGTACTTATAACACATACTATAGCTTTGGTAAATATTGGGATCAAGGTCCGATGAAAGATTTTGTAAATTACCAAATTGATGTAGCTATCCCTATAGATAAACAAGATGGTATTGACTATATTTATATTCAAGCTGGTAAGCATCATGCTGATGAACATTCCGTACATTATGTAAAAGATATTGAATTAACAATAGACGATAAAGAAATCAAATTAAATCCTTCTTGTCTATTTTAACAGAAGCATTATTTCTGTTTTCAGGGCAACAAAACTGCCCTGAAATGTTTATTCTACAGTAACAGATTTTGCCAAGTTTCTTGGCATATCTACATCATTTCCTAAACGAATAGAAACCTCTAATGCTAAAAGTTGTGTAATTACCATCATCTCAAAAAATTCACTCATTGGATGTTCACTATGATAAGTATGTACATAATCATCTGTTAACTCAATTCGCTCTGGAGATATTGCAAGGATAGTTGCATCTCTTGCCGCTAATTCTTCAACATTACTTTTGATTTTATCAAAATGAAGTGTTTTCGGCATAAGTGCTACAGTAAACAACTCACTATCAGCTAAGGCAATTGGACCGTGTTTCATCTCACCAGCAGGATAACCCTCTGCATGAAGATAGGAGATCTCTTTTAATTTTAATGCTCCCTCAAGTGCAAGAGGAAAGAACATATCTCTTCCGATGAAAAAGAAACCATGACCGTGGAGATATCTTTTTGAGAGTCTTTTCATTTTCTCATGTAGCTTATCAGAAACCACAACAGTTGTAGGGATATGACGCATCGCTTCAATCTCTACTTTAATCTCTTCAGATGTCATCGTATTTCTAATTTGTGCGATGTAAATTGCTAACATCCACATTGCCATCACTTGAGTTGCAAATGCTTTTGTACTTGCAACCCCTTTTTCGATACCAGCACGTGCAAGAATTGTGTGATCTGAAATTCTTACAATTGATGAATTATCTACATTACAGATTGCTAAAGTTTTTAGCCCTGCTGCTTTTGCCATCTTAAGTGCTTCAAGTGTATCAGCAGTCTCTCCACTTTGCGAGATAACAACAAAAAGTGTATTTTTAGTAAGTAGTGGATCTTTATATCTAAATTCACTTGCCACTTCTACTGTTGCTTTGATTTTTGCTTGTCTCTCAAAGATATATGAGCATGCAAGTCCAGAGTTGTAACTTGTTCCACAAGCACAGATTTTAATCTCTTCAATACCTTCAAAAAAGTTTTCATCTAGTTCATCAAAGTTAATTTTTTCATCAAGCACACGGCCGATAAGTGTATCTCCTAAAACTTCACTCTGTTCATAGATCTCTTTTTCCATAAAAAATCTAAAACCACCTTTTTGTGCAGAGATTTTATCTCCAATAAGTGCTTTTTTACTTAAATTTTTAGATATTTTATCATGAAATAGTTCGATACCATCAACTGAAGTGTATCCATAATCTCCATCATCAAGATAAATCACTTCCGTTGCTTTTCCAATAAGTGCAGCGTCACTTGACCCAAAATGAATTGCACCTGTATCATCATTTCCTACGATCATTGGTGAGCCATGTTTGGCAAAGTAAATTTTTTCAGGATCTACTTTTGTGATAAGAAGTACGGCATAAGCTCCCTCAAGTGTTTCAACTGTTTTTTCAAATGCTTTCATTGGGTCATTTAATGCTTTGTAATTTTTCTCAAAAAGATGTACGATAACTTCCGTATCTGTTTGACTTAAAAAAGTAATCCCTTCATCTTGAAGCATTTTTTTAAGCTCTTGATAATTTTCAATAATTCCATTATGTACTACATAAGAAAATTCTCCAAGATGAGGATGAGCATTGAGTTCTGTTGGTTTACCATGTGTTGCCCAACGTGTATGCCCAATTCCCATGCCAAAACCATCAGAAGTAAAATCTTTTGTTTTCTCCTCTAAGTTTACAAGCTTACCCACTGCTTTATAAGATTTGATCTCATCATTTTGTAAAACCGCAATACCTGCAGAGTCATATCCTCTATATTCTAACTCTCTTAGTCCATCAACTAATATATCTTTAATCTCTGATTTACCAATATAACCAACGATTCCACACATATTTTTTATCCTTTTACTTTGTTGTTAATCTTTTTATGACCTCTTCTTGATTAGTGCAAAATTTACCATTTTTTTCAATTAAGAATAGATTTCTAGCTCTGTTTTTAATAGTTTGTATCTTTGCACTCGCGATGTCTATCCCTATATCGTCAAATGTTGACATTATATTAGCTAAAAGTGCAGGATTATCTTTTGTATGAACGCTCATCCTTGCATACGTTTTAGAGTGATTACAGTTAATACTAATTTCACTCTTAAGCATTTTAGAGTCTGTTAGTTTTATTTTTTTATTCATATCAAATGAATTGTTGATAATTTCTTGAATAAATATCTTATCATCTTTTTCAATTTCTTCTAAAAATTCTACTCTAAAATATTTTACATTATCAAATATTTTAAATATATCCATTGAAGTAACATTAAAATTTGAGAGTTTTCCAAGTAAAAAACCAAGATTTAAATTCTCTTTTCTTATGAGTTCTATCACTAAAGGACCTTGTGTTGATATCGTATAATCATATGATTTTTCAAGTGAATATACCCAAGAAGAAATTTTAACAATTTCTTCAGGAAAGTATTTGAAAAAAAGTAAATTTGACTCAATAGCAAGAATCTTTTTTTGCAACACTTTACTTGTATTATGAAACGCTATACTCTTTTTTAATATATTATCTTTTTTTGCTCTCTTTTGTGCTTCAGTAATTCGTTTTTTATTGGCAAAAGCTTCACTAGCTATGATAAAAAGCTCATTTAATACTCTCGCATTAAAACTTGAATAAGCCCCTTTACCAACAGATTCTATATCGGCGTATGTAAGTACAAAAAGAAGCTCTAAAACTTTTAAATCTTTAAGTTTGGAGATAAATGAAAAAATAACTTTTTCACTATAGATATCTTCACGGCTAGCAATATTGCTCATAAGAGTATGGTATCTTACAAGAGTTGAAGCATAGTTCACAAACTCTGATTTAAAACCCAATGCATTAACAAAATCTTTAACAAGCACAGCACCTAATTGACTATGGTCTTTTTTACGCCCTTTACCACAATCGTGTAAAAATGTTACAACTCTTAAAAGTGCTTTCTCTTCATTGCTAAATGATACAAAAAGCTTTTTGACATTCATATCGTTGATATTTTCTAATGCTGAAATTGTTCTAATTGAGTGTATGTCGACAGGATACTTGTGGTATCCATCAAATTGAGGTAAATGTGCAATTTTTTTCATAGGAGGAAAAAGTATCGCTAACTGTTTTGATTTATATAAAGCAACTAAAAAGCTATAAAGATGATCACGATAAAATAGTGTTTTAATCATCTTAGCTTGGAGTTTTCCTTTTTTTGCTTTTTGCAATTGATGAACATATGTAGCATCAAAGGAGTAATTTTTATCTTGTGATTGTAAAAAGTGCTCTAAAAAATAGTCTAATGTTTCTGTCTTAGCATCAAGTGGACTCAATACAATATCATCTTTAATTTCAACACTTGTTAAAAGCGTTCCCTTTTCATTTAACATATCATATGTAATTTTTTTAATGAAATATTCACAACTGGTTTCTATTTTTAGCATTGATTCAAAAGTTTTTTCAACTAATCTTCTTTGCGTCAATTTAAGTTTTTTTGCAACATCAGGGACAAAATGTAGATAGAGCTGGTCTTGTTTTTTTTGAGCACTTAAATGTAGTGCAGCACGAATCCGATACAAAAACTCAACTGCGTGCATCAAGCCAGAATAATCATGCTCAGATATAATATGAGGTGTTAGATCTTTAACTCTTTTAATATTATAAAGTGCATTTGAGATCCAAAAAAGTGTATTTAAATCTCTAAGCCCTCCAGCAGAAGATTTGATATTTGGCTGCATGTTAAAAGGATACTTCTTTAATCTATCATTTCGCTCAGAAATTTTAGCTAATATGAAATCTTTGGGTTCATGTATTCGAATTTTTGAGAGTTCTCTTTCAGTGTACATCCAAAGATATTTTGAACCACACAAATATCTTGACTCTATAAGAGCAGTTTTAATTGTTTGATCTTTAAGACTCGATGGAAAAAGATCAGAGAGTTCATGGACTCTATGTCCAAGTTTTAATCCACTATCCCAAGCAATTTGCAAGATAGTCTCAATAATAGGCTGTAAATTATACCCCTCAACTTTATCATATACGATCATAAGATCAATGTCAGAATAAACTGATAATTGTTCTCTCGCATAAGAGCCTAACGAGACAATTGTAATGGGAAGTGTATTAACTAATGGCTGGTACGCACCAAAGTGTTTTCTAAGTGCATATTTAAAGATTTGTTTAATATATCCATCAATAGACTTTGTATGCTTAACAAGAAAATTTTTTCCCTGATTCTCTTCAAAGATGAAATTTAGGGAGTTTATATATGTTTTTATCTCATCTTTAATGGCCTTTGAAACTTCAAAGTCACTGCAATTCTTAGCTATTAATGCTTCTATCTTTAGATTAAGATTCAAATAATTTCCTTCTCTCCTATTAAAATTAAATTATATCAACTTATTGATTAAAATTTTTTAATGAGTCATTATCACAATACTATTATAATCTACGCAATTAAAATAAAGGAGTGACTTATGAGAAAAGTCAACAAATTACTAGCAGCATTGGTTGCTTTAGTAATGGTTACATCTGTTTATGCAGTTAAAATAGAAGTGATGCCAACCGTAGGTAAAGCTTTTAAAGCAGAAAATGATGGACTTAAAGATGATGAAATTTTATATGGTGTTAGAGGAACTATATTTTTAAATGATGAAGTAGGTGTTCAAGCTGCTTATGAAGCTTCTACAGATAATGAAGTTGGAAGCGCTGCCCAGAGAGCTGCTGGAGCAAGAACAGACATAGAACGTGCCTCTGCAAATATAATATATGAAAAAAATACTGGAACCCGTATACGACCATATGGTATGATAGGTGTAGGTAATGAGTCAACACATGGACTTGTTGCGCCAGCAACTAAACAAGGTTCACAAGGCTTTATAAATATTGGTGGTGGTTTAAAATTTGGATTAAGTAAACGTGTAGATCTTATTACAGAAGCAAGATGGATTAGAAAACTTAGTAATAATGATGATGATATCATAGCGACTATTGGACTAGGTGTTAATACTGGATCATCAAAATCAACAACTAAAAAATCAACAGATATCCCTTCTGTAAATGCAACATCAGATGTACAAAATGCAATAAATTTAGCAGAATTTAAAAAACTTTATACTGAAAAAAATTCTAAAAATGAAGCAGCCAAAATTGAAGAAAAAGTTACAATAATTGAACCTGGGTCTGTTGAACAAGAGATACCTGCAAATGCAATCATACTTGATGAAGATGAAACTATAGACGAAGCATTACAGTTAAATGAAACAACTGAAACATTTGGTTTAGAAGCTACAGATAGTGGATACTATGTACAGATGGCTGCACTTTTTCATGGAAAAGGTGAATCATTGACCAATAGGTTAGAGCAAAAAGATTATCATTATGTATTACATAACGTGGAAAAACGCGGTAAAGAGGCAACTTTAGTACTTGTTGGACCTTATGAGAGTAGAATTGAAGCTGGTGTTGCTATGAAATACTTACAAAAATTAAAAAATGATGCATTTATCTATCATTTAAATTAACTTTTAATAAGCCAAAGTGAGTTACTAACTTTGGTTTATTCTATCT
>JADGDK010000059.1 GCA_016744895.1 Campylobacterales bacterium | reverse complement strand
TCCATATACAGCGGTGATACTTCCTGAACTCGTTGGTGCTACTGCATTGATTCCACTGATTTCTCTTTTTATCGCTTGGACATCATCAATCTCAAAAGGGGTAGAACGCTGACCTCCTTGGCCAGGACCACGTCTCTCTTGTCCTGGAGAGAGTATTAGCATATTGCTACCAAGTTTTGAGATACTGTTTGTAACCTGTTGTGTTGTTCCATCACCAAGCATCACCATAGCAATTACCGAAGCAACACCGATGACAATACCCAAAATCGTCAAAACAGAACGCATGACATTTCTACGAATTTCACGAATCGCTAGTAAAAAAGCATTTGTTAACATTAGGCTACTCCTTTAGAAACACTATCGTGCTCTATCAGACCATCTTTAAAGATAACCGTTCGATCTGCATAAGCAGCCATATCCTCTTCATGCGTTACCATAATGATCGTAATTCCCTGCTCTTGATTAAAAGATTTAAGTAACTCCATCACTTCCATACTCTTGACACTATCAAGATTTCCCGTGGGTTCATCTGCCAAGATCACGAGAGGATTGGTCACAATCGCTCTAGCAATGGCAACACGTTGTTGTTGTCCTCCTGAGAGTTCCGCTGGAGTATGATGTGCTACTTCATTAAGCCCCACTTTTTCTAATGCCTGTCCAGAAACTTCTCGTCTTTTTTGTCTGTTAAGTCCTCTATAAATGAGTGGTAACTCTACATTTTCCAATGCTGAAGTTCTTCCCAAAAGATTAAAACCTTGAAATATAAATCCTAAATAGTGTCTTCTAAGCAGTGCTTTTTGATCCCTATCCAATGCATTTACATCTACCCCATTAAAAGTATAGGATCCATCAGTTGGATTATCCAGACAACCGATGATATTCATAGCCGTTGATTTCCCAGATCCACTTGATCCCATGATCGCTACAAATTCACCCTCTTTTATGTCAAGGTTTATCCCTTGTAAAGCATAGGTCTTAGCATCACCCTTGCCATATACTTTTGTGACATCTCTAAGTGTGATTAGAGAATTTGACTTTTCACTCATTTGCGCTTCTCTTCTATACTGAGGATGATATCTGTATCTATTGTGATAGCCTCACTAAATACAATCGTATTCACGCCATCACTAGCACCAAACTTTACAGGAACTGCTTTTGCTTTACCTGATTTTAAAATCCATAATTGTTTGGTATTTGGACTTAAATCAATTTTTTCTTTTATTGGTGGTGGACCAAAAGAGATAAAACCTCTACTCTTTTTCTCTTTAACTTTTGGTGGTGAAAATCGTAAAGCAACATTAGAAACAAGTATCTGATCTTTAAAAGTCTTTGTTGTGATATCTGCAGAGACAGTCATGCCTGGACGAAGGAGAAGTTCTTCATTTTCTACTGAGACAACAGTTTCGTAAGTCACGACATTATTTACTATTTGTGAGTTCATGCGTACTTGTTTTATCACACCTTCAAATGTTTTTAAAGGGTAAGCATCCACAGTAAAAATAACTTTTTGTCCTTTTTTCACTGCGCCCACATCCGCTTCATCTACACTCACAACCACTTCCATTTTTTTTAGATCTTCAGCTAAAGTAAAAAGCGTTGGTATCTGCATACTTGCAACTACACTCTGACCAACTTCAACCAATTTATCTAAAACAACTCCATCCATCGGAGAAATAACCACTGCTTTTTTCAGATCATCTGCATCTGATTTGAGTCCTGCTTCTGATTGTGTAACTTTGGCTAACAGTGCTTGATAGGTAGCTTTACTCTTTTGATAAAGTACTTTTGCTTTATCTATCTCTTTTTTAGGAGGATAGTTACCATTGGTTGATTTAAAAAGTCCTTGTACTCTGTTTAATTCATATAGTGCATCATTCATACTGAGTTTACTCTCAAGAAAATTTGCTTTTGCTACTTGCAAAGAAGCTTTAGAGCTATTTACCCTAGACTCTAGTTTTGTAGTATCTAACTTTGCAAGTATTTGTCCTTTTTTGACGATATCATTATAATCCACCAAAACCTCTGCTAAAGTACCTGAGACTTCAATACCGATATTGACACTATTGGTTGGTTCTAAATTACCTGTAGCAGAAACAGTAACGATAAGATCTTGTTTTGTGGCTTTCACACTCTTATAATTGACAATTTCCTCAACGCCATTTACCCTTAAAAAGAAAAATAGAACCAAAGCCAACGCAAGGACTATCAACCACCAAAATCGTCTTAAAAAACTCTTTTTTTTACTTCCTACTGATAATGTTTTTTCTATCTCATCCATGTTGATACTATTTTTCATAGGTTTCCTCATTTAAGTTTGTTGCAAAGTGTAATTTTGCTTGTTCTACTTGTATATAGATATCATTGATCTTTATCTCCAAGACATCTATCATCTTTGTATTTTTTAAAGTTTCTATATCATAGCCGCTCTTATATCCTGAATCAAATCCTTTTTTACCAATGTCAATAAGTTCATCATATAAAACAATATTCTTTTCTAATACTTTGCTATGATCTTGATAATTTCTGATTTGATGTATTGCTGTATTGTAAAGTGCAATCTCATCAATTTCTAAATCAGAAATTTCCAATTCACTTTTGATAGCATTTGCTTTTTTCTCTTGTAGTGATGCTTTTGTATTATAATCCAACGGCATACTTAAACTCAGACCTACACTATGGTAGTCATGATCATCATTACTATTTTGATAAGAACTTACTTTTGTATCTTGATATCCATATTGACCATTCACGCTAAGTTTAGGCAGATAGCTTGATTTTGTAAGATCATAGGATGTTTTTGCAAGTTTATTTTCTAGTTTTACTTTAAGAAGATTAAGATTATTTTTCAGATAAAGCACTTTTGGCAGTAGTGAAAAGTGAGGTGTTTTTATCTGTGCCAATGAAATATCTGTCAGTTTTTTTAGTGTGATCTCTTTCTCTAAAAGCATTGTTTTGGTTGTCAATAGTGTTTTTAAAATTGTATTTTTATCCATTAAAGCACGATTTAATTCAGTGATATCAATGGTTCCAATTTTGTACTGTTCTTTTTTCAAAAAAACTTCTATATCACTATTTTTGAGTTTGTACTCTGTCTGTTCTTTTGTTAACCTCAATCTTTCTAAATCGAATAAGACGGTAAAAAGTTGTTTATAGAGGATCGTTCTTTCTTGATCTAAACCGATCAAATCATAAGCAAGTTTGAGATCTCCATACGCTAAAGCTTCACCTAATCCACCAGATCTAAAGATATCTTGATTGAGTTGTATCGATGTGTTATAACCAAAATCATCCTGTGTATTACTCTTACTTGTAGAGGCTGATAAGCTAAGAGGCGATATCCAATTGTATTTGAGTTGCTTTGCACTCGCTTTGATCTCTGCCTCTTTTTGTTGTAATATCTCCTGTTTTTCAGGTTTTAAAAGGCTTTCATCAAAAGCAGAAAGATTGTTTATCACAATCAAAACAGATAATAAAAATATTTTGTACATCAAGACTCCTTTACGCTTAATTGAAATTATACAACTTCAATATAACTCAATTTTAAATCAATTATTAACGAACTTTAACAAGATAGATATTTTCGTTCATATAGTTACTGTATAATTTCACCATAATGAAAAACAATCTAGAGCTCATCAACAGTATCATGGCAAGTGGTGTTTTAAAAACATCTTCTATTATTGATGCCTTTAAAACTATTGATAGAAAACATTTTGTTCCAAAAACTTTTATAAAAGAAGCCTATGCGGATATTCCCCTTGGTATTGGGAATGGGCAAACTATCTCTCAACCATATACTGTAGCATTTATGCTTGAAAAACTCCATCTAAAAAAAGGAGATAAAGTTTTAGATATCGGTTCTGGTTCGGGATGGACTACTGCACTTTTAGCGTATATCGTTGGTGATACAGGCTCTGTTTTGGGAGTGGAAAGAGTACCTGAACTAGTAATGATAGGATTACAAAATCTTACAAAGCTTGACTTTAAGCACGCACACATAGAACTTGCACATGCAACTTTAGGTATTGAAGGAGAGAAGTTTGATGCTATCCTTGTTTCAGCATCTGCAAAAGAGATTCCTTATGAACTTTTTAAGCAACTTAATATTGAAGGACACTTAGTCATTCCTATCCAAAACTCTATCTTTGTCTTTAAGAAAGTTTCTGAAGAAAAGATAGAAACAAAAGAGTTTCCAGGATTTCGCTTTGTACCACTTATAGTTTAAATGGCTTAAATAACAGTATCAATCTTGGTAACAACAACAAATCAGCAGTCAACGCCATAAATACAGCCAATACCGTCAACAATCCAAAATAAATCGTTGGAAGAAAATTTGAAAGTACCAATACCACAAAACCTATCATGATCGCAAAGGTCGTATAGTACATCGCATACCCGATACTTTCATGAGAGCGTTGCAGTGCCCCGTGATAATCACCATCTTTTTTGATCTCTAAGCTAAACCTGTGAATATAATGAATCGTATCATCTACCCCTATTCCGATACTAATAGCTGCAATTGTGATCGTCATCATATCAAGTGGTATACCTACCCATCCCATCAAGCCAAAAACTGTGGCGATAGGAATGATATTTGCAATCATTGCAATAAATGCCAGTTTCAGTGATCTAAACAACAACAAAAACATCAAAGTCAAAGCTGCAACCATGATACCAAGTGTCTTAATTTGAGAATTAAAGAGGCTTTGAAGCATGTTGTTATATAAAATCATCAAGTTTGAAAGATGTACATTTTCACTCTTTATAGCATCCATAGCACCTAAATCATGTTTTATCTTCTTGATAAGATCATTTCTACGTAACCCCTCTTGTGAATCAATAATCCTCATCGCAAATCGCACTTGATTATCATCTATACTCACATAGGGATTAAAAAGAACCTTTTTAAACTTTTCTGGGAGTTCATTGTACAAAAGAGCCAACTCAAAATTGTCTAACTCTTTACCATTGTTTAACACTTTACCTACTTCTAGCATCGTGCTCAAAGACTGAATATTTCCAACTTCTGGTAAGTTTTTAAGATAGTTATGAATCTCTTCTACCTTTTTCATTTTTCCAGAAGTAAACCAATACTGAGCCTCATTTTCACTCTGAGAAAACTCCTCTTCAAAATCAGCAAATTCATCATCAATAACTTCAATCTTTTCTTCAATTTCGATACGCTCTGTCTCAAAATCATAAATCACATCCAGAGGTGTCGTACCTCCCAATTTTTGATCGATAATTTTCATCCCTTGGTAGATTGGAGTTGAGGATTTAAAATAGTCAATAAAACTATTTTCTACCATCAATTTAAGCCCACCAGTTATAGAGAAAATTGCTACGATAAAACTTACAAAAAATATTGTTTTTCCATAATTTTGTGCGATATCAGCATAAATTTTAATAAGTGTAAATTTTCGCTCAAAAAAAGTATACGGTGCATGTTTTGGAAGCAATATCATCACAGTTGGAAAAACCAAAAATGCGATTAAAAGAGATAGCGCGATACCAGCACTCATCATCCAACCAAGATTGATAACAGGCAAGATACCACTTACGACTAGAGAACTAAACCCCGCAATCGTTGTGATAACTGCAAAAAAATTCGGTTTTGCCATAGAAAGAACTGAATCTAAAATCACTTTTTGATGTGATGCTTTGGGATAAAGATGTAGCAATTCACGATAACGCACAATAAGATGGATAATAATTGACATCGTGATAATAATCTGTAAAGATACAAAGTTTGAAGAGATTACGGTCACTTCCCAACCAAACATTCCCAAAAGTCCACATGTAGTAAGTACAGAAAGTGACGCTATCAAGATAGGTAACAAAACAAACCGCACTTGAGCAAATACAATCCACAAAACAATAACCATCAACAAAATTACAGTCGTACCATAGATAAAAAGATCACTACGAACATAGGTGATCATATCATCAGCGATCATACTAACACCACCTAAAAATAGCTCTTCATCTCTTTGAAATGTGTCTATAATAGCTCTAACATCTTTGATATTTTGATGCTCTTTTTTTCGTTGTAAATCTCTATGGGATTTAAACTCAACCAAAGTCTGTTCAAGCAATATCTGCTCTTCTTGGGAACGCTCTAGTTTTGCTTTTAACTTATCTCTTTGTTGTAACAGTTTTTGATATTTTTCATCTTCTTGAAGATTTACCATCAACGCTGTTGTCTTAAAATCTGAACTCACAAGATTGTTTTGATAAAGAGGACTTTGT
The DNA here is from genome assembly GCA_016744895.1 of Campylobacterales bacterium. Lineage (GTDB taxonomy): Bacteria > Campylobacterota > Campylobacteria > Campylobacterales > QNZT01 > SZUA-1433. Next base: position 9,838 of record JADGDK010000059.1, on the reverse strand, counting down.
AAAAACTCTTTTTTTGCCAAAACCTTATCAACCCCTCCACCCTCAATAGTGGGAATCTTTGCCAATAACTCTTTTACAGGTTTTGGCGGGCTTTGTAAAAGTGGTACATTTAGTATCGAGGTGACAGATGTAACCATCGGTAAAGTTTCAAGTTTTTGGCTTAGATGTCGTAAGGTTTCTAAACTCTCATCAGAAAGTAACTCTGTATGGGGAGTATAAGTAATGACTAAAAAATCTGGTGTATGATAACGTGATTGAATCTCTCTAGAGTATTTCAAATCCTTGTCATGCTCTAAGATAAGTGTCTGTGATGAAGCATCAATCTGAAGTTTACTAGCATTGATACCGATAAATCCGACAATTATAAAAACGACCAACAGTACCAAACGAGGATACTTTAAGATAACCTTATCATACAGCCAATGAAGCATTAGCTACTCTTTGTCACTTTTTAATCTTTGTAAAACTTCATCAAAATCATGATCTCGTAAAATTTCAGCAAATTGCTGGCGATATGTCTGGATGATACTCACACCTAAAACATCCAAATCATAAATCACCCAACCTCTACTTTTGGAGCGATAAAATTTATATAAAACCTCATTTTCTTCTCCGCTACTAATGATATAAGTTAAAAGATGAATACGAGACTTTACTTTTTTAAGCTCTTTAATGATGACTTGTTCATCGCTATAAAGATCAACCTTTTTGATATAAGATGCTTTAATTTTTTGATTAAATAAGATACTAAATTCTTTTTTTTCTGCTAGAGAGATCGATCTATATACTTTTTTACCAAGACTAAGTTTTCCCATCAAATTAAAATCAAACACAGGGTCAATTATCTTGATAATATCAACATCTCTTTCTCTCTTATCTATACTTTTTTGTTTCAAAAGCTCTGTAACTGAATCAATTTTCACTCTCATAGTTGACTTTATTTCACTCTCTTCAATTGCCATCAAAGGGAGACTAAACATCAACAGAGCCCATAAGACTTTAACGATCTTCATGACTAATCCTTTATCAATTTTGCTCTTCTTTGCTCATACAAATCTCGCAAAAAAGGGTATAAAATAAGTGCATCTTTTTTCAAACTCTCATATTCACCGATATGGAGTGATCTCTCGTTAAGTATGTCATATGATTTTAGTATTACTGATTCATGATCTTTTTTTGTAATATTGTAAAATCTTTTATCATACTCATAAATTGGGTCTACTGTAGTATCGACAAACAAGCCAATCACATCACGGGCATTAGAGGGTCCTAAAAACGGCAAAACTACGTGAAAACCACTTCCCACACCATAGTATCCTAAGGTTTGACCAAAATCTTCTTCATGCGCTTTAAGATCAAACTTTGACTTAGCAATATCAAAAAAACCTAATAAACCTATCGTACTATTGATCCCAAAACGGGCAAACTCTTCCCCTGCATTTTGAAGTTTCAACTGCAAAATATTATTTACAAATCGAACAGGGAAAAGAAGGTTATCAAAAAAGTTTGAAACAGATTTTCTTCCTTTCTCAGGCACTACCTTTTTATATCCTTTAGCAACAGGAATGAGTAAGTTTGTATAAAACTTATCGTTCAATCCAGTCATAAGTTTATTATAACCACTCAATGGATCAAAGCTCTGTTTTACAACTTTTGGAGCATCAAACTCATCTTCAAAGCTATCATCAAACTCTTCTATTGAACTATTTTGTTCCGTCACTAAAGTAGTTTCAGCCTGCAAAAAGATGTAGTTTGTAATAAGTAAAAAAATAACTAAAACTTTCATACCTCACCCCTAAAATCATACACAATTTTAAAAGAAATAAGTGTACGTTTTGTGTAACAGATATCAATATTATACTATAATTACAAAGTCAAGGAGGTAATTTATGTTTTTTCATACAAAAAAAATTGATGAAACACTTCTAGATTTAGAGACAAGTATAACAGGACTAAAAAGTGATGAAGCACTCAAAAGAGTAAAGAACCTTGGTCACAATACACTTCCACAAGAACTTCCAAAAAGTCTATTTTCCCATTTTCTAGGACAGTTTAAAAGTCCTATCATTTATATACTTCTTATAGCCTCTTTTTTAGCATTACTCATCCACGAATATACAGATGCTGGTTTTATCTTGATAGTTTTGATACTAAACGCCGTCATTGGGACTTATCAAGAGTATTCTGCTTCTCAAAAAGCAAAACATTTACAAAACCTCATCAAAACTAACGCCTTAGTATTACGAGATCATACAGTGAAGGAGATCGATAGCCGTTATGTTACAATTGGAGATATTTTAGTTTTAGAACCCGGCACAAAAGTATCAGCCGATGTCAGACTCATTGAGTCAAATAACCTCTTAGTTGATGAATCCCTACTCACAGGTGAATCACTCGATGTACACAAAGATGCCAACTTTATCACTGATGACAAAAACCTTGTCCTTGGTGATCAAAAGAACATGCTTTTTGCTGGAACTTTTATCTCAAGCGGAAGAGGATTAGGTGCGGTGAGTGCAATCTCATTAAAAACCGAAACTGGAAAAATTGCACAACTACTGAGCCAAAAAAGAGTTGCTAAAATCCCACTTTTAGAGAAGATGGAAAAACTCTCTTTTACGATTGCAATTGTGATCGCAATCATGGTAGTCATACTTTTTGCGATAGGAATACTCAAAGGAATGGAACTCTACGCCCTCTTTCTCTTTTCCGTAGCCCTTGCTGTATCAACCATCCCAGAAGGTCTTCCTGTCGCCATTACTGTGGCACTTACATCTGCTTCATCAGCAATGTCTAAACGAAATGTCATCGTACGAAAACTAGCGGCTATTGAAGGTCTTGGTGCTTGCACACTAATTGCAAGTGATAAAACAGGAACCTTAACACAAAACAGACTTAGCGTAGAATACTTTATCTCTCCAACCAAAGTTTATGATACAAGCATCTTAGATGAAGCTTCAGACAGAGTTCTTTTAGCATCTATCCTTTGCAATGAGATACACTATGAAGAGCGAAAAGAGGGAGGTCATGATTTTTTCGGTGATCAAGTAGATATCGCTTTGGCACGATTTGTAGAAAATGCAGGTGAATCATACATAAAAGACTCAAAATTTTACAGAAAAATAGATGAAATTCCTTATGAACCTCAAAATCGTTTTTCAGCTGTTATGATGGAAAAAGATGATGCAATTTTTCAATTTTCAAAAGGCTCAGCTGAAACAATACTTGAGTATTCTAACGAGAGTGAAGAGGAAAAACAAGCGATATTAAAAGAGGTAGATGCGTGGGCATTAAAAGGTTATCGTACTATCGCCCTAGCCTATAAAGAGTCATCTAAAGAATCAACAATCACACTAGAAAACTTTAATTATCTTGGTTTTGTTGCTATTATCGATCCTTTAAGAGAAGAGAGTTTAGAGGCGATAAACAAAGCAAAAGAGGCAGGAATCAAAGTCATCATGATCACAGGTGATCATCCAAACACAGCACTTTGCATTGCCAAAGAGTTAGGCATTGCTAAAGGTGATGAAGCGATTATGGGAGAAAAAGCTTTATATGAGTGGGAACACAGTGATGCAAAAGCACACGAGATAAAAGATAAAACCGTTTTCTCTCGTGTCACTCCATCCCAAAAAATGAAAATAGTCACAGCATTTCAAAGTCTTGGACATTATGTCGCTGTAACAGGAGACGGGGTCAATGATGCTCCAGCATTAAGACACGCAAACATAGGAATCGCTATGGGAAAAAGCGGTACTGACATCGCAAAATCCACTAGTGATATCATCTTGACTGACGATAACTTTGCCTCTATCATTAACGGTATCGAAGAGGGAAGACGCGCGCATGACAATATACGAAAAGTCATTTACCTACTTATCTCGACGGGATTTGCAGAGCTTATTTTGGTAATGCTCTCTTTTATCACGGGTATGCCTTTGCCACTACTGCCTGTACAACTTTTATGGCTAAATCTTGTTACAAATGGTATAGAAGATGTTATGTTAGGACTCGAAAAAGCAGAGCCTAAACTTTTACAAAGAACACCAAGACCTCCAAAAGAACCTATCTTTAACACGCTTATGTTAAGACGGATTGTTGTAGCTGGAGTCTATATAGGTATCGTCTCTTTTATACTCTTTTACTTTTTGCTACAAAGTGGTCAAAGTGAAGAGAGTGCAAGAAATATCATTTTACTTTTGATGGTGCTATTTGAAAATGTTCATGTGTTTAATGCAAGAAGTGAACAAAACTATCTACATAAAATAGGCTATAGAAGTAGCATATTTTTAATCCTTTGGGTGCTCTTTACACAAGTCTTACATATCACATGTATGCACATACCATTTATGCAAAATGTACTCAAAACCGAACCGGTTTCCATAGATACTTGGTTATTTCTAGCAGTGATTGCTATTGGGTTAGTTATAGTTATGGAAGCAGATAAATGGCTGAGAAAAAACACAAGGAGAGGAATATGAGTGATAAAATCAAAAAAATAATAGAAGATATAGAAGCATTAGAAGAAAAACTAAAAGAGGAAATTGCAGAGCAAGAGCGTCATATCATCTATGAAATTAAAAATGGTTATGTCACTTTTGAAAAAGATATCTTCGAACAACAAAAAGAAAATATGAAAAATATTTTAAACTATCTAAGAGATATCCCTTTTTTCCATCTTATAAGCTCCCCACTGATCTATTTTATGATCCTACCTGCTATGGTTTTTGATGTGATGCTATTTTTCTATCAACAAGTGATATTTAGAATATATAAATTTGAGTTTATCAAACGTAGTGACTACATTATCTTTGACCGCCACTATCTCGCCTATCTCAATCCTATCGAAAAAATTAACTGCCTCTATTGCTCTTACTTTAACGGATCGATACTATAAAGATTTTCTATCCTATGGTGACGAACGTGACTTTCAAGAGAAATTTCAAAAATTAAGAGAAAAAGTGCAAAAGAAATAATTTTTGAACATAGCTATTATCGTATAAAAATGTTGGTACTTTTATGAAATACATAATATTCATATCTTATTTAATTTTTTACTTTATTGTAGGGTCTAGGGGAAGTAAGACAGACTACAGTCAACTAATTGTACTAATTACTGCAATAATTTTAAGTTTTTTTTCAACTAAGATAGTTTATATTTTAATTAATTTTAGTCAAAAAAACAAAAATGCATATAAACAAATAATCATAAAGTTAGCTATCATACCCGTAGTTCTATTATCTTTAATCATAGGTGCTTATATTCTACTAGGGTTATTTAATTAAGTTGTAAATATCCAAAAATAACATATGGTACTGTTAAAACTATTAGTGAAGTTATTTCTGATTATAAATATAATATACCAATTCAATAATTACTTAAATAATCCAAACAATTCAAGTTCAATTCACATACATACTTTATAATTTCAATAGATTAACACTAGGAGGTTATCATGAAAAAGTCAATCTTGATCACAGCACTAGCAATGGGTATGTCACTATTTGGTGCCAACTATGCATCAATGGATACACAAGAGCTTATGGACTTAAGAGGTACGCTACCAGTTGAAGAACGTGCTACATTTAGAAAAGAGTTGCAAAAAAGAGTACAAGCTATGAGCTTAGAAGAACGACAAAAGTACAATGTCGGAAGAGGTCTTGGAGGACAAGGAAAAGGTGTCGGCATGGGGCAAGGTCGTATGCTACAAGATGGAAGTGGTCGAGGAGGTAAATAACCTTCTCTTCCCTTTTTTGTAATACATAAAGGAGTAGTGATGCACAAGTTTAGAAAATATATAAGTCTATTTCTTTTTTATACTCTGTTGATAGGTATGGTCTCGGGAGTGCTCTTGTATATTGCACCACATGGAAAAGTTGCAACGTATCTTAACTGGACTATCATTGGACTTGACAAACACCAGTGGGCAGATATACATACTGTTTTTGGTTTTATCATGATCATTGCTGGGTTTCTTCATCTTTATTTTAACTGGCATGCTTTTGTTGGCTATATCAAATCAAAAGCAAGTGCAATTATTTCTATACCATTTTTAATTGTTTCTTTTATAACTATCTTGGTTATAGCAGGTACACTTTATAAAGTACCTCCATTTGGTACTATTATCGATGCGGGTGAATACTTTAAAAGCAGCTGGGAAAGTGAAATCAAAAAAGATCCAAAGATAGTTAAACAGATTGGTGGTTATGGTCGCATGTCACTATCAGATATTCAGAAGAATCTAAACTTAAGTGACAAACAGATGGAAAAAATTTTCATACAACATGGTATAGAAAATGATATAAATCAAAAAATACGAGATATTGCTTCACAAAAAGGTCTCTCTCCTTACAAGGTTTATGAACTCTTTGAGGAAGAAGAGTAACGCAAACACAAAGTAGTCATTTTGGGAGATTTCCCAATTTGTCTACTTTGATCACATAGGCATCTTTACGTCCGTTTCCATAGCTTTGTGTTTCACCAACTACGATAAATCCATCATCACTTTTACTCACACCATAAGCAATATCTGTAGATTTACCACCATACGTTTTTTGCCATAATAGTTTTCCATCTTCATCTATTTTGATGAGATATACATCTTCTCTACCGTTTGTATCACTCTCACTATATCCAGCGATGACAAAACCATCATCAGCAGAGACAACATCAAATCCCTCTTCATCAAACCTACCACCATATGTTTTCTGCCAAAGCAATTTTCCCTCTTTATTCAACTTTATAACATATACTTCACTCTGTTTATCACGATTGCTTTTGGTACTACCTACTAAGATATAACCATCTTTTGCAGAAGTAATAGCATGTATCTGATCATCAAATTCCCAACCATAAATCTTTTCCCAAACCAATCCTCCACTCTCATTAATTTTAATGATATATGCATCAAAACCGCCATCTTCCAACTCATTTGTCTCACCAACGAGAATATATCCATCATCAACTTTTAAAATATCATGTATCCTATCTTTATCTTCACCTATATAGCGTTTGAGTTGTTTTTGATTTCCATTTTTATCTATATCTACTATATATGCATAAGTTTCAGAGTTAAATAACTCCATCTTATTTTCCCATCCAGCAATCTTATAGCCACTATCTGTTTTGACTATACCTGTTCCATAATAGTAACTATCATCACTACTATAAAAAATCTTTTCCCAATCCAATGTACCATTTTTCAAAAAGCTTGTAGCATAAATACTTGAACGATCTGATCCAAAACTTTTAGTGGTACCAACAACAATATAACCATTGTCAGTTTCTATAACAGCTTGTGCCTCTTCATCTTCACGACCACCAACTGCCCTACTCCAAATTTTCTTTCCTTGTTTATCAATCTTTAAAAGATACATATCAAAGCTTCTAGCTCTATCTCGTGTATGTCTTATCTGACCCACAATCAAAAAACCATCATCTGTCGTAATAACTGATTTTGCAATCTCTTGCTCTTTTGTACCAAATGTTTTTGAAAAAGTAGAAGCTTTAGAATCTCCATAAAGAGACGAAAGTGTCGCTAATACTAAAAAAAATGCAATATATCTTCGTTTCATGAGTCAATCCTTTGGGGTGTATTATAAGAAATAATAATATTATTGTAATATATAAGTACTTAATAATGATATTAATAAATAATACATATTTAATTCACATTGGTATCGTATAATTAAAAAACAATTGGTGAGTACCATTGGATTGGATGTTAAACCATCAAAGAAATCATATCATTAATGGAGAAAAATTCTTAAGTAAGATATAATATTGTATAAGGTAGGATCAGATCAATGAAAGCAAAAAAACAGATTTTAGGATTACTTTTGAGTGCATTTATCTTTATGGCAATGCATGACTTTATCATTGGCTATATAGATCCAGATACCCAGACAGAACTCTATATGCATCAAGTTAAAAATCAACTGTTATGTGAAGCATCTGTACTTCATGAATTGATACACCAAGTACTTATGACAATCGAACAAATATCATCTCCTGATATCTATTTCACCTATAATAAAACTTGGTCATACTCTGATATAGACAACACCTTTTCATCACTTTTAAAACATAGGCTCTACCGACCTCCTATCATATAACCTTTTTTATCCCATTTTTATAAAAATAAATTTAAAAAAGAGGTTATCATGAAATATCTATTTATAACTATTTTAGTACTGTTTAGTACATTGGAAGCAAAAGCAATCCATTCAACTATAAAAATTCCTTACAAAGAATGTTCTAAATACCCCTATGCTCATGTGATAGGAGGAACCGGACACTCACGATATATACAAAAGAAAAAACTTGCAAAAAAAGCAAAAGTACTAGCTTTATATACAAAGGATGAAGCACTCAATATTTTACAAAAAGCATATTCCCAGTTGCGTCTGGAAAATTTCAATATCTCTGTAAAGAGTTGTCATGTCTACTTTAAAGCGATATTACAAAACAAAATTTACTATTTTGACGCAGGCGATTTAACACTTTTACAGACAAAGGAGCGTTAGATGAGAAATTTTCTACTCTTATTACTAACCAGCTCTTTTGTCATAGCTATGCCATTGACGTTAAAACAAATTGATGAAAGGTTGAAAAATACACATCCACTTTATCTTTCTATTGAGTCTCAAAAAGAGGCAAATAGCGCTAAAACTCAAGCCCAATTTGCGACTAACCCTTTTGTATTATCAGGTAGTGGAGCACAAGCTAATCCTGCTGGAGCCAATAAAGAGTTTGAATATAGTGCAGGTTTAGAAAAAACATTTCTTTTAGGAGATCAAAGATCACAAAATTTGCAAATTGCCTCCTTACAAGATGAAGCACGCTCTTTAGAACTTGAAAAAGAGCTATTGGCATTTTCAAACACGATCAAATCAGATTATCACCAAATATGTCTTGATAAAGAACAAAGAAGTATTTTTGAACAATCTTATAATAATTTTGAAAAGCTATATGCAAAAAAACGCAAAGCTTACAAATATCAAGAAATTTCAAAAAAAGAACTCTTACAATTAAAGCTTGAAAAAACAGATCTAGAGCAAAAACTACTGAGTTTAAAAGTAGAAGAACGCATCGCGATTCAAACACTATTTGATGCAGTGAATCTTACAGTAGAAAAAGCTGAACTTTCATGCGAAGACTTACACCCTATGGCATTTAACCAAGATGAAAATAGCAAATTGTTTTCCCTATCTATCAAAGCATTGGACAGCCAAATTTTAAGTGCTAAAAAAAGTGCAACGCTTTACGATAGAAACTTTGAATCTATAGATCTTTCTGTAGGATTTGATAAAGAGGTTGATATGAAACGTTATGGTGCTGGTGTTTCACTTCCTCTGGCTTTCAGTTCAAAATCTGATGAATATAAAAAGATAAGTGCCTTGCATCAACAGCAAGCGTTAAAACATCAAAAACAAAATATGTTTATTGATAAGAAGAGGAAATTTAAACAGCTCCAAGCAAAATTGGATAATGAGAAAAACCTCATCATTATGACAGGTAAACGTATATCCTCTTTTGAAAGTGAATTATTACCACTTATCGAAAAAAGTTATCAGCTAGGAGAGAGCTCTGTAGTTGAATATCTTTTAAGTAAACAAAAACTTTGGCAGCTACAAGAGTCACTAAGCCAATATCGAAAAATCTACTATAAAACACTGTTTGAACTCTACACAGTGGCAGAAATCAAGGAAATAAAATGAAGAATATATTATTACTTATAATCACACTCTTTACACTCGAAGCAAATGAGTTAATACTCACACCCCAACAAGAACAAAATTGGCAAATTAAAACACAAATAGCAGATCAATCAGATAC
>JADGDK010000058.1 GCA_016744895.1 Campylobacterales bacterium | reverse complement strand
CTGTTATACCTATTTGGTAAAAGAGGGCGTAATAAGTTGGGATATGCTTACTTCTCTTGTATGTGAAAAACCTGCAGAAATTTTGGGTGAATCGACACTTGGAAAGATAGAAGAAGGATATGCTGCAAATATCATCCTTTTTGATCCAACACATAGCCATAAAGTAACCAACACAACATCACCATATTTTGGAAAAATACTTTATGGGCAGATCCAAAGAGTTTTTTTTACGGACATGCCTTAGAAGGATAGGCATTATAAATTGAAAAAGATATTTCAAAAACAGAGTATTAATCAAGCTAGTGGGTTTAGTATTCTTTTAGTTGCTTTACTTACAGCGCTAGTACTTGTTTTTAGTATTTATAATCTTCATCAAGAACATCAAAGAGAAATAGAACAAATTGAAAAGCAGTTTATTCAAAAACAGAAAGATTTGATTAAGAGTGAAACAAATCGTGCATTAAAATATATAGCTTATAAACATCAAAAAGATGGTTTAAACAAACCATTAGAAGAGTTACAATCTGAAATTGTGGATGCAATTGAGCAGATGCGGCATGAGAGAGATGGTACGGGATATATCTTTATCTATACTTTTGATGGAATTAATATAGCAGATCCAATTTTAAAAGAAAATGCTGGTAAAAATATGTTGCATATGAAGGATCCTAATGATAAAAAGGTGATTTATGAGTTGATCCAAGTTTCTAAAAAAAGTGAAGGTGGATATGTAAAATATGTTTGGAACAAACCAGTTATTAATACGCTAGCACCTAAAATATCGTACGCTGCATCTTATAAACCATGGCGTTGGATGGTAGGAACAGGTGTTTACCTTGATGATATGTATGCCACTATTGAAATTAAGAAGCAAGACCATAAAAGTAAAGTATCAAAATTTATCATTGGAATTTTAATGCTTGCTAGTTTGCTTTTTTTTATAGGCATGGCGATGCATTACTATTTTACCTCTACGGTAACTGATGATATTGTTTATATTGAAGAAGCACTTAAAACTGTCTCTACAGAGTTTCAAAGGTTAGATATTGATGAAATTCGTTATCAAGAGTATCAAAAAATTGCAAGTTATATCAATAGTATGGCTGAAGAGATTAGTGTACAAAAAGCATCTCTTGAAGATTTAAATGCCAACTTAGCACAAAAAGTTGAAACCAAAACTCAAAAACTTAAAAATGCAAAAGAGTTTGCAGAATCTATGGTAGAAATACAAGATAAGTTTATTAAAAATGCAACACATGAGATTAATACACCGTTGAGTATTATTATCACCAATTTAGATCTTTATAATATGAATAATCCGAAAAATCGATATTTGACAAAAATAGAGGCAGGTGTAAAAATTATTCATAATATATATAATGATCTTACTTATGTTGTTAAAAAAGATCGCATTGAGTATAAAAAAACTGTTTTAAATTTTTCACAACTACTAAAAAGGCGTATTGATTTTTTTAATGAAATTGCTTTGGGAAATGATGTTATCTTAAAATCTGAAATAGCAGATGATATAGTGTTAGAATTTAATGAAGTTGAACTGCAACGTGTATGTGATAATAATATTTCAAATGCTATAAAATATAGCTTTAAGGATAATATAGTTGATATTAGATTGTATCAATTACAAGAAAATATTATTTTTGAAGTTGCAAATTGTGGTGTACCAATATTACAACCTGATAAACTGTTTAAGAGATATTATAGAGAACATAATTCTCGAGGTGGCTTTGGTATAGGACTTCATATCGTTAAAGAGATATGTGATAAAAATAAGGTAGAAATTGAAGTCTCTTCATCTTTAGATATCACTACGTTTAGATATATAATTAATTCTTATTTAACCTGAGATAAACTTTTTTTGATGATGGTCGATCTAGTCGGTAGAGAAGACTCTAACTAAAAAGGAATTGCCATGAGTATCAAGTTTAAATTATTGTCAATAATCACAGGCTCCGTTTTATTGATAACTGTAGTAAGTATATATGAATTAAAAAGTTTTGCACAATCTGTTAGTAGTGATAATAGTGCTGTATTGTTAGAAAGTAAACAGGAGAATTTAAAGACCTCGACTACAATTACACTCAAAACATTAAACTCTTTTTATAATAGAACCAAAAAAGAAAATATCGTTTTAGAAGTTAAAGATCAACTGACAGGGCAGATGGATACACTTTTTAATATTGTAAATAATTTTTATCTTAAAAATAAAAAGAGTATGACCCAAACACAACTTAAAGAATCAATCAAAGAACTTGTTAAGTCGGCACAAGATGGAGATAAGGGGTATTTTTGGATTAGTGATACAAATGTAAAGATGGTGATTCATCCTATTGATTCTCAACTTGATGGTAAAGACCTCCTCTCATATAAAGATTCAAATGGCGTATATATGTTTAAAGAGTTTGTGAAAATTGCACAAACTGATGGTAGTGGTTTTTTGAGTTATCAATGGGCTAAACCTGGCTCTAATAAAGCTGAAGAAAAAGTCTCTTATGTGAAATTGTTTGAACCATTTAATTGGATTATTGGTACAGGTAAATATGTAGATCAAGTAGTAGCACAAATAAAAAATGAAGCACTTGAAAATATTAAAAATATCCGTTTTGCTAATGAAGATAAAGGCTATTTTTGGATTAATGATCTTAGTCCAAAAATGATCATGCATCCGATTAAACCTTCTTTAAATGGTAAAGATTTATCTCAGGCAAAAGATCCAAATGGAAAATTTTTATTTAATGAAATGGTAAATGTTATAAAAGAAAAAGGCAGCGGGTATGTTGATTACCAGTGGCCAAAACCTGGTTTTGATACACCTCAGGATAAAATTTCATATGTAACATTGTTCAAACCTTGGGGTTGGATTATAGGTACAGGATTGTATAGAAGTGATTTAGATATGATGGCCGCTGAGGGTATCAATAAATTAGACAAACTTAGTAGTGGACATATTACTAACATTGTGTTGATAATTTTTGGGGCGCTGATGTTTATAGGTGTTGTTAGTAGCTATTTATTAAATAAAATGGTGATTTTAAAGATAAAAAACCTTAGAGATATGATTGACTATGTTTCAACAACAAAAGATCTTACTAAAACAGTATCTGTTGAGGGTCAAGATGAGATAGGGGATATTGGTAAATCATTCAATAAATTACTCACATCATTTCAAAGTATTGTATCTGATATCAAAGTTGCAAGTGATAAAAATAATCATGTTTCTGAAAACCTTTCTAAAAATAGTATGGAAATTCACACTAGATTTGAAGAAGAGAAAGAGTTGATTAAACATACAAATAGCTATGCCAAAGATATGAAAATACAGCTTTGTGATTCTGTAGATAAAATCAAAAAATCGAAAGACGAAATTTTAAAAGCACAAGACTTCATTACAGATGTACAAGATAATGTTTCAAAATTTGTAGAAAAAATTGATGCTAATACACAAGCAGAAACTTTACTAGCTGAAAAATTAAATACACTCTCTGTTGAAACTGAAGAGGTAAAAAATGTACTTCATGTTATATCTGATATCGCTGATCAAACAAATCTTTTAGCATTAAATGCGGCAATTGAAGCAGCACGTGCAGGAGAGCATGGTAGAGGATTTGCTGTAGTAGCAGATGAGGTGAGACAATTGGCTGAAAGGACGCAGAAGTCACTTGTTGAGATAAATGCAACTGTGAGTGTAATTGTACAATCAATTGTTAATGTGTCAGAAGAGATGAATAGTAATGCACATCATGCAAAAGATTTAAATATTTTAAGTGATGAAATACAAAATGTGATTGTTGAAGCCTCAGCTTTGATGCAAACTGCAACAAAAGGTGTTGAGATGTCTGTCTCTGAGTCCTTAGAAATTGCACATAATACAGAAAATATCTCTAAGCAAATTGAAAATATTCATACTCTTTCTGAGTCAAATAGTGAAAATCTTAAATGTATTTCTCAAGGTACGGATAATATCAAAGTTGGTTCGAAAGAACTTTATTCTGAAGTAGTACAGTTTAATATATAGATTATTGTAATATATAAAAATTAAGTACAATTTTTAGGGATCTAAGAATATGAAAATACTACTACTTGAAGATGAATTGATGTTACAAAGTTCAATAAGTGAGTATTTAGTTTCACTTGGACATCTTGTTGAAAGTTTTACAAGTGGAATGAGTGCGTTAAATACTTTAGAAAAAGAGACATTCGATATATTGATTTTAGATATAAATATCCCAGATATTAATGGATTTGATCTTTTACAAAATTTAAGTGAAAAACAGATTTTTACACCTGTTATCTTTATCAGTGCACTTGTAGATATAGAAGATATTACTAAAGCATTTGATTTAGGGGCACATGATTATCTCAAAAAACCTTTCCATCTTAAAGAGTTAGGACTTCGTATCAATAATATAGCAGGTCTTATAAATAGTCAAAATAGACAGCATATTTTGTTGAGTGTGAATTATAGTTACACAAAAGAAGATAATGAGTTATTCTATTATGGAAAAGTACAGACATTGACAAAAAAACAGGTCTTAATATTAGAGTTATTATGTCATAACATCGGTATGATCCTTAGTTTTGATAAGTTTAGAAGTTATGTTTGGAACCATGAACCAGTAGATAATGCCACTATACGGGCAGAGATAAGTCGCTTTAGACGCGTACTGAAAGAGGATTTTATAATCAACGTCAAAGGTGTTGGTTATAAAGTTGAAAGGTACATTAAAACATAAAAGTAACTTTTTGAAACAGTATTTTACCTTTGTGTTTCAAAACTACACATATATCCTATCAATATTCACTTCAAGTATAAGTTTTTCTTACAATGCTACGGTAATGCTACGCTATATACATAGAATTATTCCACCAAATTACATTTCATAATGAGGAGTTAGAAATATGAAGAGATTAGGAATAGGTTTATCTTTGGCGCTATTAAGTACATTACATGTACAAGCGGCAGATAGTTTAGCGGAAGCATTTAGTAATGCTAAAACAAGTGGACAAATTAGAGCGTTTTATGTTGACAGATCAATCGATGCTGCAAGTAATAATAACCGTAATTCACTTGCAATAGGTGGTTCTTTAGGTATTGAGACAGAGCAGTATAAAGGTCTTAGTATTGGTATGAAGTATTACACGACTAATGGTCTTAGAATCCATGATGCATCAGCACCAACAGCAGGTGGTACAGAATATGATCCATCGCTATATGGTGGAAATTATGATTCATACAGTGTTCTTGGTGAAGCATACTTAAAGTATTGTTTCTGTGATACTGCTCTTACAAATACGACAATTACAATTGGTCGTCAAAAATTAAATACACCGTTAGCAGGTGCAGATGACGCAAGAATGTTACCAAATCTTTTTGAAGCTGTTGTTATCGCTAATACAGATATCAAAGATACAACTTTAATTGGTGCACATGTAACAAAAGAAGCAGTAGGTACATTTGGTAACGTATATGGTGCAGGAAGTCAGCTATCTTTACAAAGTGGTTATGGTTTAGGTTACAAAGCTGGTACAAGTGGCGAGTTTGCTAATATGGGTGAAATTGCACTAGGTGCAGCAGGAAAAGATACTAATGGTGTGACAGCAGTTGCAGCTATTTATAGTGGTATTCCTGGTCTTAAACTTCAAGCATGGGATTACTATGCTCACGATATCTTAAATGCAATTTATCTTCAAGCTGATTATGGCTGGAAATGTCTTCTTAGTGATGCAGTAAAAATGAAAGCTTCTGCACAGTATATAAATGAGAGTGATATTGGTGATAAATTAGCAGGAGATGTTGATAGTAGTTATATGGCAGGTAAGTTAGGAGCATCTATGGGTGCTCTTAGTGCATATGTAGCATATTCAACAACTGATTCAAGTGCAGGTTCACAATCAAATGGCGGTATTATAACTCCATGGGGCGGTATGCCAGCATTTACACAAGGTATGGTAACCAGACATATGTTCTTTGCTGATACAGATACAACAAAAGTAGCAGCTACATATAACTTTAAAGATATGGGTGTTAACTTAAAAGCATCAGTTTATCATGCAGCATATGACATTGGTTCATTAAATACTTATAAAGCGGGAACAGCATGGGAAGCAAAAGAGGCTGGATTTGATATTCAGTACTACCCAGCATCAGTTAAAAATCTTCAGTTAAGACTTAGAGGAAACTTCCCAACAGATTTTGCTCCAGGTGTAGATTGGGATGAGTATAGAGTTATAGCAAACTATAACTTTTAATAAAAAGCATAGTTTATCTATAGTGTGAGCTCTCCGCTGAGGCGAGCTTAGCGTTTGTGTAGTAAAAGGAGCAAAGCTCCTTTTACGTTATTAAAATATGAAGAAGGAAAAAATATGGATAAAGAATTAGTAAACAAGATCCAGAATAACCCTGCTTACCAAAAGTTGGTAACAACAAGAAATGGGTTTGCATGGAAATTGTCAATTATTATGTTAGTGGTCTATTATACGTATATCTTACTTATTGCGTTTAGTCCAGCAACATTAGGTGCAAAAGTTAGTGCAGGTGCAATGATGACTTGGGGAATTCCAGTAGGTATTGCAATTATTATTTTTGCTTTTGTTATGACAGGTATTTATGTTAAAAGAGCAAATAGTGAGTTTGATGATTTATCAAATCAAGTTAAAGCTGAAATCGAAAAGGAGATGAAATAATGTTAGGTAAAGTTTTATCTCTATTATTATTGGGTACAGTTGCTGCTTTTGCTGCTGGTGCTGATTTAGGTGCAGGTACAAAAGCTGAGGAAATTAATGTTCCAGCAGTTTTTATGTTTCTTCTCTTTGTTGCTGGTACTTTAGGTATCACATATTGGGCGGCTAAAAGAACAAAATCTGCAAAAGATTTTTATACTGCAGGTGGTGGTATAACAGGTACACAAAATGGTACAGCGATCGCTGGTGATTATATGTCAGCTGCTTCATTTTTAGGTATTACTGGTATGGTTTACTTAAAAGGTTATGATGGTCTTATCTTCTCTATTGGTTTTCTAGTAGGTTGGCCGATCATTCTTTTCATGATTTCTGAGCAACTTAGAAATTTAGGTAAATATACATTTGCGGATGTTACTGCTTATAGATTAAAACAAAAACCTGTAAGAATTCTTGCAGCACTTGGTTCAATCGCAGTTGTACTTCTATATCTAATCGCACAAATGGTTGGTGCTGGTAAACTTATTGAGATTCTTTTTGGTCTTGATTATGAGTTTGCTGTTGTTTTAGTTGGTGCTCTTATGGTTGCGTATGTTGCTTTTGGTGGTATGCTTGCAACAACATGGGTACAGATTATTAAGGCAGTTTTACTACTAGCTGGTACAACATTTATGTCAATTATGGTTATGTCACAATTTGGATTTGATTTCAACACATTATTTACTAAAGCGACTGAAATTCACTCAAAAGGTGAAGCGATTATGAGCCCAGGTGGACTTGTAAATGATCCAATTTCAGCAGTTTCATTAGGTATTGCTCTTATGTTTGGTACAGCGGGTCTTCCTCATATTCTTATGAGATTCTTTACCGTATCTGATGCTAAAGAAGCTAGAAAATCTGTTTTTGTTGCAACGGGTCTTATTGGTTACTTCTATATCCTTACATTTATCATGGGATTTGGTGCTATCGTACTTGTACTTGGTGCTGAAGGTGGACCATATATGGCTGCAGATGGTGAAACACTTAAAGGTATGAATAACATGGCTGCTGTATGGTTAGCACACGCAGTTGGTGGAGATTACTTCTTAGGATTTATCTCAGCGGTTGCTTTTGCTACAATTTTAGCGGTTGTTTCTGGTCTTACTCTTGCTGGTGCGTCAGCAATATCTCATGATCTATATGCAAATGCATTTGCAGGAGATAAAAAAGTTGATGAGCAAAAAGAGATGCAAGTATCTAAATATGCAACAGTGGGTATCGGTATTTTAGCGATTATCTTTGGTATTGCATTTGAGAAACAAAATATTGCGTTTGTTGTGGCGTTAGCGTTTACTATTGCAGCGTCTGCTAACTTCCCAGTGCTATTTATGTCAATTTTCTGGAAAAAGTTAACAACAAGAGGTGCTGTAATCGGTGGTTACTTAGGGCTTATTTCAGCACTAGTACTTGTTATCCTTGGACCTGTTGTTTGGACAAGTATCTTAGGAAACGCAGAACCAATCGTTCCTTATAAATTCCCAGCGGTATTCTCTGTGCCATTAGCATTTATTGCAATCTGGTTCTTCTCTATCACAGATAAGAGTGAAGATGCGCAAAGATGTATTGATGAGTTCGATGCACAAGATATAAGATGTCAAACTGGTATCGGTGCTGATGGTGCTACTGACCACTAGAACATAAAGGTAAAAATTGAGCTTATTAGAACAAGAAAGCTTTATCAAAGGGGTTCCCCCCTTTGATATGTTAAATGCACAAAATCTAGAATATGTTTGTGAAAACTTAGATGTTGTCTACTTTAAAGAAAATGAAGTACTTCTATCCAAAGGTACAAATCCTGAGTTTCTGTATTTTATTATTAAGGGTGTTGTTCAAGAAACACACGATAATGAAGTGGTCTCTATCTATGATCATCATGAAGTATTTGATCCCATATCCCTAATTGAAAATCATGTCAAACGTGAATTTAAAACTGCTCAAGAGACAATTTGTTATGTTTTGCCTCGAGAGATATTTTTAAAAGTATTACACGAAGATGAAAAATTTGAACAATACTTTTTTCAATCAATTGCACAAAAACTTAATGTTAATCAGGCAAATGAGCAAAATAAAGAGTTGGCAAATTTTATGGTATCACGTGTCAGAGATGCCTATATACATGCACCTGTCATTGTTGATGCAAATGTTTCAATCTATGACGCAGTATTAATGCTAAAAGAGGAGCGAGCAAATTCACTTTTAGTCAAAAGAGGTGATGAGATAGGAATTGTAACTGAAACGCACTATAGAAATAAATTTATTTTAAATAGAATGTCTGCAGATGAACCAATAGAGCGATTGGCTAAGTTTGGTCTGGTTTCTGTTGATGAGGATGAATTTCTTTTTAATGCACAGTTAGAAATGACAAAATATGGAATCAAAAGAATCTTGGTTAAAGATAAGGACCAAAATATTGTTGGTTTATTAGACCAAATATCCTTGGCAAGCTTTTTTGCCTCACATACCTATGCGATGTCAAATGAGATTGAAAGAGCTGAATCTGTTGAAGAGTTACAAGAAGCTAGTGGAAACTTAATTCGTGTTACTCAATCACTGTATGCAAAAGGTGTGAAGGTACGTTATATCTCTAAACTTTTAGGTCAGTTAAATGAAAAAGTCTTTAAAAAACTTTTTGAGTTAACAGCACCAGAAGCTATACTTAAAAACTCTGCTCTTATTGTGATGGGTAGTGAAGGACGACGTGAACAGATATTAAAAACAGACCAAGATAATGCACTTGTGATGAGTAATGACTGTTCATGTGATCCACAAGAGTTAAAAAACTTTACAGAGTCTTTTACGCAAACACTCCTAAGTTTTGGCTATCCAAAGTGTCCAGGTAACATTATGATAAGCAATCCTGAATGGGTGAAAACTCAAGATGAATTCAAAGCACAGTTAACAGAGTGGATTGATAAGAAAAATAGTGAAAACTTTATGAATCTTGCTATCTTTTATGATGCTGTTGCAGTGGCTGGGAATGAAAAGCTTTTAGATGCTATTAAAGAGCATCTGTTAAAACGGGTAGAAGATAATCCTACATTCTCTGCACATTTTGCACATGCTGTACTTAGTTTTGAAACACCACTAAGTATATTTTCTGGATTTGTACTTGGTAAAAAAGATCATAAAGATGAACTTGATATTAAAAAAGGTGCAATTTTTGCCATTGTTCATGGGGTAAGAAGTCTTGCTTTAGAAAATAAACTCGAGATGACAAATAGTGTTGAGAGACTCAAAGAATTAAATGATTTGGGTGTCATAGATCGTGAATTAACTGAAGATTTAATAGAGTCTTTTACTTTTTTACTCACTTTAAGACTAAAATACAATTTAGAGAAAATTGATAAAAATATTAAGCCAGATAATTACATTAAACCTAGTGCCTTAAATAAGCTAGAAAGAGATCTTTTAAAAGATAGTTTAAAAACTGTAGATAAATTTAAAAAGTTTCTTACTTTTCACTATAAATTAAATATGTTGGGATAATTTGAAATAATGTTTGCAAAATTTATGCAAAATCGAAATCGAAAAAAGTTAAAAGATGAAAGATACAGTTATCTTTTTGATACCCCACCTGTGGGTGAATATGTCTGTTTTGATTGTGAAACAACAGGATTAAATCCTAAAAATGATGATATAATTTCAATTGGTGCTGTGATCATCAAGGATAATAAAATTCTTGCAAGCAAAAAGTTTGAGCGTTTTGTTAAGCCTCAAAAAAAACTAGATGCAACAAGTATACAGGTACATCAAATCCGTACCTGTGACTTGGTATATGGAGAAGATATTGATATTGTAATAGAAGAGTTTATTGATTTTATTGGTGCTCGACCACTTGTAGGGTACTATATAGAATTTGATGTAGCGATGGTTAATAAATACATAAAACCAAAACTAGGGATAAAATTACCAAATAAACAAATCGAGGTATCAGCCATCTATCATGATCAAAAAATACAGCGTATTCCACAAGGACATATTGATTTACGTTTCAATACTATTATGAATGAGTTAAATTTACCCTTCATGGGGAAGCATGATGCGCTAAATGATGCTATAATGACATCATTGATATTTATAAAGTTAAATTATCTGACTAAGTGATAATTTAATTTTGTGAATATAACTTAACAAGGAGACGAGAAATGGAACAAATATTTGAGCCATATGCAGAATTTGCTAAAGATGCAAGAATCAAAAATATGGATGAATATCATGCTTTGATGAATAAGGCAAATGACGACTATGAAGGTTTTTGGGGTGATTATGCAAATGAAAAGATTGATTGGTTTTCGCCATATAAACAAGTACTAGATGAGAGTAATGCACCATTTTATAAGTGGTTTGTTGGTGGTACAATGAATGTTGCACATCAATGTGTTGATCGACATTTAGCGACAAGAAAAAATAAAGCTGCCATTATCTTTGAAGGTGACAATGGTGACCAACAAGTCATCACATACCGTGAGTTAAGTTACGAAGTTAATAAAACTGCTAATCTACTAAAAAATCAGTTTAATGTAAAAAAAGGTGATAGAGTTGTTCTTTATATGCCTATGATTCCTGAAGCTGCTGTTGCTATGCTTGCTTGTGCAAGAATTGGTGCAATTCATTCAATTGTTTTTGGTGGTTTCTCAGCTGAAGCACTTAGAGACAGAATTATTGATGCAGAAGCAAACTTAGTAATTACTGCAGATGGTGCATATAGAAAAGGGAAACCTTATATGCTTAAGCCAGTTGTGGATAAAGCATTAGAAGAGGGTTGTGAATGTGTTAAAAAGGTATGTATCGTTGAGAGAAATGGCGAAGATATCAGTTGGGTAGCTGGAAGAGATTATAGTTACAATGAACTTATTAAAAATGAGTCAAGTAAATGTGAACCAGAGCCAATGGATAGTGAAGATCCTCTATTCTTACTTTACACATCAGGTAGTACAGGTAAACCAAAAGGTGTACAACATTCAAGTGCTGGATATATTCTTTGGGCACAAATGACTATGGAATGGGTATTTGATGTAAGAGAAAATGATACTTACTGGTGTACAGCAGATATCGGTTGGATTACAGGACATACATACATTGTATACGGACCACTTGCTATGGGTGCGACAACTGTAATGTTTGAAGGTGTTCCAACTTTCCCAGATGCTGGTAGATGTTGGAGTATGGTTGAAGAGTATCAAATAAATCAATTCTATACAGCGCCTACTGCGATTAGACTACTTCATAAAATGGGTGAAAATGAGCCAGCAAAATATGATCTTTCAAGCTTGAGAGTTCTTGGTACAGTTGGTGAGCCTATCGATCCTCCTGCATGGAAATGGTACTATGAAGCGATTGGTAACAGTAAATGTGCAATTGTGGATACATACTGGCAAACAGAAACTGGTGGACATATGATTTCTCCACTTCCAGGTGCTACACCAATTAAACCAGGTTGTGCAACATTCCCATTACCAGGGATTATGGCTGAAATCATTGATGAAGATGGTACTCCAACTCCAATTGGTGAAAAAGGTTTTATGTGTATCACTAAACCATGGCCAAGTATGATTAGAACAATTTGGAATGATCCAGATAGATTTGTAAAATCTTACTTTGGTGATTGTAAAAAAGATGGCGAGCCTGTATACTTCACAGGTGATGGTGCGATGATGAGTGATGATGGTTATATCACGATTACAGGTCGTACGGATGATGTTATCAATGTTTCTGGTCACAGAATGGGTACAGCAGAAGTTGAAGCGGCAATTAAGAAACATCCAGGTGTTGCATCTGTTGCAGTTGTTGGAAAGCCACATGAGATTAAAGGTGAAGGTATCTTTGCTTATGTAGTGCTTAAAGGTGAAGACACGATGGCTGAAGAGATGGAAATGGTACAAGAGATCAATAAAATTGTTCTTACTGAAATTGGTGCTATTGCTAAGTGTGATGATATCAAATTTGTTCCAGATCTTCCAAAAACAAGATCAGGTAAAATTATGAGAAGAATCTTAAGATCTATCGCTAAGGGTGAGCCAATCACACAAGATACATCTACACTTGAAGATCCTTCAATTGTACAAAAAATTCAAACTTGTATAATCTAATGTTAAAAAGTCCTTAGGGGCTTTTTAACAATCAATATATTATTATCTGCTAAGATACACTTACAAAGGTAATATATGCAAAGCAAACTTCTTTTTATCAGTTCTAAAGATCCTAAAGCAGGCTCTCTTGTTGTTGCACTAGGTTTTATGGAGTTTCTTAAGAGTAGGTTTAAAAAAGTTGCTTTTTTCAAACCCTTAATCCTTCACAGTAGAGTTGAAGATACCGATATCTCATTGATGCGTTCGTATTTTAAGTTAGATCAATCTTATGAGCTTTGTTATGGAATGACACTGAAAGAAGCTCAAAAATTACTTGCTACTGATCAAGAGGCGACACTTTATAAAAATATAATTAAACAATATAAAAAGCTTGAAAGTGAGTATGATTTTATTCTTTGTGAGGGAATGAGTCAAAAAGATTTTGGAGTAGTTTTTGATTTTGATATCAATCTTGAAATTGCTAAAAATCTTTCTGCACCTGTGGCAGGCGTAATTAATGGATATGAAAAACCCTTATCAATGATCAAAGAAGAGATGCTATTATGGGAATTATCGTTAAAAGAGCAGGGGATTCCACTCTTTGCACTTTTTTTAAATAGGCTTCATAACTCTAAAAAATATACAAACATAAAAAGCTTTTTTTCAGATATCAAACCAAACCTCTTTTTTTTAGATGAATTAGAGTCTTTAAATCGTCCTACAATTTTAGGTGTTTTAGAACACATAGGTGCTGAAATTCTCTATGGCGATGATGAACAACTTTTAAGGATTATTAGTGGATATAAGATAGCAGCGATGCATGTTGAACATTTTTTAAATCATCTTCAAGAAGGTGATTTAGTAATTGTTCCAGGAGATCGGATTGATATCATTTTAGCTGTGATTGCTTCAAATAGTGCTAAAAATGCACCATGTGCTGCAGGGATACTTCTTTGTGGTGGTTTTATACCAAGTAAAAAAGTAAAGATCTTGTTAGATGGACTTTCCCATATTGGATTACCGATTATATTTGTTGATGAAGATACATTACATACTGCAGAAGCTGCAATTCAAACTCCTTCTCTTATTAATATGCGAAATCGAAGAAAGATTGCGCAAGCATTAGGCTTGTTTCATGATGGTGTTGAGCAAAGTGTGCTAGTCTCAAAAATGGTAGATACAAAGTCTAAGCTGATGACTCCAGCAATGTTTGAGTATTTGATCTTTGAAAAAGCTAGGATGAAACGCAGTCGTATTGTATTACCAGAGAGTTTGGACGATCGAATATTAAGAGCAGCTGAGATTATTACACGTCAAAAAATTGCACAAGTCATTTTATTGGGTTCTCAAGAGAGTGTTACGCATCGTGCTGGTATGATAGGTGTAGATCTTGAAGGTATTGAAATCTTAGACCCCAATGATAATCAAATTAAAAATGACTTTGTAGATAAACTCTATACTTTACGTAAATCTAAAGGGATGACCAGAGAGATTGCCCTTGATTCAATTAGTCACGTGAATTACTTTGGTACAATGATGGTATATACAGGTATGGCAGATGCTATGGTGAGTGGTGCTATGCATACTACACGGGAAACAATTACACCAGCTTTTCAAATTATTGGTACCCAAAAAGAAGTTTCAATTGCCTCAAGTCTCTTTTTTATGTGTTTAGATACGCAAGTATTAGTTTATGCTGATTGTGCAGTAGTGAGAGACCCTTCTTCAGAGGAATTAGCACAAATTGCAATTTCTTCAGCTAAAAGTGCCCAGTCTTTTGGTATTGATCCTATTGTTGCAATGCTTTCGTATTCTACTGGAGATTCAGGTGTTGGTGAAGATGTTCAAAAAGTGAGAGATGCAACCAATATCGCAAAAAATCTTGCACCAAACCTTTTAATTGATGGACCTATTCAATATGACGCGGCAATTGATCCTATAGTGGGAGATAGTAAGCTTCCAGGATCAAAAGTGGCTGGATATGCAAACGTATTTATTTTTCCAGATCTAAATACAGGTAATAATACTTATAAAGCAGTTCAGCGTGCTACAGATGCTATAGCAATTGGCCCAATTTTACAAGGATTAAATGCTCCAGTTAATGATCTTAGTCGTGGATGTAGTGTTGAAGATATTGTAAGTACGGTCGCCATAACAGTGTGTCAAGTGGTTTAATATAATGAAAATTTTAGTTTTAAATTCAGGAAGTTCTTCACTTAAGTATAAATTATTTTTAATGCCAGAAATGAAAGTATTATTTTCTGGAATAGTTGAAGCTATTGGTGAAGAAGAGAGTACAATAAAAAATCATCATCAAGCTATTGAAAGTACAGTTCAAAAACTTTTAGCTAAAGGCATTGTAAAGAGCTTAGCGGAAATAAATGCTGTGGGACATCGTGTTGTACATGGGGGTGTTATATTTGATAAATCCGTAGTAATTGATGAAAATATAATAGCAGATATTAAATCTTTAATTCCTTTGGCACCAATACATAATTATGCAAATTTAGAAGGCATATATGCGATGAAACATTACTTTCCTAATGCTCCTCAGGTTGCAGTATTTGATACTGCCTTTCATCAAAGTCTTCCTAAAGAAGCTTATACTTATGCACTACCGTTAGAACTATGTGAAAAAGAGAATATTAGGCGTTATGGATTTCATGGGACATCACATCATTATGTTGCACAGCAGTCTACTAAGATCCTCAATAAAACGTTATCAAGTTTAAATTTGATAACAATACATTTAGGAAATGGTACAAGTGTATGTGCCATAAAATCTGGTAAAAGTGTTGATACTTCTATGGGGTTTACACCACTTGAAGGTTTGGTCATGGGAACACGGTGTGGTGATATTGATCCATCAATTGTACTTTATCTTCAAAACAGACTCGATAAAAGTGTAAGTGATATAGAACAAATGCTTAATTATCAAAGTGGATTAAAAGGCATATGTGGTAGTAATGATATGCGAACTATTGAGCGTATGGCACTTGATGGTGATCAAAAGGCATCTTTAGCAATAGATATATTTGTAAGAAGTGTGAAAAAATATATTGGCGCATATATCGCACTTTTAGGCTCAGTTGATGCTATTATTTTTACCGGTGGTATTGGTGAAAATAGTGCGTCAATACGTGCAAAAATAGTTAAAAATATGGAACATTTAAAACTTGTAATAGACCCTAAAAAAAATCTAAATCATGAGGTTTGTGTTTCTAAAAAAGATACTTCAATACAAATTTTAGTCATTGAAACTAACGAAGAACTTATGATAGCAAATGAGAGTTATAAGTTACTTTTTTGATACTTTTAGTAATTAATAATAAAAATTCCTTTTTTTTATAATTTTCTTATAACTCAACCTATTTTATTTTTTGATTCCAAGATAAAAGTGTTTGGAGTATTCCCCAATTATTTCACAATTTTGAAGAATTATCTATTTAAAGTTATCTCAACAATTTGCGATATAGAGTTAATAAGGAATAAGTGTGGAAATTAAGCAATTAAAAAATATAACTAAAAACATGAGTCTACTGTATATAGAAGACAACAAATACTTAAGTAAAGCCAATATGCAATTATTTGGAGATATTTTCTTACAAGTTGATTTAGCAGAAGATGGCGAGAGTGGCCTTGAGTTGTATCACAAAAAAGATTATGATTTAGTAATATCAGATATTAACCTTCCCAAAATGAATGGTTTGTCAATGCTAAAATGTATTTTAGAACATAATGCTAGTCAGTCTGTTATTGTGATATCTGCATATAGT
>JADGDK010000057.1 GCA_016744895.1 Campylobacterales bacterium | reverse complement strand
GTGATAGATCTTATGGCTCAACAATTTAGAGAAATACAATTATTGCATTGAAGTGCGTAAAGTTTAAAGAGATACTTTATAGGTAAATATTGTAATTACAACATCGACTATAAAGTTTTACTAGTACTAACATTTTATCATAATCCTCTATTTCGACTACTTTTTGTTGCATCTTTTTTTGCTGGAGATATGATTAGTGAAGATATTTGAGCCTTACTTCATAACAAAAGAGAAAGGAATGGGAGTGGGACTATATATCAAAAATGATTATTGAAAAACATTTTTAAGGAAAACCCACTGTGGAAAATAATCATCAAGGATCCATTTTTCCACTTAGGTTTTAAATATCGATGATTAACAATAATTTAATAGATTTTTTGTGTTAAAAAAAGCTCCCTAAAAAGGGAGCATAAGTCTTTATTTACGCCCTCCAAAACGTAAATACAAAGCTGGAAGCACGATCATATTAAGCAAGGTGGAACTTAGTAATCCAAAGAGTATTACCATCGCCATGGGTGCTTGGATCTCACTTCCTGCTTCACCAGCTCCTAGTGCTAATGGAACCATTGCAAGTCCTGCAGAAAAAGCGGTCATGATAATAGGTATCAATCGCTCTTTTGCACCTCTATGTACTGCCTCTTCAAACGCTGTTACGCCTTCTTTGGTCATAAGATTTTGAATATGTGCGATCATGATGACTCCATTTCGTGTGGCGATTCCAAAGAGTGTGATAAATCCAATCAGTGTTGCCACTGAGATAACACCCTCAGCAAAATAGAGACCTATTACACCGCCAATTAAAGCCAATGGTAAATTGATAAGAATAAGCAGTGCATCTTTAAAAGAGTCAAATGCCATATACAGTAAGATAAAAACGCCAACAAATACAAGAACACCTAGTATCAATAACCGTTTAGTGGACTCACTCGCACTTTGAAATTGTCCACCATATTCAATACGATATCCTTGTGGTAATTCTATTTCTGATGATACTATCGTTTGAATATCTTCTACGACACTTACCAAATCACGTCCAGCTACATTTGAAGTAAGGACAGTTTTGCGTGCACCATTTTCACGACTCACTTGATATGGCATACGTGCTTCATGTATCTCTACGAGACTATGCAGGGGCACTTCACTCCCTATTGATGTTTTTACTAAGGTTGCTTTTATACGCTTTATATCAAGTGATTTTGTATCATCGTATTTGACTACTACATCACGTAGCATATTCCCATCGATAATTTTTGTGATTCTTGTACCATAAAATGCCGTTTCGATAATCATGCTTAATTCTTCAACAGTGATACCATGTAATGCCATTTGATCACGACGCATTTTTAATGTTATTTGTGGAAGATCCCCACTAGTTTCAAGCATCACATCTGCTGTACCTTCTATCTTTTCAATACTACTTTTTATATTTTCTGCAATTTTTCGACGTTCATAGATATCATCACCAAAAATCTTGATCGCGATAGCAGCTTTTGAACCAGAAAGCATATGATCGATCCTGTGAGAGATCGGTTGTCCTATGGTGATATTAAGACCTGAAACTTTTTTAAGTTCATATCTGAGAGATTCTAAAAATACCTCTTTTGAATGTCCTTTCATCTCAAGTGTCACTTCTATTTCTGAAGCATGTACCCCCAGAGCATGAGGATCAAGTTCTCCACGTCCTGTACGTCTAGTGACCGTTAAAACCTCTTCAAAACTAAGGAGTCTCTTTTCTACTTCTAAAGCCAATTTGCTTGAAGTTTCTATTGCAGTTCCTGGCAATGAAGCCATTGAAACAGTTAAACTCCCTTCATTAAATTCAGGTAAAAATGATTTTCCAGCATTGAGTAAAAAGAACATTGCCGTCACAAACAATCCCATAGATATTAAGGTAATTGTTTTCCAATGATGCATCGTAACACGTAAGGTCATATCATAGCTTTTTAAAAGAAATTGCAGAAAACGCGACTCTTGATGCACACTGTTAGATTTGACTTTTAAAAAATAATAACTCATTACAGGAGTAAGTGTCATAGCTATAAAGAGTGAAGCAATTAGTGATGAGATATAAGCAAGTCCCAGTGGTTCCATCAAACGTCCTTCAATCCCATCAAGGAAAAAGAGTGGTACAAAAACCAGCATAATAATTAGTGTAGCAAAAACGATAGAACTTTGAATCTCAAATGTCGCCTGAGTGATCACATGTAAGCGTGCGTGTTGTTTCTCTTTTGGAAGCTTGGCATTAATCTTAAGTCTGCGAATAATATTTTCAACCACAATGATCGCATCATCTACTAATACCCCCAGTGCAATTGCCATACCTCCAAGGGTCATGGTGTTGATTGAGATACCTAAAAAGTTGAGCAAAAAAATTGTCATGATGAGTGAAAGTGGAATTGCCATCAGTGTAATTAATGTAGCACGAATACTCAGTAAAAAAAGAAGTACAATTACAACAACCAAAATCGCCCCATCACGTAATGCATGTATAAGGTTTTCAATCGCTTGTTCTATAAAATAAGATTGACGAAAAAGCTCTTTTTCAATAATCATCCCTTCAGGAATTTCTGACTGAAGGACACTTAGGGTTTGATCGATTGTTTTTGTCAATTCCAAAGTATTGACTTTGGGTTGTTTTTGTATCGCCAAGACTACGGCTTCTTTGGCGTTAAATGAACCGATGCCCCGTCTTATACCTGCACCTATTTTTACCTCGGCTACATCACTTATACGTATAGGTTGACGCTCTTTTACAGCAATAACACTCTGTGCAATATCTTCTAAATTCTCAAGTCGTCCTAATCCTCTAAGAGAAAATTCTTGATCATTTTGTACAAAAAATCCAGCTGAACTATTTGTATTAGCATTGGCTAAAGAAGTCAGTACTTCATCAACGGTGATATCATATGAGATCAATTTTTCAGGTTTTAAAAGCACTTGAAACTGTTTTGTCTCACCTCCAACAGGTACAACATCTGAAACACCAGAGATCGCTAAAAGCCGTTGACGAATTTGCCAATCAGCTATTGTTTTGAGACTCATTGCATCATGTGTTTTTGAGTGCAGTGCCACAAACATGATTTCACCCATGACAGATGAAATAGGTGCAAGAACAGGAAGATTTGCACGTTTTGGTAGAGTTTCTTGTATCAGTTGCAACTTTTCTGTTACTAACTGACGTGCAAGATAAACATCTATTCCCCAATCAAACTCTGCATAAAGAACAGAAAACCCACTAAGTGAATTTGAGCGTATACGACGTAGACCACTAAGACCATTGAGTCTATTTTCCAGTGGAAAACTGACCAACTTTTCTATCTCTAAAGGGCTCATACCCTCCCCTTCAGTAATAATTGTTACTGTAGGTGCTGTAAGATCTGGAAAGATATCAATCGAAGATTTTTGCACCTCTATGATACCCCAAATAAGAGTGATCATGCCTATCATAAGGACAATCAAACGTTTCTGTAAAGAGTGACGAATTAAAGCTTGTAACATTATCTCCTCCTTAGTGAGAATGACCGTGACCGGCCTGTGCAGGTGAGAGCCCCGCAAGTAAAATACGATATGCACCAACAGTTACAACACGCTCCCCTACTTTTAATCCATTGAGTATGGCAATCGATTCACCATCAATAATTCCAGTTTCAACATTTCGGCGTATAAAATGCTCATCGTCTAACTGAACATAGACTACTTTAAGACCATTATCATCTACTATGGCACTTTTAGGGATTGAGGTATATTCTTTGGCTTCTTGTGTATAAAGACTCAAACTAAAACGCTCACCACTTTTAAAACCATAGTCCCTATTGTCTATGGTATACATCAGGGATGCTGTGGCTGTTTTTGGATTGAGAAGATCACTAAAATAGAGAAAACTTGTACTATTTGCCTCTAACATCATGGACTCTTGTGCAAGATGGAGTGTAACCCCTGAAGGATTCCGCACTTTTGAGATATCAGCCTGTGCCACTTGGATATTGAGCCAAAGCTTATTATTGTCAGCAAGTTGCATTAACCTATCTCCCTCTTTGACATAACTTCCTGAAATAGTATTGAGTGAGACGACAGTAGCAGTTATGTGACTTTTCAGTGCTACACCACTCTTACTTTTAGATTTAGGGTCCAGTTGGTTGAGACGTTTTTGAATTGTTGTTACTTCTGCTTTTGCGATAGAAAGTGCATTTTTAGCACTAAGTAGACGTTTTTTAGAGATTGCATTTTTCTCTTTGAGTGCCAATAACCGTTTATATTCTGAATTTGAGAGTGTAAGATTTGCTTTTGCACGGATAAGTTCAAATTGTAAAGTAGCTGTATCTTCTTTTTCTCCCAATATTGGTGTGATATAAGCTAGAATATCCCCTGCCTTGATTTGACTACCTACCTGAATATTTGGTACTGGTAATACAATCCCTGAAACTGGAGCCGTTAACATTTGCTGGGCATTACTTGGTAGTTCAAATTGTCCAAAAGTTAGAAGAGAAGGACGTAATTTTTGTTTTTTAACTATTTGTGTCACAATGTTAACTTCCCACTGTTGTTCGGTTGAAAATACAATCCCTTCCTCTTCATGTTTATGTGTATCGTGATCATTATGGGCATGTTCATCGTGTGCGTGTGTATCATGTGAATGATCGTGGTCATGGTTGCATCCATTGAATATTAACAATGAGAGTAGTGTTATGGTAAATAGTTTCATTTTATATCCTTTAATAGGTCGATAGAAGAAGCTTGCATCGTACGTAAATGTGAAATGTCTCGTATCGCTTCAAGGGTGTTATATTTTGCAGTTGCATTAAAATAGAGTGCTTGTCCATCAAGAAGCTCAAGTAAGCTATTTTCTCCTGACTCAAATAAAAGTTTTTGCGTTGCATAAAATTGTTTGGAAGGTACTAAAATTTGTTTTTTATAATCCTTTACCTGTTGGATTGACTGTTCATAAGAGACTTTTTGTTGACGCCAGTTATTGTATATTTCTCTTTGTGTCTGTTGGTGCAAAAATGATGCTTGTTGTTTTAGAAGTTTAGCATGCTCAATATCTGCACGGTTTTGATTCCAAAATGGCAATGAAAAACGTAGACCAACACCATAAATATCTTCAGTTTGATTTTTTATACCTTGCTCACGCTCTTGATATGCATAGAGTTCGGGCAGTAAAAAACGTTTAGATTTTTCAGAAAAAAGTGCATATTCTGCTACTTTTATATCTAACTTTGTAGCAAGAACTTCTCTATTGTTTTCTATATCTATAGATATGACTTCTAAGTGTGGCAAGTGTCCATCTATTTTGATTGTTCTATCTATTTGTAAAAGATATTGTGCTTGGTATTGCAATTTTTGTGTTTGAATCTGTATATCTTTTTTATCTTGTAGTAGTTGTGCTTTTTTGAGTGCAATACGTGAAACTATCACGCTTGAGATATCTCCTGAATCTTCACGCACTTTAGCAATATGTAGTAGTTGATCAATCTCTTTATGTTGATAGGCAAGAATATCCAAGTTTTTTTGAGCATAATAAAGTTGATAATAGAGTGTTGCTGCCTGATACGTCAACTCTAACTGATTCTGTTTTTGTAACTGCACGGCTTTATCTAAACGTGCTTGATTTTTACCTTTTTTATAAGATTCTGCTTTATATGTTGGTAGCTTTTGTGAAAACTCAGCGGAAGTAAGTTCCATAGAACCCCCTAACCTATCATCAAATCCTACGGCTAGATTAGGATTTTCCCATACATTTTGGTGTGTGAGACTTGATTGCTGTTTTTGCACATTTAACTGTGACTGTTTTAACGTTAACGATTCACGCAGTACTTGTTCGATAAAAGTCTGTGCACTGTAGACTTGGACACTTGACGATGCCCAGAGACCTGTGGTCATTACGACCACTAAAAATAGGGTCTTTTTCATAAATAATCCTTAAAAATTGTATTAAAAAAGTGAGAAGAGGATTATTGTTGTGGAGGTGCGTGAAAAAGTAGGGATTTTAAATAAGTGTCTGTCTGGCTAAAATGGTAAGCAAAGGGGAAATGTACAAAGGGGACAAAAAGTGCTTTATGGTAACGAAACTGTTTTAAAAGTAGTAAACCAATACTAAGTATCAATAGAGGTAACAGTAAAAATAGTGTACTGATGATGCCTAAATCCAATTCAAGATCGATATGTGGAAGAAAAAGATCCATTTCATTATGACAGATATTATAATCAAGATGATGATGATCCAAATGCTTTTCAATATGTAAATGTGGATGTGTGTTAAAAGCAGAAAGAAATATGATCAATGCTAACAATAGAAAAAATTGTTTTTTAAATGACATTACCATACTCCTTTGCCTTTGATTGTGCAATTATAGCATGGTTTTAAAATCGACCACATTCTAGAGTAACTTTATATTTCTTGATCTAAATCAATTATTTACATTACTTACTATTTTATCATGTACGATATGGATCAATATTTATTATAACACTATGAATATTCATTCAAATTAGACTATCATACTAAATTCCATTTTCTAAAAAGGAAAAAAGATGACATATTTTGACTTTGGCATCAATCTCGCGTTTTGGCTCACCCTTCTAAGTACCTTATTATGTGTTATATATGGTTTGATTTATTGGAATAAAGATGCACATGATAGTGCAACTACTTCAAACATTGAACAGTGGGCACAGGTAGAAGATCAGATCGAAAAGGATCTGTAAGATGGGAATCCTTGAAAATATTATCATTATCGCTTATCTTGCTGTTGTTGGATATCTTGGTCTTTTAGGGTATAAACAGACTAAAAATACGACTGACTATCTTATCGCTGGAAGAAATACCCATCCATTTATTATGGCACTTAGTTATGGCGCTACCTTTATCTCTACTGCTGCGATTGTTGGATTTGGCGGTGTTGCGGCTTGGCTAGGAAATTCACTTTTATGGTTGACTTTTTTTAATATTTTTATAGGTATTTTTGTGGCATTTGTCTTTTTTGGAAATCCTACGCGAAAGATGGGGTACCGACTGAATGCTCATACATTCCCAGAGTTTTTAGGAAAGCGTTTTAATTCAAAATTTATTCAAATATTTGCAGCAGTAATCATCCTCTTTTTTATGCCACTTTATGCTACTGCTGTGCTTATCGGTGGAACACATTTTATCGCACTCTATTTCCAAGTTGATTACCATATGGCATTAATGGTCTTTTCGATTATTATTACTGCTTATGTCATCGCTGGAGGACTTAAAGGTGTCATGTTAACAGATGCGTTGCAAGGCTCAATTATGTTTATTGCAATGATAATTTTACTTTTTATCACGTTTGACGCCTTAGGTGGTGTGGATGCAGCTTACACAAAGCTTGATATGGTTTGGACACAAACGGTACAGCCACTCACTTCAGTAGGGATGAAAGAGCTTCAACCTGGAGGACCTGATTTTATGATGAAACTCTCAACTTTATGGGGGTTTGAAGGTTGGACAAAAATGCCTGTGTTTATGAGTAATGGTTGGCTTTTTGTAATCACGACTATAACACTTGGTGTGGGTATTGGTGTATTGGCACAACCACAACTTGTTGTACGTTTTATGACGGTTAAAAGTAAACAAGAACTTAATCGTGCTGTACTTATTGGTGGTATTTTTATCGTAGCAATGACAGGTGTGATCTTTATCGTGGGGGCACTTACTAATGCTTGGTTTTATGAGTTTAATGAAGGTAAAAATGCACTTCAAAGTGCAGGAAGTATTGGAAAAGTAATTCCACATTATATCAATACTGCAATGCCAAAGTGGTTTTCATTTATCTTTTTGTTTGCACTTATCTCTGCTGCAATGAGTACACTTTCAAGTCAATTTCATACAATGGGAACTGCTGTTGGACGAGATTTATTTGAACAAATTAGTAGTAAAAAGCACAACTCTATGAATGTAACACGAATTGGTGTTGTTGTGATGATTCTTATTTCTGTAAGTTTGGCATATGCATTTGATAAACAGCCAGCTATTATCGCAAGATCTACAGCGATTTTCTTTGCCCTTTGTGCATCGATCTTTTTACCAAGTTATATTGGTGGGCTTTTTTGGAAACGTATGACTACAAAAGGTGCAATTGCTTCTATGTTAGTAGGATTTTTTACTTCTGGTTTTTGGTTGTTGTTTGTACACTTTAAAGAGGCAAAAGCACTTGGTGTAGCAAAAGCTCTTTTTGGAACAAACTCACTACTGAGTGGAAAAATTATTTTTGTAGATGCTTTAGTAATTGCACTACCACTCTCTATTATTACTGCGATTGTTGTCTCATTGATGACTCAACCTATGGAACAAACACATCTTGATAAATGTTATAACGACTAAAAAGGAGTATGAATGACAAAAAAAATTATCTTAGCAACAACACTGTGTGGACTTTTAGGCACCCTACAAGCTGATTCTCTTAAAGAGGCGTTTGAGAATAGCAAGGTTTCAGGGGAGTTCAAAGCATTTTATATTAATCGATCATATGATTTTAATTATAAGGATGATGTAGATCGTGATGCTTTAGCCATTGGTACAACACTCAATTTTAAAACAGGTACAGTTAATGGTTTTGATTTTGGGATGACATTTTACAATGCCAGTAAACTTGATGGTAGAAGTGATGTAGCAGGGGAAAATGATAACACACTTTTAGGACCAAATGGGGATAATTATACGGTACTTGGTCAGGCGTATTTAGGCTATAAAATAGGAAACACTTCTGTTAAACTTGGTCGACAAGCGATCAATAATCCTTTTGCCGCACCTAATAACTTCCGTTTACTTCCAAACACTTTTGAAGGTATCACACTTGAAAACAAGGATGTTAAAGATCTTACTTTAGGACTTGCGCACATTAGCAAAGTCCAAACCAATGGATTTGCCAACTCTGTGCCAACGGGTGGTAATTTAGATACAACAAGTTCTATGACGAGGTTAGGTTTACTGTATGGTTTTGGAATAGGATATAAAGTTGGAGAGTTTGAATCCCTTGATAAAGTGATCCTTGGGCAAAATTCTACAGAAAGTACTAATGGTATGACTTATGTAAGTGCAAGCTATAATGGATTCGCAGGAGCAAAAATTTCTGCTTGGGATTATTATATTCATGACATCATGAATATATTTACTGCTAGAGCTTCTTATAAAACTGCTATTTCAGGCGTTAAAACTTCTCTTGCTGGATTTGTCACTAAACAGAGTGATGTGGGAGATAATTTATTAGGAAAAGCATTTGGAGATAAAGAGATTGATTCTACTCAGGTTGGATTTACAACAAAAGGTACACTCTCTAATGGCTTTGGTGTTAACTTTGCCTATACTAAAACACTTGAATCAGAAGGTAGTGTCTTAGATGGCGGTATCATTAATACCTTTGGTGGTGCAAATACTTATATCATCTCTCAAGGTGCTCTTCACTCAAACTTTGGAGATACTGATGCTTATATGGTAGGATTAAACTACCATTTCAAACCATTAACAGGTATTGACTTACTTGCGATGACTAAATATTTTCAATATGACATTGGTGAAGCCAATGGTTATATGAGTGGGCATGCTTGGACAACTAAAGAGATTGATTTTGATTTTATCTACAACTATAGTAAAGCAGTCACTTTGAGGTTTCGTGCAAACTATCCAAGAGAGTGGCTTGAACTTAGTGATGGGAAAAAACTTGGTTTTGATGAATATCGTCTGATTGCATATTACCGATTTTAAAAGTTAGGAGGTTGAAAAACCTCCGATTATGATGAGCTTAACTTTCAACAAACAGAAAGTTATGTTGATTTTAATCAAAATTGAGGATCTAAGATGAAACAAACACTTATGGGGAATGATGCAATTGCATGGGGGCTTATTCACGCAAATGTAGACATGGTATCAGGATATCCGGGGACACCGTCTAGCGAGATTTTGACAGTTGTACAAAAGATAAAATATCAACTTAAACTTCCAGTATATGCAGAGTGGGGAACTAATGAAAAAGTTGGTTTTGAAGTGGCATATGCAGGAGCAATTGCTGGAAAACGCACATGTGCTACGATGAAACAAGTAGGACTTAATGTCGCAAGTGATGCACTGATGAGTGCATCTTATATAGGAAACCTTGGGGGTATGTTGTTAATTGCAGCTGATGATCCAGGATTTCACTCTTCACAAACAGAACAAGATAGTCGTGTATTTGCAAAATTTGCACGTATTCCTGTACTTGATCCTGCTACACCACAAGATGCTTATGATTTGACTAAGTATGGTGTGGAACTTTCTGAAAAATTTCAAATTCCAGTAATGCTTCGTCCTGTAATGCGTGTATGTCATGCACGTGAGATCATTGAGATGGATGCAGAGACAAACTTCAAGCCAGTTGAAGGTGAATTTATTCGAGATATTCCTAGATGGGGTGGTGTTCCAAGAGCTGGAAGATTTCAACAAGGTTTAGAACAACTTGATCGTATCGAAGTGATTCGAAAATATAACTGGGAACATTTACTCAAAAAAGAGTTTGATAAATGTAAAGGTGGTAAATTGCTTATCATTACAGGTGGTACAGGTGATGGATTTACCAGAGAAACTTTAGTAGATCTTGGACTTGAAGCAGATGTAGTTAAAGTTCTTATGCCTTACCCTCTTCCACATGATGAGATGAAAGCAGAGTTTGAAAAATATGATAAAGTACTTATTGTTGAAGAGCCATATCCCTGTATCGAAGAGCAAATTGCTGGTGAAAAAGTGTATGGTAAAAACACTAACACTACACACCACATCGATGAGATGAGTAAAGAAGAGATACTCAAAGCATTTCAAAAAATTGACTTCTATAAAGGGGACAATATATATGCTACTCCAGCTGAATTAGATCTTGATATCCCTGCACGTCCACCTGCACTTTGCCCAGGATGTCCACATCGTGATGTTTATTATGCGATTACCAAAGTGTTTAAAAAGAAAAAAGCGATTTATCCTTCAGATATTGGATGTTATACGCTTGCTCTTGCACAAGGGGCTATTGATACGATTCTTTGTATGGGTGGTAGTGTTTCTATGGCAAGTGGTTTTTCAATCGCTGATCCTGATAAAACTGTTGTTGCAACAATTGGTGATGGAACTTTTTTCCACTCAGGTATCCCACCGCTTTTAAATGCTGTGTATCAAAACCATAAATTTATTTTAGTAATTCTAGATAACTCAACAATTGCAATGACAGGACGTCAAACGACACCATCACGGACCAATAAAGCTATTGATATTAAAAAGATTGTTGAAGGTATGGGAATTGATTGTATGGAACACCATTACAGTTATGAGATGCAAAACAATATTGACTTTTTTAAAGAGGTTAAAGAAGTACATAAAGATGCAACAGGTCCTACAGTTGTTGTTGTACGAGAATTTTGTATCTTAGATCGTGAGCGTGCGGTTGATTATGTTCCAGGTATTTTTGCACAAGTTGATGAAGATCTTTGTGTGGCGTGTGATCAATGTACTACGGTTTATAAATGTCCTCCAATGGCGTACAATGACAATGGAAAAATCGAAATTGATCCATTCTTATGTGCTGGTTGTGGTGGTTGTTTAGATGTTGTTTGTCCTACAGATGCATTTATCCAAGATGAAAATTACCTAAAAAGAGGAGAATAGCATGAAGTATCAAATCGTCATCGCTGGATTTGGCGGACAAGGTGTTGTATTCTTGGTAAAAGTAGTCGCTATTTGTGCTGGTAATCGTGATATTCCTTTTTTAGGAACTGAAAATCATGGTATGAGTCAAAGAGGTGGAGCAGTTTCGTGTGATATTAAAATTGGTGATTTTACCAATCCTGTAATTGATAAGAACCAAGCAGATCTTATCATCGCACTTGATTCCAATGAGGGGCTTAGAAATGTATCTTTTTTAAAGCAAGAAGGGACATTAGTAACCAATGCACAAGAGAATTATCCCAAACTTCCATTTAAATGTGTTGCAAAAATCGATGCGTTTGAAAAAGCTAAACATGGACAATTCCCGATACAAGGGCTTAATGTTTATATGTTAGGAATAGCTTTAGTTAAAGATGCAAATTTTCCATTTAGTGTAGAAGAGGTAAAAACGGCTATTACACAAATGAATGCAAAAGTAGCAGAGCAAAATCTTCAGATTTTAGATATGGCTATGGAAGATATCAAAGAACAAGGTTAAAAACTAGATGGATAGTGCAAAGTTAAAAGATTTTTTTTCACAAAACGATCAATTTGCAAAAGAGAACCATATATTTATTGATGAGATCAAAGAGGGATATGCTAAAACATCCATGCGCATTGAGAAGAGGCATCTCAATGCAGCAAATGTTGTCCACGGAGGTGCTATCTTTACTTTGGCAGATTTTGCGTTTGCCATTGCTTCTAATAGCTATGGCACCCTTGCCCTCTCCATCAATAGCTCAATTTCATTTTTAAATGGTGCAAAAGAAGGAGAGCGTCTTTGTGCTGTGGCAACTGAGGTTGATAAAAATCACAAACTGGGAAACTATACTGTTAAAATAACCACTGATACCGATAAAACAATAGCTATTTTTCAGGGCATGGTTTATAAAAAAGAGATAAAAATTTTAGAGGATGAATGATGATATACGCAAAAGAAGAGTCACTACGAAGAGAAGATTTACAAAAGCTTCAACTCCAACGATTACAAGATACGGCAGAGCGTGTCTATACACTTACGCCATTTTATAAAGAAAAATTTGATGAGACAGGCGTTACTCCTGAAGATATCCAAAGTTTAGAAGATATCCAAAAACTCCCATTTACAAAGAAAAAAGATTTGAGAGACCATTATCCATTTGGACTTTTTACCGTTCCTATGAGTCAGGTTGTAAGAGTTCATAGTTCAAGTGGAACAACAGGAAAACCAACAGTTGTAGGCTATACCAAAGAGGATATGGACGTATGGGATGAAGTTATGGCAAGAGTCTTCACAATGGCTGGAGGATCTGCAGAAGATGTAGTGCATAATGCTTATGGTTATGGTCTCTTTACAGGTGGTTTAGGATTTCACAATGGAGCAGAAAAGATAGGTGCGACACTCATTCCTGCAAGTAGTGGATTTACAGATAGACAAAATATGCTAATGAAAGATTTTAAAGCTACCATATTAGCGAGTACGCCATCATTTGCATTACATATGGCAGAAGCTGCTAAAAAATCAGGGGCAGATTTTAAAAATGACTTTAAACTAAAATCAGGTGTTTTTGGAGCAGAACCAACCAGTGAAGGGCTGAAAGAAGAAGTTTCTAAGGTTTGGGGTATTGACTATCATGAAGTGTATGGTCTAAGTGAAATTATCGGACCGGGTGTTAGTTGTAACTGTAAACACTCTAAATTACTTCATGTGGCTGAAGATCATTTTTATGTAGAAATTATCGATTCTAAGACGGGAGATGTACTGCCTGATGGTGAACGTGGAGAATTAGTCATTACCTCTTTAACCAAACAAGCACTGCCCATTATTCGATACAGAACTGGCGATATAACTTCTTTGCATCGTGAACCTTGTGGTTGTGGAAGAACACTTGTGCGTATGGAGAGTATTGTAGGGCGTGCTGATGATATGATTATCGTAAATGGTGTGAATGTCTATCCTTCACAGGTTGAACATGTGATTGCCAATACTGAAGGTGTAACGCTGAATTACCAAATCATTGCCGATAAAAAAGGTCATTTGGATAAATTGGATATTTTAGTAGAAGTAAGTGATGAAATCATGACTGATAGTATCGCAGATATGGAACGACTCAAAAAAGAGATCCAACGTGAACTTGCAAACAATCTCTATATTAACGCTAGTGTAAAACTAGTAGAACCACGTACGATTGAGCGGAGTATGGGTAAAGCAGTACGTGTTGTAGATAAAAGGAGAGATGATGCCTAACGTAATCAAACAACTATCCATTTTTGTAGAAGATAAAACGGGAGAACTTAGTGACATTACTTCTCTTTTATCTGAAAATGAGATCAATATCTACTCTATCAATTTAGCAGAAGCAAGTGACTTTGGTATTTTAAGAGTGATTGTTGATGATACACAAAAAGCCAAAGAAGTACTTGATGGTGCTGGTTTTTCACAGCGTATTACTGATGTATTTGCTGTGGAGATTGACGATCACGTTGGTAGTTTCAATGAAGTTGTCTCACTCTTGGCACAACATGATATCAATCTCGAATATACCTATACTGTTAGCAATTATGACAAAGGAGCGTTCATCTTTAAAGTAAAACACAATACACTTGCCAAAACGCTTGCTCTTTTAGAAGAAGCACAGATAAATTTACTAGATAGGATTAAATGAAATTAAACGAAATTGACAAAGAAGACATTGACTTTCTGAAGTATATCGGTGGCGAGGTCATGGATCTCGGAGATGGATATGCAGAATTGGCATTTGAGGTACAACAACACCATAAACAGCATTTAGGTGTTGTACATGGTGGTGCTATCGCAACATTGGCAGATCATTGTGGTTGGTACGCCTCTGTTTCAGTATTGGATCCTGGATTTAGTGCCGTGACGATTGAAATCAAGATCAACTACCTCAAACCTGCCAAAGGTGAAATACTCAGAGCAGAAGCAAAGGTGGTCAATCAATCTAAACGAACGGTCTTTACAGTCATCGAAATGTTTTCAAAAGATACACTTGTTGCTTATGCTACAGGGACTTATCATGTGATTGATGAGAGTAGAATATTAGGCACAGAAAAAAACAAAAATAGCTAAGCAATCTCATTTTTTAAAGCATTAAAAAGAGTTTTATAGGTATGTCTTTTCAATATATACTCTTTTGCATTAAAGAGGGTTTCAAACATAACTTTCCATAAAGTAGAGAAGTTTTCATCACTTTTTTGATCGCAGAGTTGGATTTGCATTTGATGCTCAAGCTTACTTAGAGCCTTGGCATGGGTGACATAAGATTTGAGTATCGTATAGTCAATACCAATTTTTTTAAAATGGGTTACAAGTTTGATAATAGACGCCTCTTTTTCTGTAAAGTCATCACTATCTAAAGGTATTACAATTTCATCTTTTAACAGCTTTTCGAGTAATTTTTTTTCAATATTAAATGTTTTTATAAATTCCTTTTTAGTGTAGTGCATTGCATCAACAGGAATAGCACATAATGTATTCATAAGTGGCTCAATCATTTGAAAAGAACTAGATAAAGATTGATTTTTGTTTTGCAAGGCATACCTTATCTGTTCATTTGAACTACCTATCTGTTCTTTCATATAGATAATATATTTTAATAACTCTACATGTTCGTCATTATAGCGATGTACATTGGATTTAAGTTTTTTTGCCTCAGGTAATAGTCCCTCACGAATGTAATATAAAATAGTTGATTTTGGTACATTTGTTTTTACTACGAGCTCAGATATTTTGTATTCCAAGGCATCTTCCTTTATTTATATATAAGAATTATACCCTATAATTATCGTTAAGTATAACTTATCGTTTTTACTAAAATAAACAAGGATGTAATGTGGCACATATACAATTACGAGAATTTGAAGAGATGACTCCAGCAATCCAAGAAAAAGCAAAACCAATTTTAGAAAAAACTGGAAATTTAGGTGAAATATTTAAACTTTTAGCCATAGATGAAAAAGTTTACTTTGCAACTGATGGTATGGTTCAAGGATTTTTATTAGATGAGACTACGCTGTCTTATGATATCAAAGAAGCGATTGCACTTTTAATCTCTAAAGAGAATGGATGCAAAATGTGTATTGATGTGCATAAAGGTATTGCTAAAATGTTAGGGGTAACAG
The DNA here is from genome assembly GCA_016744895.1 of Campylobacterales bacterium. Lineage (GTDB taxonomy): Bacteria > Campylobacterota > Campylobacteria > Campylobacterales > QNZT01 > SZUA-1433. Next base: position 814 of record JADGDK010000057.1, on the reverse strand, counting down.
AAGAACGTATAGAAGAGATTTTAGAAGGTGTTGACTCTATTCATACCTCTGAAGCAGAAAAAGCGCTTTTGAAGTTTTGTATCAAAGCATCTAAAAAAGACAGTTATAAGATACAAAAAGAGGAGATTAATGCACTTAAAGAGTATGGCTTTAGTGATGTCCAAATTGTAGAAGCTGTTGCAATTACGGGTTATTTTAACTATATCAATACACTTTCAAATGTTTTTGCATTGAGTTAATTTATGATGATGCTAAAACAAGGTCTATTTTTACTGCTGTTTATCAGTACACTGTTAAATGCTTCGACAATGTTTACACTCTCTGGCATTAAAAAAGTATACCCTGTAGTAGAGATATATGGTAAAAAAATTCCCCAGTCTTATAAAAGTATGGTTTTTGAAGAGTTAAAAGAAGTTACAGATGATTTGAAAATTGATACAAAAGGTCATGATCAGAGATCTTTAGCAGTACTTATAAATGAACAAAATGTTGATAACAAAACAGTTATAAATATACAACTACTGATTGGTGAAGAGGTGAAACGGTTAGATTCTGATGGTAAAATATTTGCAATCACATACCAATCAAAAGGATATTTTCTTTTAGAAAGTGAAGATGAATTAGAAGATAAATTTGAAGATACTTTAGATACTTTGCTTTCAAAATTTTCAGATCAGTACAAAGAAGAGAATAAAAGTTATACCAAAGTTACAACAGATGACAAAAATTTTGCTCAAAATTTAGGCTATGAAATAAACTGTGATGAAGCTGTTAAAAAAACTAAAAAATTACAAAAAAATATCATGCTTGTACT
>JADGDK010000056.1 GCA_016744895.1 Campylobacterales bacterium | reverse complement strand
TTCTAGTACCCAAGGCCATGTGCCATAATCGCTATCTGCATTGATATGTCCCGCACCTTCAAGCATGAGCATCTCTATGTCTAAATCTTTTTGTAACTCTTTTGCTTGAGCTATAGTGATATAAGGATCATTATCAGAAGTGACTAGAAATGCCTCATTTGCATATAAGTTGGAAGTGTGTTTGAAAGGAAAAAACTTTTTAACGATATCAATGTCACAACCATTTGCCGGTGGTGCAACTAACAAAAGATTTTCAACTACCTCTATCTCTCCCTCTTGGCAGAGGTGAAACCATAGTGTACAGCCAAGTGAATGGCAGATCACTATATTTGGTTTATACTCTTTTAAAATTTCTTTTATTTGGTTCATTTGTTTGTTTTTATTTGGAAAGTGCGGATTATGTAGTAGTGGAAAACAGACATTTCCATAATCTTTTGCAATTTCTCCAGCCAGCCAGCTTTGCCAGTGAGGATAGTCACTACCACCCCAACCATGTAAAATAAGTACCTTTTTCATAAAATCCCCTTAGTACTAAATTATAGCAAATTTATATGATTCTAGTTTACATTGGTTAACAAAGATTCCCCAATTTTTTCATTCTTGTATTATATTATTCTTGTATAGATTACGATGAAGGAATATATCATGAGAAAAATCATTACTTTGAGTTCTTTAGCACTTTTGTTATTTTCAACTTCTACTTATGCGGCACAGCTAGAGGAGAGAGAGCGGAAACATATAAAAGCACCAAAGCACCATGTCATCAAAAGAGTTGATGGACATAAGAGGGTTATCAGACCAGATCGAAAAATAGTTACTAAAAAGGGTTATAGACCTGTAAATTCAAAACGACATATTGTGAGACCAAAAAAGAGATATCCAAAGCGTTCTTATATCTCTCATCATATTAGGAGACCACATCATGTTGTTAAACATCACCGTCCTGGATATCGCGTAAAGAGGTTGCATCGTAATGCCTTTCATTTCATACTTGGGGGAATGAATTATCACTATCATAGTGGAGCATTTTATAAACCATATAGAAGTGGATATAGGATAGTGGGTGCACCAATAGGTGCGGTGATTTATAGTTTACCACATGGACATATAAGAGTTTTTATGAATAATCGAAATTATTATATGTATGAAAATGTCTATTATGTTCGTCAGCCAAATAGAGGATATCGTGTTGTTGAAACTCCGACAACTTATACCACCACTGTACCAAATAACACAATATATCAATATAATATTGGAGATGTAGCTCTCAATTTACCTGTTGGTGCTGTCGAAGTCATTATTGATGGTAGACATTATTTTGAGTATGGAGATAGATATTTTAAGCCTTTAAGAAGAGACGGACAAACTATTTATACTGTAGTTGACATGTATTAAACCAATATTTAAAAGTAAAATAATTAGTTTTTAAATATTGTATTTTATTAAGTATAAATTAAATAATAAGCATGTAGAATAGTTATTCAACTTAAAAAAAAAGGATAAAATTTTGAAAAAAATTATTTTTAGTTTAGTCGCAGTTCTTGCATCTGTAACAGTTATAAATGCAAGTTCTTTAGTAGATGGTGCTATGTCGAAAGCAACAGATATGGTAAAAGAGAAAGCAACAGAAAAAGCTACTGATATAGCAAAAGATCAAGCAAAAAAATCATTAACAGATGGTTCTATGAAAGATAAAGCTATTGAAAAAGCAACAGAAGTTGCAGATGAACATACAGATGGAAAAGCTTCACAAGCAATTGAAGCAGTAAAATCTTTTAAAAAATAGTTCAATTTTAGTGTATCATGATCTCTTCATGATACACTATTTAATTCCCTACCTTTCTAGCTCTGAGTATCCAACAAATCAAATATATTGTATTTTATATTTTAAGTTATAATGTCGATATATGTAAACATGAATAATTTATGATAAGGAATTATGATGAAAATGATTGAAGAGTTTATCAAAAAAGAGTCTTCAGCTGGAATGCTTTTGATCGTTGTTACTATTTTAGCACTTGCATTACAAAATAGTGGTTTTTCTACAGTATATTCTAGTTTTTTGCACACCCATGTAGAGATACGATTTGGAAATTTACAAATCGCTAAACCACTTCTTCTTTGGGTCAATGATGGTTTGATGGCTGTCTTTTTCTTTCTTATTGGATTAGAGGTTAAACGAGAAGTCTTAGAAGGGCATCTCTCCTCAATGAGTCAAATAGCATTGCCTGGAATTGCTGCGATTGGTGGTATGGCAGTACCCGCATTGGTATTTGTAATGTTCAATCAAGGTGAATCTTTTGCAATGAAGGGCTGGGCGATACCAACTGCAACAGATATCGCGTTTGCTTTGGGAATTTTATCGTTGCTTGGTAATAGAGTTCCGATATCATTAAAAATATTTTTAATGGCACTTGCAATTATTGATGATTTAGGTGCGATTATCATCATTGCACTTTTTTATACGAGTGAATTATCTACAATGTCTATCGGTATCGCTTCGGTCGCACTTGTTACTCTGTTTGTTATGAACAGAATGGGAGTTGTTAAAAAAGCAGCCTATATTTTAGTAGGTGTTGTACTTTGGGTCAGTGTTTTAAAATCGGGTGTTCATGCTACGCTAGCAGGTGTTGCATTGGCATTTATGATACCTTTAACATCTACTGGAAATGATGGTAAAAAATTCTCTATGGCAAAAGAGATGGAACATGATTTGCACTATTGGGTAGCATTTATGATTTTGCCACTTTTTGCCTTTGTCAATGCGGGAGTAGATTTGAGAGGAATCTCAATCAATGAAATGTTTGGTCCTGTACCTATGGGAATTATGTTAGGTCTTTTTATCGGTAAACAAGTCGGTGTATTTGGTTTTTCTTGGGTAGCTATCAAACTAGGATGGGCAAGCCTACCAAAAGAGAGTAATTGGATGCAGCTTTATGGTGTTTCTATTCTTACTGGTATTGGATTTACTATGAGTTTGTTTGTGGATTCTCTAGCTTATAATGATACAGAGCTTTATCATTATGCAGATAAATTGGCTATTCTTTTAGGATCATTTCTTTCGGGTATTGTTGGATATTTAGTTTTAAAAAAAGCAAATTAGGTCGGATTTCATACCGACCTAATTTTCCTATCGTTCCATAACCCTCCATAAATTTGCCACAGCTTTTTGATAATCATACTGTGCTTGATATAAATTATTTTCTGCTTTTGTGCGTAGCAGTCTTGCATCTAAGAGGTCAGTCGTTGAATCTAGTTGTTGTTTAAAACGACTGTTTGTCATTCGATAGTGCTCTTTTGCCTCACTAATAGAGAGTTTTGCAACATCAATTTGCCCTTTAGATACTTTGATCTTCTCTAACGCTTGTTGTAGTTGCAGTTTGATATCTTGTCTGGTACTTTTGATATCTTCATTGATTGACATGATTGTATGCTTATGAATTAGTTTTTGATTTTTTGCTTTACCACCACTGTAAAGATCATATGATAGTGACAGTGTACCCATCATCTCATCATCAATAGATCCTAAATCCCCATAAGAAAAATTATCAGGAATAAATTCGTCTCCATATTTATTGTAATCCAATGCAAGTCCAACTTTTGGATAGTAGGTACTATTTACTGCTTTGATATTGGCTTCTTGACTCTCTTTGAGTGCTTCGAGATATTTTAGTTCACTTCTAGTATCTAAACTTTGTTTGAGTGAATCTTCAAAATTGACTGTTTGTGAAAGCATTAAATTACTCTCTTGGAGCTCAGAGAGCACAATATTTTGATGAATCATAGAAGAGAGTGCATTTTTCATATCGATAACATCACTATCTGCTTTGAGTTTATCTTGTCTTGAACTTTGTAACTCTACTTTAACCTTTAGATATTTGCTCTTTGCAATGATCCCTTGTTTATAAAGGTTTTGGCTGTCTTTGAGTTGATTGGTCAAAAGTGTTACCGCTTCATCTTGTACTTTTTGAACTTTTAGTGCCTGTAATAGTGAAAGATAACTATTTTGTGTCTGTTGTTTGAGGTCTGCGATAGAAGCATCTTTGAGATACTCTTCTGACTTAGTTAAAGATTCTTGGCTTTTGAGATTGTATTTGTCATAAAAACCATTAAAGAGGTTATAGTCTAAAGAGACATTAAAAAGACTCTCTTTTTTCTTTTTCATAAAGTTTTCAAAGTCTCTAGTTGAGTATTGATAGCCTAGAGAAAGGTTTGGTTTATAGGCACCAAAAAGTAGATCTTCATTTGCACGTGAAGCTTCTATCTTACTCTGTTTTGAACTTAGCAAATGACTTTTTTCTAGAGCACTTTCAACTGCTTCTTGCATGTTAAGTGCATAGATGTTTGAAATAGTCAATAGTGATAATATTAATAGCTTACTTTTCATCAGTGATCTCCTTTTTTTCTATTTTTTCCATCTTGATAAAGAACATCAAGAGCGCAGGGGTGATAAATATCGTAAAGAATGTAGACAGTGCCAATCCGCCCGTGATAACACTACCAAGACCTCTATAAAATTCACTACCAGGTCCAGGAGCTAATACCAGTGGTAACATACCAAAAATAGAGGTAATAGAACTCATATAAATTGGGCGTATTCTACTTTTAGTTGCTTCTACGACAGCTTCTTTATGGGTATATCCACCACTACGAATGAGATTTAGACTTTGATGTACAATCAAAATAGCATTGTTCACAACGATACCGATGAGGATAATAAACCCTAACATGGTTAAAATATCCAGTGGTTGTGGTGCTAAAAATTTATTTGTCAATGCGAGCCCTACAAATCCACCAGCGGTCGCAAGTGGTACGGTTGCCATAATGACCAATGGATAGATAAAGTTTCCAAAGAGTGCACTCATCAACAGATAGATAATAACTAGAGCCATGATAATGTTAAATGACAACATCTCAATAGTGAGGCTTAGTTTATCTGCAGTACCACTAAGGTTGATCTCTACATCTTTTAATGCACCACTTTTTTCAACATTTGGTAAAATTCCACCTTTGATAATTTCCATCGCTTCTTGGATGGTCATGTTTGGTGGCGGTGTTACTTGTAGTGTAATGGTTCTTGTACCATTGTAATGACGAATCTCACTAATTCCTGCAGTTCTTTCGAGTGAGGCAAGAGAAGAGACAGGCACAAGTGAACCATCTGGTACCGCGATTTGTGCAAAGTAGATATCTTCAGGTGTTTGGATTTTTGTATCATCTGCTTTGACTACCATATCTATCTTTTTCTTACCATCTTGTTGAAAATCACCCACTTGACGACCATTCATAAGGACATCGATACTTTCACCAAATGTTTTAGAACTCATCCCTAGTGCAGAGAGTGCGTCTCGGTTTGGTATGAGTCTTATTTCTGGATAGAGTAATTCTATCGAAGGAACGGGACGTACTTGAGAACCTTGTATCGCTTGCATAGTTGCACCAAAGAGCATACCACCCACATTTGCGATGCTTTCAATGCTTTCACCTGAGATATCGATATCTACAGTATTTCCTTCACCTACACCATCTTCAAAAACACCTGACTGGATACTGACACCAAAAATACCAGGAAGGGAATTTACGATTGGTGCATAAACAGGGATAAGTTCAGCTGCACGATCTTCCTGTGCACTGGTTCCACCAAAGATGATAAAGTCACCAAAACTGACATAAAATCCACGGTTGATGGCAGGATATCCATTTACTTCTTTGTTAACATGAGGTTTGATTTTATCAAAAAGATAAGTACCCATTTCATGTCTTTCTTGATATGAAAGTCCTGGAGGTGGTATGAGTATGTTAAAAATTAGGTTTTTATTTCCTTTAGGCAGGTAGTCCATCTTTGGAAAAAGCATAAAAATCATGGCTATTGAGACAAATGTCAAACTTCCTATTGTGATAATTCTTGTCGCTACATTTTTGAGTGAAAAGTTTACGACTGACATGATAAGGTTTGCGATCTTTGTTCCAAAATTAGCAATTTTTGAAGGTTTATGATCATCATGTGCTTCTGAAAATAGTGCCACTTTTTTCCATAACATTGGAATGACTGAGATAGAGACAAAGAGCGAAAAAGTCACTGCTGAAACAACGGCAATAGCGATATCTTTAAAAAGTTGACCCGCTTCATCTTGCAAGAAGATAATTGGTAAAAATACAGCAACTGTGGTACTAGCTGATGCGATGAGTGCACCCCAGACTTCATTGGTTCCATCATAAGCTGAATCAAAGAGTGATTTTCCCATCTTACGATGTCTATCGATATTTTCAAGAACAACGATGGCAGAATCCACCAGCATACCAACAGCAAATGCGATACCTGCAAGGGAGATGGTGTTAAGACTTCGTCCAAACATCTCTAGTACGATAAATGTACCGATGATAGAGATAGGAATTGCTGCAGCAGCAACCGCTGTTGGTGCAACAGAGCGCAAAAATATCATCAACATGATAACAGCTAAAACACCACCTATCATGATGTTCTGTTTTACCAAATCCACAGCTCCTACGATATAAGGTCGTTGGTCATATATCCAAAGGATATTAAGATCATTTTTAGCTAATAAGCCTTCGTTTAACTCACCTACTACGCGTTCAACTTCATTGGTAAGAGCAACTATATTAGCATCACCAGTGGGTTGAATACCCATAAACATACCATCAACACCAAAGAACATAGCAACACTTGCTTTATCTTCATATCCAAAAGTAACCGTAGCAATATCTTTTAAAAGAATACGTTGTTCACGATCAGAGAACAGCGTGATATTTTCTATCGATTTTATATCTCTTAGTTTTGCAGTAGTTCTGATTCGGTAACTTTTTCGCTCAACATTTTGGATACCTGCAGAGATATCTACATTTTCATTTTGAATGGTTTGCATCACTTGCGCGATAGTGAGTCCATACTGTGCTAATTTTTCAGTATCCAAGATGATTTGCATCTCTTGTTCTGTACCACCAGCTTGCATGATCTCTGCTACGCCATTGATACGCTCAACTCGTGCTCGTATCTCATTTTCATAAAAAGTTTTGTATTCATCGATATGTTTTGTATTACCTTTATTTGTCTGAAGCATCATCCATATAACAGGGCTAGCTTGTGAAGTTTTAATGATAGGCTGTTCTACATGTTCTGGATAACTTGGTACTTCATTGAGCTTGTTTGAAACATCTAAAAGTATCTCTTTGGTGTCAACACCTAGTTTAAAGGTCAGTGTGATTTCACCTAAATTATCTTTTGAAGAACTTTCATATGTCAGAAGGTTGTTCAAACTCTTTAGTACTTTTTCTTGTTCTTCGATGATATCTTGTTCTATCTCATAAGGTGTAGCTCCAGGCCAGATAGTAGTCACTTTTATTTCGGGTTTTGTAACCGAAGGGGTGAGCTGATAAGGTAACTTATCTAGTGCAAGTGCTCCAAAAAGAAGTATGATAAGAACAGCAACGATAACTGTTACTGCATTTTTAATGGAAAATTGTATGAGGTTCATCTCTATTCCTATTTATTGGTTGCTTGGATTGGTTGGTTTGGAAAAATTCTCTCATTTCCTTTAACCACGATTTGCATGCCTGGTGTCAACATCGGTGCGTCAATAGCTACTTTATCTTCAAAAAATCCAACGATAGTCACAGGTGCCATTTGTGCCGTACCTTTTGCTTCAAAAAAGATCACCTGTTGACCAAATCTTTTAATGACACCATCTCTTGGAATCAACATGGCATTTTCTAAATTTGCTTTAGCCAGAGAAACACTTGCTTGCATTCCTTCATAGAGTGCTTTATCACTAGTAAGTGTAATTTTTAATGGAAAGGTTCTTGTATTTTTATTTCCTACTGGAATGACACCTTTGATCTTACCTGTATAACTTTGATTACCAATAGTGACTGAGATATTATTATCAGGGATAATAGTACTTACAAATGCTTCAGGGATATTGACTGTGATATCTGCGATATAAGGGTTGACAATTTGTGCAACAGAAGCACCTGTGTTTACCCATTCACCAATATCAATACTTTTAGCGGCGATAACACCAGAATATGGAGCATAGATATTTTTTTTCTTTCTCTCGATCAATTGTGCATCAAGACCAGCTTTGAGGGCATTTACACGGGAATTAAATCCTGTAGTTGCAAAACTCACCGCATCATATTCGCTTCTTGCGATACTTTCATCTGCCAGTAGTTTTTTATATCTTTTTAAATCTTTGAATGATTTACTATAATTAGCTTGAGCTTCTTTATAACTTTCACGAGAAGCGATGATGTTTTTATCAAGTATTGCACTATCTAATGAGACTAAAAGATCTCCTTTTTTAACATGATCTCCACTATCGAAGTGTACTGCTTTTACTTTACCACTAGTTTCTGAGGCAAGGTCTGATTTTTGGTTAAAATAGAGCGTTCCTATAAAGTTTTGCAGGCGATTTACTTTACCTTGACTCAGCGGTGCTAGTTCAACGAGTGAAGCACGAGGAGCCTTTTTATCTGCACCCTCTGCCAGTAGTAGCACAGGTAGTACCAATAAAATCATTCTTAACATTCTTTATCCTTTTTTAGTTTATTTACTTCATCTGTTATATTCATTTCACGAAATTGTGCCAATACTTTTAGCGTAATCTCTTTCTCTTTTGGGTCTATTTTATCTTCCATAATTTGTTTTGCCTCTTTGAGACAAAGGCCTATTTCATCATAAAGAAGAGCTCCTTTGCTTGTAAGTGTCACATTAAAAGCACGTCTGTCTGTATCGGAAGGTGTTTTTTTTATAAAATCTTTTTTAACCAAAGAATCTATTAGTCTTGTTATTGTGGTTTTATCTTTAAACATCTCTTCTGATATCTGTCTAAGTGTTAGTTTCGTATGTTCGTTTAAAACGCATAATACCCCATATTGTTCTGTAAAAATGTCATATGGTTTTAAAAAATCATTAAAGTTATTACGAGCGAGCATTCCCGTAAAATAAATTTGAAAACCTAATGCATTACGTTTTTCATCTGTTGACATAACTATCCCTATAGAATTTAATTGTATATGCAATTATAGTCTATGCAACTAAAAAAGTCAATAGTAAATTTCAAAATATTGTAGTGGGGGGGGAAGGATAAAACAAGTGTGAAAGGTTTTGTGGTATTAATGATACCCCTGTATTAAACAGCTGGACGGGTATCATTAATAATATATGGAGCGCGAAATTATTTAGAGTTGTTTTCCAATTCCTTTAGTGAGATTGAGCATAAAGCCTAAACCTTTTCTGACATCATCATCTTTCATAAGCTTTAAAAGACCAAATAGTGATGGTGTTTCATTTTTTGCCGTCTCTCTTTTTGCATATCTGACAGCATTTTCAGTGACAAATCCAGCTGACATGATATTGTCAACTGAATGAACCATCTTTTCCATGATAGGGGTTGTAGTCATCTCCATTTGATCTGAAACAACTGCCAATAGATCAATAAGATTGTCAATACGTCCGGTTTGAACGAGCATTGTCATCTTCTCTTCAAGCATCTGCATTTCTGCAGTTTTTTCTACTGTTACTTTTTCACTCATGATTTCCTCCTATAGCATACCGCGTGCGGCAGCCCAATATAAACCTTTGTTAAATCCTAATCTTACAAAAGAACCAAATTTACTACATGGTGTTGGTGCAACATCTTCTTCATAGTCATACCAAAGTGGCATACCACATGAAAGACCCATTTGTGCAACAGCGATGACCTTGCCATCGTATGATTCAGTTGGATAACCAAGTCGGATTTCTGCGGCGATGTTATCTGCTACGATATCTGTTTGATTGTGAATCGTTCCACCTGCTTTAGAGACTGATAAATCAACAGTATCTCCTAACGTATATACATTATCAAGCCCCTCAACTTTCAATGTATGCTTATTTGTTGGAAGCCATCCTTCATCGTCTTGTGCTTGAGACAGACCCGAATCACGAATCACTTTCGCTGCAATAAATGGTGGTGTAGACATCAAGATATCAAACTCTAATTCCTCACCTTCTTCTGAATAGGCTATTTTTTTATCTGGATCTACTTTGTTTAGCGTGAAACTTCTTTTATGTTTGACATTAATCCCATCAAAAATCATAGGAAGTACGTTTGAAGTAGGTGTCTGTAAAAAGAGACCATCTTCCACTGTTTGTGCAATACGAGGATAGGTATAGATGATTTCTATATCATCTCTTACTCCGCGCTCAGTTAAGTAGTCATGGAGCATCATTGTTGTTTCAACTGGTGCGATACCACACTGATGAGGGATATCTGGTGTTTTTGGAAAGTTGATTGTGACAACTACTCTACCTTTTTTGAGGTTATGAAATTTTTGTGCAATCTTTTTTGCCCCTTCATAACTATAAAACCAATCTCCACCCTCTGCAAGACCAGGAATTCTATCTGCTGCTACTTCACAGCCTGTTGCTAAGATAAGAAAGTCATAGTGATACTTTGTGCCACTTTCACCTTTGACATAGTTTGCGTTAGAATTGATTTCAACGGCCGCATCAACATGAAAGTCAATTTCCATCATCAAAAGAGAGCGTTGATCTCTTATAAATTCATGTCCAGCAGCTTTGTTAAATGCCACATACATGGCTCCGGGACGATAAACGTGTTTTGCTGAGTTCGAAATCAAAGTTATCTCTACTTCTTCTCTATTGATCTCAGGCATAAGTTTATTGACAAGGTTATTTGCGGTCATGGTACCAGCAGTACCTCCACCTACAATTAGAATTTTCTTCTTCATGTACTATCCTTTTTATGAGTTTTTACATGGAAAATAGTAACGAATAAGAATAAGGTATGGATAAATTATAGATAAGGTTTAGATAAGATTTTACGAAAGGTTGATGCGGTAGCCTAGACCTTTGAGATTTGTGATAAAAGTAGGATATAGTTTTTTTCGCAAACCCACTATGACCATTCTGATTGCATCAGGTGTGGCTGGTTCTTCCCAAATAGTACGTTCAATTTGATTTAAACTCAGTACAGAATCTCTGTTTTTCAGAAATAGTTCGAGTAATAAAACCTCTTTTTTCGTAAGCTTTATAGCTTGTTTATTTTGATATATCATTTTAGTATCAGTGTTATAGGTAAAATTTTCTCCCAAATCCGTAATACTTTCATTGAGATTAGTATTTGGTAAATTTGATGCGATAGCAACAAGTAGTTCATCGATATCAATAGGTTTTTTAAGATAAAAATGTACACCTGCTTCTACTGCACGGTTAAGATAAGGATGACTGTTAAAAGCAGTCATGACAATACGAAGGGTTTGTGGAGATAGGGTAGCAATTTTTTGCAGAAAACTGAGTCCATCAACTTCAGGCATCTGAATATCTGCAAGAATAATATCACTAGGTGAGAGGTTAAAAAGTTCTAAAGCCTCCATTGCGTCACTTGCACCTCTGACTTCTTTAAAGTAGATACTCAGTACACGTACCAACCATTTTAATGTACTAGGATCATCTTCGGCTATCATGAGTGTATGTGTTTGCAACCTTTTATGAATCGTTTCCATACTGTGATAGCTCCTTTGTTTGTAAAATAATTGTAAATGCTGCACCATCATTGATATTTTTTACTTGTAAACGACCCTGCATATGGTGTTCAATAATTACTTTAGACATATAAAGTCCTATGCCACTACCATTTTCACGAGTGGTAAAGTAAGGGTCAAATATCTTTTCAAAATGTGCCTCATCTATACCTCCACCATTATCTGCAATAGTGATTAAAAGAGTGTTTTTTTCTGGTTTAAGATCGATATGAATGTATCTGTTCTCTGGCTTTGTTTTCATAATAGCGTTCATTGCGTTGTGAATCATGTTAAGAATCACTTGTCGAAATTCATTTGGAAAACCAATGACTTCAAGTGTAGATTGTTTATCCACAATGATCTGTATTTCGATGTGATTTAATTTTAATTGCACTTCAATCAATCGTATAGCATCATTAATACTCTCTAGTACATCAAAAGACTCTTTTTGTTTTGAGATACGAAAAAAAGTACTAAAATCATCAATTGTTTGAGACATATAACTGATCTTTTCCATGATTTCAGTCTCAATCTCTTCGAGTAAGCCATGATTAAAACTTTCTTGTCTTGAAAGGTGTCTTAACCCCTGAACAATAATACCTAAACTATTGAGTGGCTGGCGCCACTGGTGTGCTATAGAATCTATCATCTCTCCCATCGCCGCAAGTCTTGACTGATGGCACATGATCTCATACTGTTGTGTTCTTTTGGCAACTTCTAATTCCACTTGTTTTTTAAGTTCATCTTGATATTGGATATCTTGGGTGATATCAGAAGTAATCATGAGAATTTCATCTCTATTTTTTAGATAACTTAGTGACATGCTGGCATTTAGTGGTACACCTGATTTTGTGATACAGATTTTTCGGAAATTTTCGATACTGCCATATTTGATTGCTTTTTGGACTGCAGTTTCAGAAGCTTGTGCATATTCTGGTGAAGAGAGCGAGATACAAGACTCAGTATAGAGCTCTTCCATAGTATAACCCATCATTTTTTGAAAAAATTTATTGGCATATAAAAACATACCATCGTGATCTAAGATAGAAATTCCATTGGCGGCGAGGTCAAAAACAGCTTGAAGTTCTTCTTTTTTGGATTGGAGATCATTGAGGCTTTGTTGGAGCTTTGTTTCCACATGCATATACGAACTGATATCAAAAAAATTAAAAACACCACTATTGTTGATCGTTTGATAAGAGACTTCATAATTATGCTCTAGCCACTCTACTGTGATGGTTTCATCACTTAAGTTTAGAAGTTCTTTGAGTTTTATATAAGTTTTGTTAGGAAAAACCTCTGACATGTGTTTGTTATAAAGTATCTCTTGTGTATAGCCATAACTTTGAAGTTGTTTGCCATGACATTCTTGTATCGTTTGATCTTGATTTATAATGAGTGTTATCATCTTGGGATGTGATAAGTTATGTGTGTGCATGATAAAACTCCATAGGTATGTATTATACTCTTTTAGTATAAAATAATGTTATAATTGATGATGCTAGGGATGAGGAGAAAGTGTGGCTAAGAGTGATAAAACGCGTTGGGATGAGCGGTATATAAATAGACCATATCCTATAGAAGTGGTAAAGATAGTGGAAGATTTTTATCCTTTGGTGCAAGGAAAAGATACTTTAGAAATTGCTTGTGGCAAAGGTAGAAATGCAAGGTTTTTAGCAGCTCAAGGTTTTAAAATAGATGCCTATGATATCAGTTCTGTAGCGATAAAAACACTACAAGGTCTTGAAAATATCAATGCTAAAGAGATTGATTTAGATGATATAAATCTTGGAAAAGATCAATATGATTTAATTGTTTGTACTTATTATCTTGATAGAAGTCTGTTTCCTAAGATTTATGAGAGTTTAAAAGAGGGTGGTATTTTCATCTTTGAAACGTATGTATATCATGAGGAAAATGAAAATGCTCCAAGTCAAAAAAGATTTCTTCTACAAGAGGGTGAGTTAGTGACTCAGTTTAATACACTGTATGAAATACTACATTTACAAGAGAAATGGGGTACTAATATCCTAGGCAGTAAAGTGTTGATTGGTTCTATAGTTGGAAAGAAAAAAGTAGTTACAGATACTGAGAGGAAAAGGTTATGAAAAAGATAGCACAACTTATCATGATAACGATATTAGGTATTTCTACATTGCAGAGTGATGAAGAGATCGTAAAAAAAGTGGTTTATAATCTTACAACAGGAGATATGAAACAGCTTGAGAGAAGGTTGATTGGTGGAATTATCTCTCATACGACTTATTACCAAAGTAAGTTAGAAGAGTTAGATGTAAAAGTCATTATACATGGAGATTCTTATAAGTTTTTTATGAAAGATTTAAATAACACAGCTTATGCATATCAGCCAAAGTTAGTAAAAGCACAAAAAGATTTAGGAAAAAGATTAGGCACGCTTGCAAACCAATATGGTGTGACATTTTATGTTTGTGAAGCAGGTGTCAAAAATAGAAAGTTAAATAAAAAAGCTTTTTATCCTTTTGTTTCGATGGTACATAATGCCGCAGTGGGTTTGATTGATGCTCAAAATGAAGGGTATGCGTATTTAGCTGTAGAGTAGAAATGGTATAATACGGTAGCGATAAGGAGGCTATTATGGCAACCGTTATTTCATATGGAGCGGCTGGGATGGTGACTGGCTCTTGTCATTTACTAGAGATAGAAGGTATAAAACTACTGATAGATTGTGGTATGTTTCAAGGAAATGCGGAACATAAAAATATCGAACCTTTTGGGTTTGATGTCAAAGATATAGATTATCTACTACTCACTCATGCGCATATCGATCATATCGGTCGTGTGCCTAAACTCATCAAAAAAGGTTTTAACGGAACGATTGTTTGTACAAAAGCGACAATTGAGATTGCACATATCATGTTTTTAGATGCCGCAAAAATCATGAAAGAAGACTATAAGTCACTTTATAAAAAGGCAAGAAGACGTGGTGATGAAACAAATGTAGCCGAACCTATGTATGATGTCAATGATGTCTATGATACGATGAAAACAAAACGAAAATTAGCCTACTATGGAAAAACATTTCACCTAAACGATCATATCTCTGTCACATTTAAAGAGGCAGGGCATATTTTGGGTGCAGCTTTTATAGAGGTCGATTATGTTGAAAATAACCAATCAAAAAGAGTGGTGTTCTCAGGAGATATTGGTAATACCCAGCGTTTGGTGATTGATGGTTTAGTTTATGGAAATAGAGCCAATACACTTTTCATAGAATCTACTTATGGAGATAGAGTTCATAAAGATATCAATGAGAGTATTGCTGAATTTAGAGAGACTGTTTTAGAAACTATTGAGCGTGGTGGAAATGTCATGATACCATCCTTCGCACTTGAACGAACCCAAGAGATATTAGTCCTTTTAAAAGATATGTATGAAGAGGGATTACTCGAAGGGTGTAAAGTGTTTTTAGATAGTCCACTTGCTATAAAAGCGACAAATCTTTACAAAAAGCATTATAAATTACTTAATGAAGAACATGAATCAGACTCAGTTTCAGGAAATAATCCTTTTTTATTTGAGATTCTAAAATTGACCCAAACTCCAGCCCAATCGATGTCTATCAATGCTGTACCCAAAAAAGCTATTATCATCGCAGGAAGTGGCATGTGTACTGGTGGAAGAATACTGCACCATTTTAAACATAGACTGTGGGATGAGCGAAATACACTTATATTTGTGGGATACCAAGTAGGTGGGACTTTAGGAAGAAAAATCATTGATGGGGCAGAGTTTGTCTATGTCAGAGGAGAAAAGATAGCAGTCAAAGCAAAAGTCCAAACGATCAATGGTTTTTCTGCACATGGTGATAGAGAAGACATGATAGATTGGATCGAACATTTTGAGGGATTAAACAATATCTATCTCATTCATGGAGAAGAGGATAAAGCTAAAGTATTTAGAGAGACTATTATTGATAGATTGGGTATCAAGACACATGTGGTTAAAGAGAAAGAACATATTTATATTTAGTCATATTTGCCTAAGTGTGAATTTTCTGATGAAAGGTTAGTACTCCTATACAACGAACACTTTGCACAAATAATAGATTATTAGCCAATTATCTAAACATAATTTGAAAATTGCATTGTTAGAACTAATGATTTTACAGAATAATGGTAATATATTTTTTACCTAAAATGGAATAATGTCTCAACCTGAAATCTTATTCTTGTATTTTCATGATTATCTATACATAATTTTTGTTAAGATAAAATATAGATAATGATAAGAATGTAATATAGTGTGGGATATTAAATAGTTATGTGTACTAGATACAAATATTATTATATCTTTAAACTGAATTATTTATTTAGATAACTGATATTGACATAATATTTTATTTTTAATATAATAACTTCAATTATTTTATTAAATAAAACTAAATAGTAAGGATAATTTATCAAGATGCTACAAGATTATTCTCATTATGCTACTATTATTTCTGGTATCACAAGCATAATTTTACTTACCGTAAGTAGTATAGTAGCCATTTTTGTATACAAATGGAATAGAGAAAATGGACGCATTGAAACTACAAGAAAACTTTCTGAAGATTTAAGACATTATAATGAGCTTGTATTACATAATGAAGACCTTCAAGAACTTGTGTCAAAAAGTCATAGATGGGGAAATTTAGAAAAAGAAGGTGTAATTAAAATGTATCGATATTTCATCCTTTTTAATATTGCTTTTAGTATGTATGAAGCAAAAAAAAGAAATTCTATTGATATAGATACATATTTATCTCAAATAAATAATTTTGCAAACACAACATATACGGATAGGGATTTTATTAATCAACATGTTTTGCCACGTGGATACACAAACGATTTTACAAAAGAATTTACTAATAGATGGCAAAAGATTAATCTTGAAGGAACTCTAGCAAATGCTTAATTATTTTAAATATAATTTTTGAGTAATATAAAAATGATCTCAAACAAAATATCCATCAGGTTATATAACTTTTTTTCATCATTAATTGAATCAAAATTTTTTTATATTGCTAGTTTTGGATTTTTACTTAATCCTTTTTTCTTACTAATTCAACTTATAAAAATCATTCAAACTTCTGATGGTGGTTTCGCGGTTGTAGGAACTTCAGACAGTGCTGACGGAGACATTTCTTCAAACAATGGCTTAAAC
>JADGDK010000055.1 GCA_016744895.1 Campylobacterales bacterium | reverse complement strand
CTTTTACTCCACTCATTTGATTCTATAGCATGGTGACGGATTAATTTTGCACGTTTATAGATCTCTTCATTATTTGTAGCAATAACTCCAGCATTCCCAATTGCATTTTTAAGCTTTGAGCTAAAACCAAAAGTTGTGATATCAGCCCCTGTACTTCCTATTTTTTGACCTTCATAGGTAGCACCTAAAGCCATCGATGCATCTTCAATAACTACTATTTTATTCTCTTTTGCAATTTTATAAATTTCATCCATATCTGCAGGTTGCCCACCAATGTGGGAAACAATAACCGCTTTTAATTTTTTATGCATATGTTTGACAAGTGCTTCTTTAAGCTTTGTAGGAGAGATATTAAAATCATCAGCATCAATATCAACAAAAATAGGCTCTGCATCAAAATGTCTTACTGATTCAGCAACTGTAGGAAATGCATTGACCGAACAAAGTATTTTATCTCCACGCTTAAGCTCTAATGCAAACATACTAAGATGCATAGCCGCACTCCAACTAGAGGTAGAGACAGCATATTTACATCCAGCGTAGTCAGTAATTAAATCTTCTAACTCTTCTATCTTTGAAGCACCTTTTAATGATAATACTTCGTTTATTAAAGCTTTTTCTTCTTTGTCTATTGACGGTACAAAAAACGGAATCTCTCTCATTCATTTCTCCTGTTATTAATTTTCTCATTTAACTTGAATACATCCAAGTTAAATTCCTAGTAGTTAAGCTTCAGCTATCGCTGAAAATTTATAACTTAATATCTCTCGGGTATAAAAAGTCATGTCCAATTGTACGTGATGTTAATTTCGCGATAATTGGTGGTTTTCTCTTAAATTGATTTTGATAAATTCTAGTAATGATCAAGTCAACCAGTTCATCTTCAAATCCATTTTCAATCATTTCATCTCGACTTAGTCTATTTTCAACATACGCTTTCAAAGCAGAATCTAGTTGAGCATAGGTATATCCTAAATCTTCTTCATCACTCTGACCTTCCCAAAGATCAGCAGAAGGAGGTTTATTAATGATAGAATCACACACCCCTAAATACTCGGCAAATTCAAAAATTTCACTCTTATAAAGATCACCTATTGGATTGATTGCGGAGGCAAGATCTCCAAAAAGTGTACCATATCCTAGTAACAATTCACTTTTATTACTTGTACCTAGTACCAATGCCCTTTCACGTGCAGATATATCAAACAAAATTGACATACGCATACGCGCAGAAAAATTTCCAATTCTTAGGTTTGTAGAGTTTTGGTTTTCACTATATACTTTTAAAAGCTCTGAGATTGGAGAAATTTCATATTTTAAATCAAATTTCTCAGCTAACTCTTTAGCATCATCCACACTACCACTACTTGAATAGTGAGAAGGCATCATGACACATAATAATCTATCATTAAAAGCTTTTTTTGCCAACACTGCTACAACCGCAGAGTCTATTCCGCCACTAAGACCGATAACTCCACCATTAAGTCCTGTTTTAAAAGTTTCTTCTTTTAAAAAATTAATTAAAAATTCTTCTATAAGTTTAAATCTTTTTGACATAAGCTAAAAATACCTTCTTTTGGATTGTTTGGATTATACTAAAGTCAAACTTAATTTACTCTTCTACATGTATGAAATTTGTTTAAGTCCTTCTTAAAATTAAATTATTTTAATAAACCATTTCCAATCACCCCATATCCACCTGTTAAAACTTCAGGATTTTCGATCCCATAAATTTTATAAATTGTTGAAGCTACACAAAGTGGTTCAAACTCATAACTACCACTTTTAGGTTTGAGATAAAGTCGATTTAATGCTCCACTATTGTCCAATGTCGTTTCACCAACAATACCCACATGATTAAAATAATTTTTGCCACCAAGCAAAAAGAAGTTTTGATTATTCCCATGATCCCAGCCAAGTGCAGAGTTTAAATTAACATTTCTACCAAAATCACCAAAAATAGAGATCGTTATATTACCCTCTTTACCCTCTGCTTTGATATGCTCCATTGCCGCACTTAACGCAGAAAAAAGTGATTCCATACGTGTGACATAATCTCGTGCTTCATTATGATCATCCCAACCACCAAGTCCACCACTACCAAGTGAAATAACTTTTGTATCTGAATTTGCCACAAGAATTTTAACTGCTGCTTCTAATTTTTCTGCAAAAGGATTATTTGTAGGATAGGTTACACCATCTGGTACTGTTTTTGTCTTAATCTCCTCAATAAAAGCCTCTAGAGTACCTCTTTTTTCAAATGCCCCTTTCATAGAACCTGCACGATTTATATTCTGTGCAAGTAAATTCAATTTTTGATCTAATATCGGAAGTTTATCTGTATAATTACTACTGTTACTATCTACTTCTGCTTGCGTATAATAATACCAATTGTTAATTCTCTCTCTTACATAAGGATTATCCAGCTGTTCATTGACACCAACTGGGTTAACATACCCAGCAAGTGGCGTATCTCCTTTTGAGAAAAATGCAGATTCACCCTCCATCGTGATAAAAGGTAGAACTGTATCTGCATCAATAGCACCTTTTTCACTCAGTACTCGTGCCAGTGTTGAAAAAACACCTTCACCATCTTCTCGAAAAGCACCTCTTTGGTTTTGTGCAACACATCGACCATGAGACTTATTATTCTCTTCATCTCGTTGTCTTGAGAACATAGTTCTAAAAACATTCATATCACCATTTGAAATTAACGTCTCCATAAACGTACCACCTGCCTCTTGCCAAAAACTGTTTACTGTCTTTGTAACACCTCTAAAATAATTGTCATAACTACTTTGTGATACTGTTTTAATTTCATCAATATTTGTAAGATTTCCACTAAGTTCTGAAGCACCACCATAAAGAAAAATCATGATGGTCTGTGCACTATTTTGAGCATAACTAGTTTGGTTAAAAATCACTTTGCTAATATCCACATCTTTGGCATGGCTTTTATCCGAAATAATTAAAGTACTTGCCAACACTGCAGATAATTTAATAAATACTCTTCGTTTCATAATACAACCTTTTCAAATCTATAAAGTTCTGTAAGTCTTGAGATATAATCCATCACTAAAATTGCGACATTAGCTTTTCTATCTGTTAAAAGATCAAAAGCGTATCGATATTCAATTTTACCCTCTACTACCTCTAACATATGATCTTCAAAAAGTTTCATTTCAGAGGCAGTGGCTGATCTTGCAACTGTACTTTGAAACAGATGATTAATAAAAGAGTTCAAACTCCCTTTTGGATCGTTTTGATTCAGAGAGAAATTTTCATCAGAAATAAAACTTGGTTTCCATCCGTAGCTATCCCACGCTTTATAATTGTTGAGTTTATTACTATTTACTTTTTTAATCATCACCCATTCTCTTATAAATTTATGATAATTGATAAAAGAGAGTGTATCCAAGGGTACACGTTCTAACTTTCCAAGTTTATATTTCATAGAAGCTTGATGCATATCTTCAAGCGCAGTAAAAAAATATTGAAACGTCCTGTTGAAATGTTTATACTCTATCTTTCTTGTCATAGAATAAAAAAGCTCTTCTGCACTTTTAGCATGATTAGAATGTAGTAAAAACTCTTTTGAAAAGGTAATTTGCACTAAAATATCTTGCCAAGTTTCAGGCTTGCTCGAAACGATTTTAGAGACAATACCATCCTTTTGTATTACAGTGTGGGTCGTAAAGAAAAAATCAACCAACCTACGTACTACGCCGTTTGAAAAAGTGTTTGATTTAGCAAGTTCACGATAAAAGTCATCTCCATTGTAAATCGTTGTATTAAATAGTGAAATGGGCTTCGTATTTTCATTGAGAGAAATTACTAAAGTGTCATTATCACGATCAAGTTTCCAATTTTGAAGTGTCTGTCCTGCTAATGGAACTTTTGCATCATCAAAATCCAATAAATAGATCTCCATCATTTCACGACCATTATCTTCAGGACTTCTAAACCGCCTCCAGTTATCACTACTTATCATGTGAAGATAAGTCACATAACGCATAGTAGCTTCCTCCTCAAGAGAACGTACTAATCTATTATAAACTCTTTCAGTATTTGGCTCATGTGAAGACTCTAACTCATAAGCAGGTGAAAACATAATAGTTTGCGTTAAAATATAAGAACTCCAATCAATCAAAAAATGACGATCTAAATGTTCTAATGCATACAATCGTGCTAAGATATCCATAACTTCCATATTTGAATTAGAACGCACAAAATAATCCTCATCAGCGATATAGTTTTCAATTTTTGTCAAATCATTTTTATTCTCTTTTAAGCCCTCTTTAATTTGACTCATAAAAACACCTGAATCTATCTTTGCTTTTAAAACATCTAACGGATATCCAAAGAATAGAGATGAGAGTAGTTTATCTGCAACTTTTAATCTATTTTCAGATGAGAGTGCATTAAACTCAGCATCACTTAACTGTTCTAACTTATATGCACTATAAGGAAGATTAGGACTAAAGAAACGAAGCCCTTTATACTCTAATGAAAATTTTTCATCTTCATCTATAGGCTGATTAACTGGTTCAGATGAGCTGCCTCCACATCCATATAAAAATAGCACTAAAATTAAAACGAAAAAAGTATTGATCTTCTGCATAGTATTCTCCTTTATATTTATACGATACAGCATCGGCAAGATAAGTAAATAAAAAATGACTTTTAAAATATATTTTATTTTTTTAATCAAGAATAACAAGCACTGTATCGATATGAAACATTTTGTGCTAGAATAGCAGTAATTAATAAACAATTATTAAATATATTTTAAAGGTTATTTATGGAATTAAAAGCTAAGCCAATGGGAAGTTATCAAACTAACTGCTATATTGTCACTATAGATGGAAAAGATCTTATTATCGATCCTGGTATGGGTGCTACAACATGGGTACTAGAAAATACAACAAACCCTATTGCAATTTTAAATACACACGGACACTTTGACCATGTCTGGAGCAATCAAGAACTCAAAGATAAACTAAACATTCCAATTTATATACCCAAAGATGATGCTTTTATGTTACAAAAAGATCCATTCGGACAAGGAACACCTCCAAGTCAAGCCGATTTTGAAATCACAGGAGATGCAGAGTTCGAATTACAAGGGATTAAAATAAAATATATCTGGATGCCTGGACATACGCCTGGCAATAGTATGATTATTATCGAAGATTGCTGTTTCTCCGGAGACTTCATCTTTGAAAACTCTATCGGAAGAGTTGATTTCCCCTACTCTAGCCCAGCAGATATGAAAAAAAGTATTCAAAAATTTTTAGAACTGAAGTTTGATAAAAAAGTCTACACAGGACATGGTAACCCCACCAGCATCAAAAAAGAACAAAGCCGCGTAGGAAATTGGCTAAATTACATTTAATACAGAAAAAGGATAAATCTCTTTGGCAGAGTACCCATCAACAGATAAACAGTGCTTCAATTTAACTTTCAAAGTAATTTGATAAAGGGCGGTTCATCTGCCCGTGAGCTTTCCGCTGAGGAAAACACAGCGTTAGCGTAGTCCTAAGGGATTACTCCCTTAGGACGTATCCGATATTTAGCCTTTAACAGCTGAAGCCATATCCCACATTGGCAAGAAAATTCCAAGTGCCATCATTAAAACCATTCCTGCAATAAAACCAATTAAAATTGGCTCAATATATGAGGAGAGGTTATCGATAATATCATTGAATCTTGCCTTATAATAATCACTTACTTTTTCAAGCATCTTATCTAATGCACCACCCTGTTCACCTGCTTTTATCATCTGCATCAACATGCCTTCAAAAAGACCTGTTTTGGTAAAAGCATCTGTTAGATTAGAACCTCTTTCAACTTCATACTTTACTGTTGAGAGTTTATCTTTGATCTCTTCATTATCAATTGTCATTAAAGCAGTATCTAAAGCATCTGCAACAGGAATACCTGCACGTACAAGTTCTGTAAAAATCAACATAAACCTACTCAAAGATGCAAAAAATATAACATTTCCAATGAGATATACTTTGAGTATATATTTATCGGATTTACGTTTATATCCATCACTGGTTTTATACATATATTTGTGGTACATCACAATACCTATAATACCCGCTAAAATAAAAAGTCCATAATTATTAATCGCATGTTCTAAAAAAAGCAATACTTTTGTTGGCATAGGAAGGTCAGCATTAAACTTTTCAAATATCTCTTTAAATTTGGGAACAACATAAACCATCAATATCGTAAAGGCAATAGCAATAGCTACAATTACCGTTGTTGGATACCGCAAAGCAGATTTCAATTTTTTAGCATTTTCCATCATTTCTTCTAAAACTTCAGAAAGCTTTGTTAGAGATGAAGACATATCACCAGTACTCTCACCTAACTCAATCATCGCTAGGGTAACATCCCCAACATGATACTTATAAGGCATAAATGATTCTGTTAAACTCTTACCAGAATTTAAACTCTCATTAACATCTTCAAAAATTGCTTTAAGTTGTGGATCAACTGTTGCTTTCTCTACCTCTTTAATACTATCATGGATTGAAATACCAGCATTAGTCATAACTGCCAATTGCCTAATTGCAGAGATTAAAGATTCAGTTTTAACCTTTTTTTGTGAAATTTTACCAAAATACTGCTCTTTTAAATCTGCAATTCTATGTTCTAGTGGTGCTGGAACTTGAAGCGCTTTTAAAACGGTACCACCATTAAGTTTTGCTTTTGCAATAGAAATAGCATCATTTCTTGTTTTTGCTTTGATAAGCTCCATGCCTCTTTTACCTTTGAAAATAAAATTTACTTCAAAATAGTTCATTATGATTTAGCCACCCTATATACTTCTTCTATAGTTGTCTTTCCAATAGCAGCTCTCACTGCTGCATCTTCAAACATCGTTACAAACCCATTATCAAGGGCATATTCTAAAATCTCCTCTTTAGATAATCCACGTGCTATCATGCTTTGAATATTTTCATCCACTACCAATACTTCTGAGACCATATCACGTCCAGAATATCCAGTCTGCATACATTTTTCACACCCTTTTGCTTTATAAAACTGATACGTTTCAGGTATAAAATCTTTTATATCGTTAAGCATCTCTTTAGGCAATACAGTTTTCACTTTACAATGTGGGCATACTTTACGAATCAATCTTTGTGCTTGAATTGCAACAAGTGCACCTGAAACAAGATATGCCTCTACTCCCATATCAATAATTCTATTTACCGCACTTACTGCATCATTTGTATGTAAAGTAGATAAAACAAGATGTCCTGTAAGAGAAGCTTCTATAGCAATTTTTAAAGTCTCTTTATCTCTAACCTCACCAATCATAATAATATCTGGATCTTGTCTCAAAATTGATTTTAGCGCAGAAGCAAAAGTAAGATTTGCTTTATTGTTAACTTGTACTTGCTGTAGAAGTGACATCTGATACTCAACTGGGTCTTCTACAGTAATCATCTTTCGCTTTACACTTTTTATAGCATTCATACCCGCATAAAGTGTTGTAGACTTACCACTACCCGTAGGACCAGTTACAAAGATAATACCATATGGTGCATCCATAGCAGTTCGAAACTTTTTAAAATTTTCAGGATGCATACCCAAATCTTCTAACTTAATCATAACTTTTGATTTATCAAGAATCCTCATAACAATAGATTCACCAGTCATAATAGGAAGTGTTGACATCCTAAAATCGTAATGCTTCTCCATAATTGTTGCTGAGAATCTACCATCTTGAGGTTTTCGCTTCTCTGCGATATCTAAATTTGCCAAAAGTTTTACACGAGATCCAAGTGGGGGATAGATATCTTTATCAAAAACAAATATCTCTTTAAGCATACCATCAATACGTGCACGTATAATACAATTGGTTTCTGTAGGTTCGACGTGGACATCACTCGCACCACTGATAATAGCAGTCTTTAAAATAAGCTCAATAAGCTTTAAAATTCCAGAACTCTCTTCATCGTTTGAGTCACTTGCTTTAAACTCTTGTCTAATTTCAGAGATTAGATCTTTAACACTCTCACTTACTTCTATATTGTGCAGGTGTTTAGCAATTTGATCAGGGTTGGCAATTGCTACTTTTATAAGTTTATTTCTAAATAGTCTATGTAATGAATCTTGAAGCCCCATATCAAATGGATCTTTAGCTGCGATATAAACATTGAGATCATCTTCTTTGTAAGGAAGTATTCCTATTTTACCAATACGTTCATAACCGATTTTTGCACCAATAGTATAATTCACATCCACACTAAACAAATCCACATATTCACAATTACGACTTTGTGCAAACTTCTCTATAAAACTATCTATATCTACTGAAAATTTACTATAAACATCTTCTAAACGAATGACACCACTTTTTACTGCTTCAATAAGAAGCAAAACTAAAGTATCGCCATTTACAATATTTCGCTTTATCAGAATCGAGCCTAAATCATCCCCTATCTCTTCCTGCTCTGCTTCAATCTCTAGAGCAATCTCCGGAGTAATAATTTTATTTTCTTGTAAAAAATCAAGAATTCCAAATGCTTCTCTGCTTCTCATTGTCCTGCCTATACGCTCTTTTTAATCTCTTTTAGTAGTGCTTTTGCTTTTGGTGAATTTTCATGCTTTAAGTACTCATTTAAAGCATTGATAGCATCTTGCCTTTTTCCCATCTTATCTTTAATTTTTGCAAACATAATCCAACTCTGTTCACTCTTTGAATTGATTTCATTTGTAATTAAAGACCACTTCAGTGCTTGCTGATATTTTTTAGATTCATAAAACTTTTGTGCTAATTTTATTGAAAAAAGTGCATTATTTGTAGCATAAAACTTTTTCTTTATAAAAGAGAGTGAATTGCCATCTTGTGATGATATAAATACTCTCTTTTTATCTCTTTTAATAACTTTTACTTCTTTAACAGTCTCTTTATGATTTTGTTCATATTTCGATTCTTCTACTTTTACTACTGGCTGAGTTGGCTGAAAAAGTGAAATACCACTTAAATCAATAGAAGCTAATTCGCTAAAATCATCTTCTATAACAGCAAGATTGATACTATTGCCATTAATTTCCCTCTCAACCATTTCTAAAGAGGCAATATTAAGATTATCAGTATAGGACAAGGAAAGATCATCAACTGCATTAAAGCCTTGCACTATGATATAAGCCGACAAGCTGACAATAATCGTAAGTAACAATAAAAACTTTTGCATAAAACCTTTATCATCAGTAATCTTTCTTTCAGATTCAGATTCAGATACGATTGTACTTATTCTACTCAACTTGCTTTCCTCTTTATATTTATCTATTTTATATTTAGAAGCAAAGCTTCTAATAAATTTCTCTCTCCCAAGACTATAAATATGGGAAGAGAGTCTATACTACTTAATACCCTGATATCCTAGCTCTTTAAGAGACAGCACTCTTCTTTGTCCTCTTTTTGGATTTACGATATGAGGTGTAATAATGACTACTAACTCTTCTCGTACCTCAGTAATTTGCTCTTGTTTAAATGCATACCCTAATATCGGTAAATTTCCTAAAATGGGTACTTTATATGTTGTATTTCCACTACGAGATTTTATCAAACCACCTAATACAATCTTTTCACCATCTTTTAATTTTACTACTGACGAAATTTGCTGTTTCATCAAATCAGGTGGTAATCTTCTCACACCTGAGTCATCAGTTTTAACCTCAGTTTTAACCGTAGATATAGAAGGATTAATTTTTAAAATAATCTCTTTCTCATCAGTAATCTCTGGTGTAATATCCAGAAGAACCCCAGCAAATACTGATTTTACAACTTCATTATTGTACGTTTCAGTGGCAGCATTACTTCCTGTCTGTCTAGAAGAGGATGAAAGTTTATAATAGAGTTGATCTCCTGAACTAAAAACTGCTGGTTGGTTATTTAAAGTAACTACTTTAGGATTAGAAATTGAAGTCACATCACCTTGTGTATTTAAAAACTTTAAAAGATCTGTAATAGAAGTACTACCAGAGAGCCTCATAAATGAAGCATGAGCACTTGGATTACCATCACCAAATAGTTCGATGGCATCATCATTAATTTCACTGAGGTTATTTGTGTTAAGAAGCTCATATTTTAACCCCATATTTTGAAGTTTATATATTTCACCCCAGTTAATACCTGTTTGTCTTGACTTATCAAGATTTACTGAAAGAATTTTCACATCAATCAAAACTTGTTTATGTAGTCTATTCATTAACTCATCTATATAGCCAGAAATACGATCTACCTGCGCTGTTGTACCACTAACAGTAACAAGTCCTGCTTCTCTATTAATAATTGGACTTGGAGCTTTAAATTTATCTGAAGGTGCATTTACAATAGCACTAAGTTCTGCTTCCATTTTTTCCCAAAAGCTAAACTTATCACTTGAAGTAATGGTAGCACCTGTAGAGAGGGATCCACCTTTTGAACCTTCATCATCAGCAGCGGCAGAATCACCCGTAAGAGAAATATCAGTATTACTTACTCCAGATCTTTCGGTATTGACATAATCAATTTTAAAAGTTTTCGTTGATAATCCACTAATTTGCAACATGTTATTATCATAGCTATAATTTAAACCTTTGGTTTTTACTAAAACTTCAAAAATTTCATCAAGACTCATCTTTTTGATATTAATACCAAAAAGCTTTTTTTCTAATTTTTCACCTGCAACTTCATCTTTTGTAATGACAGAAAATCCACACTCATCACTAAGCTGATTTAAAATCTCGCTTGTTGAAACTTCTTCAGAAATTTTTATATTAAATGTTCTAGTATCACAACCTTTTGCTTCAAGAGGTGATATACTTCCAATCAGCAATGAGGCAAAGCTAAGTGCTAAGACCATTTTTTTTAACTTACTTGATACTAATTTTTGCATTTTCTTTCCTCATTATTAATCTCTTTTTAAATTCACTATTTTTTAACCAGACAACACCATTTTTGATAGAAACTACCTTTAAGTCACCTATATCATCATTTATGCCATACCAATTTCCATTAATTTTGGCTCTTTTATTTACCATTGCCTGTAAAATATATTCTGAAGCTGGTTGAATTATTTCCCCATTAACTATTATGGGCGCATCTTTTTTCACAACTATAAATGGAGTTTTAACAGAGTCAACTACCCTATGATCAACTCCTACACGTTTTTCACCAATCTTTGAAAACATATTTTTATATTCTGAGACCATTGCAAGCCTACTATCATTTGCTTCGATGTAGATCGCCAAAAGTGCTAAAATTATTAATTTTTTCATTAGTATTTCATCCCCCATACTGCAATTTTAAAAATACCTTCTAGTTTATCTTCAGGCTTAGTAATACTAATTTGATGTACATCAATTACCATTTGACTCTCTTCTATCTCATTTAAGAATTTCACCATATTCGAAAACTGTCCTTTTGACTTAATATCCACTTCCACAACATGTGTAATTTTTTGAAAAGTAGGCTCATAAAATTTATTGGCTATCTCTTTAATTTCAACCTTATGTTTTTTTGCTAGATGTGAAATATTATCAACAAAAGTAGCCCAATTCTCATCATCAAAAAGAAGATACGAGAGTTCTGTAAGAGTATTATCAACATAACTGATTTTATAATTTGTATCATCATATTCAATATGTTTTGCTTCAACTGATTTTTGAAGTTGTTGAAGTATCGCTGGTGAATTAGAATTTAAATAATGTCGTTCTTCATTAACTTTTTTCTTTACGATACTAAACTTTGACTCTGTAATTTTTATATTTTTATCTGTTTCTAAAAAAATAAATTGATATACTAAAAACCCAACACATAACATCGCACCAAAATATAACAGTGAAGCTTCTGAGGATTTTTTATCAACAAAATAGGCATCAATTTTATCAGTTATTGTTTTATTTTCTCTGCTAGAAATTGCCATGGAGCCCTACCTTTATCGCACTTTCATAATAAGTGGTATTTTCATCTTTTTTAATTAACTCAGTACTGACTTCATACCCTTTAGTAGTAGAAATATCTTTCATTAACTCCGTTACAAATTTATCTTTTTTACTTCTTACAGTAATAATCATATCACTACTATTATTATCCACACTCACAACATTTGAATTATGTCTATTTACTTTATCAAAAAGGTTGGTTAACACTTTTGCCTTCATTGGATATGAAACTTTTTTACTATAGATCTCTTTAAGTAACTTCGTTCTAAAGTTAAGATCTTTATTTTTAGCACTTAACTTTTTAGAAATTGCTGCTTTCTCTTTATTGACAGCTGCTAGCTCTTTTTTCATACTATTGACTTTTAAAACAAGTGATTTTTCTACATCATTTAATTGTTTTAATTCTTCCTGTAAAAAGAAATTATCGTATACAAACTGATATCCAGGATAAGCGAGTGAGATCATTAATGCCGCAGCAACAGATTGTATAAGTTTTCCACTAGGTCGCTTCCATAAAGGTGGAGGTCGTTTAAAAATCGAAACATTAAGACTTTCATCATAACTGCTTTGATACTCTTGAGCATTGATGATAAGAAGTGTATGCAATGGATCTATTTTAATCTCATTAGCATTTTTAGAAATTTTAAACTCTAATTTTTTTGTTGGAATATTGACATAGTTATTACAAAATTCATCCATTCCAGGGATATTTCCAATTTCCGTCCCTAAAAATATTTGATCAATTGCATTTAAGCCATAAGCACGTTTAGCATATAAGACAACATCATTGATATATACAAATACTTCACCAAAAAGTTTCATAAATTGCTGTTGGTATGCACTGTTTTCGTTTCTCAATCCTGATTTTGAGAGCATTGCAAAAAGTTCAGATTCATCAACTCTTTTACCTAACTCTTTTGAAAATGTATCAGAGATATTTTTAAGAGAATAACGAATCGATTTAGAAAAGATATATTCACCATCTTGATAAATGGCAACAAAAGCATCATCTTTATGAAAATAGACAAAACAGTCCGTACTCTCTTCACTTAATATATTTCTAGTGTAAAGTGATTTCATTAAAAAAGGAGCAACAGTGATATAATCAATGTATTTAATATCTTTTAATTCACCAAATATTTCATCAAGCCGTTCTTTATCAATAGCGATGACATTAAATACTTTAAATTCATTATCTGTACGATTTGATTCAAAATAAAAGATTGAGTATTCACGTGAACTTTCTAGACCTAATTCATCATAAGCTTTAATCTCAATGGCATCTTTAATATCTTCTTGACTTATATCGTTATCAATATCGACTGTACTGGAGATTACATCTTTAGTTTGAATATAAGAGTTATAAAAACTCTTTTGTTCATATCGTTTAATATTACCTTTTGAGATAATATTGTCTTGATACTCAAATGAACTCGATGAATATGGATCCACAGTAACAATCGTTTTACTGCTTGATCCCATAATACTCTTTTTCAGCATTGTTAACTACCTAATTTTTTAGTAGTTAAAGAGTCATATTAATGATTAAAAGTTGTAGCCAAGCTCCCCTAAAGATTTTTTATCTTTACTCCAGCCTTTTTTCACGACTACAAACAGTTTTAAGAAAGTTTTTGTTCCGTTTAGTGATTCTATTGATTCTCTTGCCATTTTACCAATACGCTTCAAAGTTTCACCATCATGACCGATAATAATACCTTTTTGACTCTTGCTATCAACGACAATTTGGGCATATACTTTCTCTAACTCAAAGGACTCTTCAACCCTTTCAATAACTACATCGGAAAAATAGGGAATTTCTTTAGAGGTTTTATCAAATATTGCACCTCGTATTAATTCTCGGTAAATATCTTTCATTTTTTGGGTTGTAAGAATTTCTGGATCATAATAATAAGGATGGATAGGTAAATGGTTCGCAATAGTGCCTAAAACATGAGGTATATCTGTACCTTTTTTGATAGAAGTTGGTATCAATTCAAGATATTTATCTTGGTATTTTACAAATTGTGTTATTTTCTTAAATAATTTCTCTTTTGAAACTTGATCTATTTTTGTCAATAACAAGATATGAGGAATGTTTTTACTATTTAATTTTAAAAACTTTTCATAATCTTCCAAGCCATCTGTTACAGGAGAGAGAAAAAGAATCAAATCAGCATCACCAATGGCTTTTATCGCCTCTTCCATCATATACTGATTTAAAAGCACTTCACTATCATGAAGCCCTGGTGTATCTATGAAAACAAGTTGTGCATCTTCATGCATCACAATCACATCAGAACGTTTTCGCGTTGCATTTGCTTTATGACTCACCATAGTAATATTTTCTTGAACAAAAAAGTTTAAAAGTGAACTTTTCCCAGCATTTGGTCTTCCAACAACGGCAATAAAACCAGCTTTAGTATCTTTTTCCATTATAATATATACCTTGAAAGATCTTCATCATTTGCAACTTCATCAAGTTTTTCTTGTACTAAATCTTTGGTCACGATAACAGTCTCTCCCTTATGTTCATCTGCTGTAAAACTAATCTCTTCAATCACACGTTCTAACACAGTATGTAGTCGTCTTGCACCAATATCTTCCATCTTTTCATTTGCTAATTGTGAAATTTTTGCCATCTCTTTTATCGCATCATCATCAAACTCTAGTGTTACACCTTCAGTACTCAAAAGTGCTTCATACTGCTTTAAAAGCGAATTCGCAGGTTGAGTCATAATTTTATAAAGCGTCTCTTCTGAAAGAGAGCTAAGCTCTACGCGAAGAGGAAAACGACCTTGTAATTCAGGAATAAGATCACTTGGCTTACTTAGATGAAATGCACCAGCAGCGATGAACAAAATATGATTTGTCTTAATTACACCATATTTAGTATTAACATCACTTCCCTCAACGATAGGTAAAAGATCCCTCTGAACACCCTCTTTACTTGGGTCTTGACGACTCTGAGATTTTGCGCTTACAGCAACTTTATCGATCTCATCTACAAAGATGATACCACTATTTTCAGCACGATCAAGGGCTTCTGCTTTGATTGCTTCAAAATCTAAAAGGTTTTCACTCGCTTCAGCTTTGAGTGCCTCTTTTGCCTCTTTCACCGTTACTTCTTTTTTAACATTTTCAGATTTAGAACTAAGAATTTTCATAAATGATTCTTGAACTTTAATCATCTCCGGAGGCATAGTCGCATCATTTAACTCACCCATCCCTTTAGAGATCTCTATCTCAATCTTAAGATCGTCCAATTCACCATCTATGAGTTTTTGCTTCATACGTTTCAAAGAGTTCTCATAATCCTCTTTTTTCTGTTCACTTGCTCCTGTAGGAAGTGGTGGAAGCAGTTTTTCAATGATCTTTTTCTGAACATAATCATCAATTGCATTTATATTTTTTTCTTTATGCTCAGCTTTAACCATATTTACTGAAGCCATGACAAGATCTCTGACCATAGACTCTACATCACGTCCTACAAATCCAACTTCTGTATATTTACTCGCTTCAACTTTTACAAATGGAAGGCTCATCATTTTGGCTAACCGTCTGGCAATCTCAGTTTTTCCCACACCCGTAGTTCCTATCATAAGGATATTTTTGGGCATGATCTCCTCTTGCATCTCATCTTCTAGCTGCATTCTTCTATATCTATTTCGTAAAGCAATTCCAATTGCTTTTTTTGCTTCATATTGTCCGATAATATATTTATCTAAATAAGAAACAATCTCTTTTGGCGTCATGTCCATTTAATTTACTTCTCCAATGTATATGTTTTAATATTATCACTTGTGTAAATACAAAGCTCACTCGCTATTTGTAGACTCTCAGTAATAAGTTTCTCTTCATCTAACTGGGCAAATCTATCAAGAGCACGTGCTGCAGATATTGCAAAATTACCACCACTTCCAATGGCTGCAATCTTTTCATCTTCTGGTTCGACAACATCACCATTTCCACTTAAGATATAGATATGATCATTATTTAAAACAATCATCATTGCTTCAAGCTGCCTCATATATTTATCTTTTCGCCACTCTTTTGAAAAATCAATCACAGACTTTAAAAGATCTCCTTTTCTATGTTCAAGTATCCCTTCAAACATATCAAAAAGATTAAAAGCATCTGCAGTACTTCCTGCAAATCCAGCTAAAATTTTTCCATTATAAAGTTTTCTAATTTTTGTAGCATTACTTTTTAAAATAGCAGTTCCAAATGTGACTTGACCATCACCACCTATAACTGCTTTATCTTTACCTTTTACAGCAAGTATCGTAGTCGCATGAAACATTTAATCACCTATAATTTCAAGATTTAATTTCGCATGAATACCATGTCCTAATTTGATAGAAATATCATAATTACCCGTTGCTTTAATCGCATTTTTTTCAAGCTCGACGGTCTTTTTATCAACTTCTATACCATGCTGATCGGCTAATTGATGTGCTATCTCATCTTTGGTAACGGCACCATAAAGTGAGCCATTAGCACCTAGTTTTTTATGAATTTGAAGTTTAATATCTGCTAATTTTTTCTCAGTATCTTTAAGAGAAGCAATCTCATCTGCTTCTTTTTGAACAAGTTCTGCCTGATCTTTTTCCCACTGTGAAATCACCTCATCTGTAGCATGGAGTGCAAACCCTTTTCCTATTAGAAAATTTCTGCCATATCCCTCTTTAACCTCTTTAATTTCGCCTGATTTTCCTAGACTTTTAACATCTTTAATCAATAATACTTTCATTTAATTTCTCCTATATATTTTTGGGATTATACCAAATTATTTATCATTTCCACTTTTTCTTCAAGTTCTAAAAAACGATCCACAACCTCTTCATACTCTAATTCTAATGCTTCAAGTTTTTGACCAAGTTCAGTTAATCCAATTTTTTGATAACACTCTGGATTTGCGAGACATGCATTTGTCTCTTTTATCTCTTCTTCTAACACTTCTATCTTAGTAGGTAAACGCTCATAATCAGATTTTTCTTTATAACTAAGTTTTATCGCTCTATTTGTAACTCTTTGCGGTTCATTTTGAGATTTTTGTACTTCATTCTCAAAACTATCAATCTCTTTTAACTCTATTAAATCATTTATTAAATGTATTAATGATCTTTAATTAATCTATTCTTAAGAATTGACTTTATTACGTATATCT
>JADGDK010000054.1 GCA_016744895.1 Campylobacterales bacterium | reverse complement strand
GGATAATTGAGGTATTTTGTATAGAGTGTTGGTTAATAAATAGTTGTCTTAACAATTCAAATATCCTCATGTTTGCCAAAAAGAAAGTCATTATAGGATTAGACCATTTTTCAAATTCAAAATTAGCTATGGAAGACCACAACTTTTTTAAAAAAAGTTGTTCAAAAATCTTTATAAAAATAATATAAAATATATTTTGCTTCACTAAAATTAGAAAAAATTTCAATTATTTAATTAAGAACTTTTTGGGAACATTCATTGCTTTGTATTTCATAATATAAAATAAGCTATGGAGTTATCATGATAAATTCTATCTCAAATACAACCCAAATATATGCAACAAGTAAAGTCGCTAAAACAACGGCTATTTCTGCATATAGCGATATTTCATCAGCAAAACCACTTAGTCGTATGGAGCAGATGCAGGAAAAGTATAAAGATGTTTACTCTCCAGCACCAGCAACTTATTCAAAAGAGAGAGCAAATTTACAGACAGAACTTATAAAAGAAAAATATCCTGCTTATTTGAGTATTGATGAAGCTATCGCAAAATATGCAGTAAAGATTGACTTTGACAATCCTTCTACAGATGAGACAAAAGCACTTATCGAAAAAAAAGATAAACAATTTATTCAAGACCATGGCGGAGAAGAAAATTTAAAAAAAGAGATAGATTTTATATTTAACACTCGTGATAAATATCCAGTGGGTTGGGCTACTTCAAATTCTAAAGAGTTAGCTAACTTTTATAATGCTTCTGTATATGAAGGTTTAGAGCAAGGTAAAAGTTTAAAAATGGCTTCAAGAGATGCAAATAGTGCGATAAGTTCATATATGGATTTATCAGAATTGGGTGAATATAATATGCCTATGTTTAAGAGTTCTGTTGAAAATCTTATCGAAAGGGGAGTAATTGAACAGTCTAAAGAACCATCACAAGAAACCATAGAGAAAACAAATTTTTTAAATCAACAACATGGTATAGGAGAAGGAGATACCATAGATTTAAGAAAATATGGTTTCAACTTAGAGTGGAATCATATAGAGCTAAAACAAAGTGATAGTGAAATGGTAGCTAGACTCGGAAACAGGATAGCCATGTATGAATTTATGCTTGATAACCCAAACATTGTGGAAAGTGAATTTCAAAAACTAGATTGGGCATCAAATAATGGAAGAGTAAGTAGTAATGCTATATTAAAACCTATAAATGACCATGCTTTAGCAAATGCAAAACTTGCTTTAGATGTTTTTAGTAAATATAAAATTTATGACTCTATTGACATAAAAGCCTAAAGACTTTTATGTCAAAAAAACTAGTGATTAAATCTATTAAAATAAACATTATTATATAAATCTGCACTTCCTTCAGAAGTATTTAATTGTGTTACCATCTCATAGCTTCTTACATCATTTGAATTTACATCTAAATAAAGCCAAATATTATTACCCAAATATTTTGGATAGCCACTTGGGTTTACAACTTCGATTCCAGTTGCCCCTCTCCGAAGTGATTTATTGGTTGGTGTATAACTTGGCATTTGAACCCAAACATAGGTATATGGTCTATTTGTTTCACTCATATAGTATTTTACCCAACTTCCATAACTGTAATAAGTGCTAAAATCTTGTGTATAAGCCCAAGTATTAACTTCTCCACTATATTTCATACTATTATACGGATAAGAAGCATTCCAATACTCATACTCAACAGGATAACTTACTTGATAAAGATTTGGACTCAAACTATCTGTTGTAGAAATCTGAACTATTTTAGCCCTCTCATGAGTACCTAAATCAATCGCAAAAAGGCTATTCGCCAAACCTAAAAAAACTGTAAGAAAAAATAATATTTTTTTCATATACATCTCCATAAAGTAAAATTTAGTTACGATTAACTGTAACCATGCTATGATTATATAAAAATATACTTAAAAAAAAAAATTAAATAGTAGGAGTTTTATGAATATTAATAAAGATTATTTAATTTATGCCCTTTCTTTAGTTGTTTCAGTTCTTATTGGATATATAATTATGCAAGAGCCTCATGTTGAAATTGTTACTAAAACAAAAATCAAAACTATTGTCAAGCAAAAAATAGTATATCAAGATAATAAAGAGTGCAATGAAAAAAGACCAACAGAAAAAATGATTGTATCTCCAAATGATATAAAAGTAGTTGAAAAAAAAGAACATATTATAAGTACATCAACTGACAATAGACACCGATTTGCTATATCTTTAGTATCAAATGAAAAATTTGATACTAAAGAGAATTTAAAAAATATTATTTTAAACGGCACACTAAAAAGTGAAGATTATCAAAGTATATTTATCATAGATGTAAATCAAGCAATACTAAAACAGAATGACATATCTTTTAAAATAGAAGATAAACATCTTAAAACAACATCTTTGGGGGATGCTACATGTTTACAAGATGTCTTAGAAGACTTTATTTATAAAGTTGAACTAGAAATCATTGATAATGACATCAACTGCATGGTTTTTCAAGATAGAGAGATGCAAGAAAATAATGAGCCTACGATTAAACAAAAAGAAAATATAATCCCAAAACTCCAACTACCAAAAGAGTTTGAAAGAGATTTACATGAGGATAATTTAGAAAAAAAACTTGAATTTCAAAAAAATATTGAAAAGTTTTTAAAAAAAGATGGTGTCTAGCTTAAGAAAGATAACAAGTTCTAGCACACAAATATATGACCCTATCCAGTTTTAGCATTATCTTGCAAACAACTTTCTATCTTGATAAATATAATCAAGAATAGCAACGGGTCATATATTGGTGAAGATAGACGTTATGTTAAGTGTTCCCACTATCTCTTAAACTAAAGATAGGGATATTTAGATATTAAACTTTTAATAAAATTTGATACATTCTATGTAAGCCCACACCTTTTTAAAAAAAGGTGTGCAAAAAATGAGAATAAGAGGAAAAAAATGAAATTTAAAATATTAGTGTTAAATATTGCAATATTATTTGGGTTAACAGGATGTACTACATCAACTGCACTTACATCTGTTCAATTAAACAGTATTTCAAAAATAGGTGTACTTGCAACACACAATGGTAAAATGGAAGTAATTGAAAGAGGTTTAACAATCTTTGGAAGTGAAGATCATATTAATGATATATCAACTTGGAAAGTAAATCATTTCATAGAGAAAGAAATTATAAATAATCTAACAAATAAAAACTTGACTACCGTTCCATTGTCTATTTCAACAGAAGAATTAAACTTAGTAAATAACTTTCAACTAAGAACAGAATATCATGATTTTTTCAAAAAAATTATGGTTAAAAATAACTTAAATACTCTTTTAGTAATGATTTGTGGAGGATATGCCCATAATGTAAAAGTAGGAACAAGTGGTATCGCTCTTATTAAAGCTAAAACATTAGTGACGGAAGGAACATACCTTCAACTTAATAATAATTTACGAACATACCAACTTTCAAATGATAAACTAGAAATTTTACATGATAACTATGTTGGTGGAATTCAGATTGTTGAAAATGAACTTTGGTCAGATACAAAAAAATCTATCTCCATAGAAAACCTTTCTAAATTAAAAAAACCTGCTGAAGAATTATTAAGAAAATCTATAGCAGAGAATATGGAACTAATAGGCTATTAAATTGTGTCAAATAGTTAAAAATAGCAATGGAACAAAATGGTTATTACACTTAGGCATATAACTATAATTTAAAAGTAATTAGTGTAAAAACATAACAAAATATAGAGACTGTGAATTTAGTCCTAAATAAGCCTTTTTCACAGTCAATTTCTATCTAAATTATCTACGGAATCTCATTTTTTTGTGGAAATCTTGACCATAAAAAATATCCTCTAAAAAATAAGCCATATAATATGCAGACATCAAGATATACGCTGCTATCTCTTCTCTTATTTGGTTCAGATTGTTCTCTTTTATGGCAATACAAAGTTTTTTGAACAGAGCTATCCCTATAAGGTTGAGTAATCTTTTGAAATTGTAGGTAAACATGATAAGAGCATTTTCACCAAGTACCTTCTTTTTTGTTCTTACTAAAAAGTGATCCCAGCCTAAAGTTCTTTTTATGGTACCAAAGGGATGTTCTACGATAGAACCTCTTTTTCTCACTATCTTTTTAGCTTGTGGTGTTTTCATCTTTTTGACATAGTCATCTATGATATCTTCATGTTCCCATCTATACATCTGTTTATTGGGTGTAACTTCCGAAAGGCAATTTTGTTTCAGTGGACACACTTTACAGTAAGTGCTTGAGATTCTATAAACATCTAACATCCTTCCATTTCGCTCATACTGTTTTTTTATCTTTGAGAGTATTTGGTTATTTGGGCAGATATAACAATCATCAAGATGATTGTAGGTGAATTGATTTTTAGAGAATCTTGCACTTTTAATTTTCTTGTTTGCTGCGGTGCATCTTGGTGGTATGATAGTTTCTATACCATCTTCGATACATTTCTTTATCTCTCGTGTACTGTAGTAACCTTTATCTGCAGTGACAATCATGTCAGAATTTTCTATAATCTCTTTGCTTTTTATTGCCATATTATGTAGTTGGTCTAAGTCATGACCGTTGGTGCTGATATCTGTGGCTACGATAAATTTATATTTGTGGTCGACGGCTATTTGAGAATTGTACGCCATCAAATTATGAGAAGGTTTACTCATCGAAGTAGCATCATGGTCTGTTTTATTAAATTGTTCTTCGCCTAGTGTATTTAGTAACTCTAAATCTTTTTGGAATTGTGCTTTTTTTTCTACAAGTTTTTCTATCTCTTCTTTGGAAATTTTTAAATTTGTATGATGTTTGTCTTCTTTATCTAAAGTTTCTAAAATAGTCATATAGTTATTTATCTCTTCCTCTATTTTGGCTAAATCTTTTTTAACGGTCTTTTTCATGAGCGCGAAGCCTGCCCTTGGGGTATAAGGGTGTTTTTACTCGCATTAGCGCGTAAAAATGCTCCATCTACAGCGACTAAGTCACCTGTGATGAGTTTCAAATCTTTAATGAGTATGCTAAACTCTTTAAAAATAGTTTGTAAGGCTTTTGGATTATCTTTTCGAAAATTAGCAATAGTTTTATAGCTTGGTGTTAATCCTTGGGTTAACCACATAAGTTCTATATTTCTTTTTATCTCTATTTCTAGTCTTCTTGAACTTCTTATTTTATTGAGGTAACCGTAGATGTATATTTTTAGTAGTAACTTTGGGTGAAACGCTGGTTGTCCATCTTTAATCAAACTCTTTTTTGTTTTTATCTTCAATGCTGTGATATTAAGTGTATTGACATAGGCTTCTATTGCACGGACTGTATTATCCTCATTCACCAACTCATCTAAAGATGGTGGAAACATCAGCTGTTGTTTTCGGTTTAATCCTTGTTTATATAGTCCCATTTTTAGCCTCTTTCTATAACTATATTATACTATTTTAGGGGTTTGTTCTGGAGTTGTTTTAGGCTTGTTGCGTTAGAATATTTTATAGTCGTTTGAAGTTGAGTTCTTTCACAGTCTCCTAGTAGTGAACGTATAGCGTCACTAAAGTCAAACGTTGTACAACTATATCTAACTTATAATTGATGTACTGGATAAAATATGGAATTTATGATATCAGAAAAAGAAATTTTTAGAAGAAAATATATTGTACCTACAATTATTTTATTAACTCTGGCACTATATCTAATACTTGCAATTTACATACCAACAAATAAAGAAAGACCTATAATAAAAATTGTATTTATTGTGTTTGTTATAGCATTGATTGTTGTTTTTGTAAATATTTACACTACAAAACAATTTATAAAATTTGCAAAAAAACATAAATTACAAATAACACCAAAAGGATTAAATTTTTATAATGATAAAATATGGACACTTATCTCGTGGAATGAAGTTAAAAAAATTAAGTTGAAAGGCAATAAATCAACAATTAAAAAGCTGTTACTTTTTACAAAATCATCAGAATTAATAATATTATCAAAATATAATTCCCTAGAAAATTTAAATTCTGAATTGCATAAATATTTAGATTCAGATTTATGGAAGTAGTACATAAAGTACAACAAGTAGTAGCAACAAAAATATAAAGCCCCAGCCAACAAATATTTTGAGCAAAAAAAGATGTTATCATGATGAATATAAAAACGATATCCAACAGGCTTTATATTTTTGTACATAGTCGTTATACAGAGGGGAAACAAATATCCAAATATGATTAAAACACTGCAAAACTTAATATCACCAACAATAAATAAAGAAACAATATCAAAAATAGAGTGCTATATATCAAAAAACATAGCTATTGTATTACCTATAAATGATAATTTTAAATATGCAAATACAAAGCAACATACTCATCCATCATATATGTTTATACTTCCATTAGATGAGTTTACGACTTTAAATATTCAAGGGAAAGATTATCAAACAACAGAACAAACTCTTTTTTGCCTTTCTCCTGATATTAAACATCATGAGTTAAAATCATATATTCCACCTAAATATTGTACTGTATTTATAGAAGCTACAGTTTTTGAAGATTTGATGAAAGAATATAATCCTATCAAAAAACATTTTATAGGCGAAGAATACAAACTTCTTAATAATAAACTGAACTATTTTATAAAAGAGTTTATATCTGAAAGTAAAAATGATAGTACCGTATCAAATTCTATAAAAGAGTTATATTCTAAATTAATCATACACCACATTTTAAAAATGATATTTCCAATAAAAGAAAAAATAAACACAAATACTACACATAAAACTTTGAATAAATTACTTTTATATATAGATACACATTATAATGAAGATATATCACTCAATGAATTATCCAATATAGTTAAGCTATCTTCTACTCATATAAATAGATTATTTCAATCTGAACTCAAAATTTCACCTACGCAGTATCTTATTCAAGTACGATTAGAACAAGCAAAGAAACTTCTACTTAGTAGTGAGTTTACAATTACACAAATTGCTTCTAAGTGTGGATTTAACTCATCTGCTTATTTTTCTAAAATGTTTAAAAAATATTACAATGCAACTCCAAAAGAATTTGTGAAGTTTTTGAATGGGTAGATAGTTATATTTTTTGTATATTTTATTATATACCTAAAGAAGAATTAAACAGTATCCTAAATAAAGGATTAAATCATGAAAAAAAGAAGAAACTTCATAAAAAAATTATTGTTATCTAGTGTAACATTATCTCTCCCTCTAAAAGCAAATCAAAAAGAGTATTTTCAACAAAATGGTACATTTAAAAATTTATATGGAAAATCAGGTGCCAATGGTTTTTGTGATATGTTAAAATGGAGATTTTCTAGTAATCCAAAAAAAGAGATAAAAGAAAATGAAAACTATCATCTAAAAGTAATAGAAAATGAAGATATCTTAAATAGCAAAGAAGATTATATTTGTTGGTGTGGTCATGCTACATTTTTAATACAAATTGATGGTAAAAAAATATTAACCGATCCTTGCCTTACATCTCCTCCAATGTTTGAAAGACTCACTAAATTACCTTTTAAAATTGAGAATATTAAACCTGATTATCTCATCATCAGTCATGGACATTTTGATCATCTTGATAGTGATACAATTAAACATTTTAAAGATGCAACAGCTTTAACTCCACTTAATATGACACAAACCATAAAAGATATAAACACTAAAATAAATACACAAGAAGCTGGGTGGTTTCAAAAATATAAACTAGAAGAAGATTTTGAGATAACTTTTTTACCTGCGCATCATTGGTATAGAAGAACTTTAACAGATAGAGATGAAGTATTATGGGGTAGTTTTTTGATAAAAAGTAAAAATAAGAGTATCTATTTTGTAGGGGATAGTGGATATTCAAAACATTTTAAAGATATTGGAAAATTATTTGGTTCAATAGATATAGCAATTTTACCTATTGGTGCGTATAGTCCAAAATGGTTTATGCAATCAAGTCATATCAATCCACAAGAAGCTTTAAAAGCTTATAAAGACTTAAATGCAAAAGAATTTATCCCTATGCACTTTGGTTCGTTTGATTTAACAGATGAACCATTAGGAGAGCCTGAACAGATGTTAAGAAAGATTGGTAAAAATGAGAATATTAGATTTTTAGATATTGGTGAGGAGTACAATATAAATGGTTGAAATATTATAAAAAATGTAGCTTTTGTTATATATTTAAAAGTAGTCATTTTCTTATAATTGATTTTCAAAATAAGAATAAAAGGAAATTAATTATGAAATTACAAGCTATAGGAGAGATACATACTCCCTACAAAAAGATTGAAGAGTGTCCATACTTTGCTTCAATGTCACAAGATAGTTGCACCTTAGAAGTAGCAAAAGAGTTTCAAAATGGTTTAAAAGCACTTGATGAAGCTTCGCATATCATAGTTATCTATTGGCTGCATGAAGCAAATAGAGATGAGCTTCATATCACAAACCCACATGATGATATAGTGAGAGGTGTTTTTGCTATGAGAGGACAACATCGACCAAACACGCTTGGCGTTTCGGTGGTGAAAATTCTTGATATAAAAGACAATATTATTACTATTGATGGTATTGATTGTTTAGATGGCACGTCACTTATTGACATCAAACCCTATGATTCCACTTCAGAGTCTATACCTGAAGCTACTATAAAATGGTATGGTAAGTAAGATGAATAGAGCTTTCCTGCTAATCCTCTTTGTGTCATCTTTAGCTATGGCAGGTTCAAAACCTGCTTTAGTAGGTGTACAAATAGTCACACAAGGATTTATAAACCCCTTAAGTAAAACCATAGGAACCGTAGAGTTTGAACAAAACTCAAAACTAGCTTCTAAGATAGAGGGATATGTAACAAAGGTTAATTTTAGTAGTGGAGATAGAGTTAAAAAAGGCGATATTTTAGCCATACTTGATAGTGAGATATTAAATATCACTATCAAATCAGCAAAAGCAAGTCTAAATATCGTCAAAACAGAACTAGCAAATGCTAGAAAAAATCTTCACAGATATGAAAAACTAATCCAAGACAAAAGTATCGCCCAAAATATATATGACAATAGTCTATTAAAAGTGCAAGTTTTACAAAATAGAGTTTTAGTTTTAAAATCAAATCTAAAAAAATCATATACAAATAAAGAATACAAAACTATCAAAGCCCCTTTTTCTGGAATAATTGTTAGTAAAAGCATCCAAAAAGGTCAATGGATAAATAGAGGAGAACAGATAGCGAAACTATTAAACACTTCAGTTATAAATATTTTATTTGATATACCTATGAAATATATAAACACATTAAATGCAAAAGAGAAGTATGAGATAGTTATAAATAACACTACATATAAAGCTCTTATTTATGCAAAATTGCCAGTAGGTAATAAACTTACAAGAATGTTCCCTATAAAATTTCAACTCAAAATAGACTCTGATAAATTTATATTCGATGGGATACAAGCTAGTGTAAAACTTCCTATAAAAGCAAAACAATTAAGCTTTATCGTACCACGAGATAGTATAGTAAAAAGAGCAGGAAAAGATGTGGTTTTTATAGTAGATGATGCAAAAGCTAGAATGTTAGATGTAGAAATTGTAGGGTATGAGAGTACAAATGTTGGAGTTAGAAATCCTGAACTTAAAGTAGGTCAAAAAGTTATTATCAAAGGAAACGAAAGAATATCTTCTGGAAAACCTACTAAAATCATAAGTAGTAAATAATGAATTTTATTAAAACTGCGATAAGAAACCCATTTATAGTACTCATATCTGTTTTACTTGTGATGTTGTTGGGGTATTTATCTTTAGATAAACTACCCTATCAGCTTACTCCATCTGTAAATAAACCAATTATTACAGTAACGACAACATGGGGAGGAGCAACCCCTTATGAGATAGAATCAGACATTATAAAAGAGCAAGAGATAAGATTGAAAAGTTTAAGAAACCTTGTGAAATATGAGAGTTCATCGTACGATAATTATGGGCAAATTAAACTTACTTTTAAATTAGGTACGAATATAAGTACAGCACTTGGAGATGTTTCAAGTAAACTTGATGAAGTGCCTAGTTATCCTGTAAATGTAGACAGACCTATCATAAAAGAGGCAATGGATAGTCCTGTAATTTGGACTATTTTACATACCAAAGATGGAAATAAAAGAAGTATAGATGAGTATAAAACATTTTTTGAAAATGAGATAAAAGAGCATTTTGAAAAGATAGAGGGTGT
This sequence comes from Campylobacterales bacterium, assembly GCA_016744895.1. GTDB lineage: Bacteria > Campylobacterota > Campylobacteria > Campylobacterales > QNZT01 > SZUA-1433. Next base: position 6,947 of record JADGDK010000054.1, on the reverse strand, counting down.
TGCTGATTTACAAATTATTGGTGGAACTCAAAAAGAGATGCATATCACTCTTGATATGGATGCACTTTCAAAATACTCTTTAAGTATTCCTAAAATTATAGAAGTTTTAAAACAAGAAAATATTGATATATCAGCAGGTATAAAAGATGTTTCAAGAAGAAGTTATCGGGTGCGAACGGTCGCAAAATTTAATTCAGCCAAAGAGATAGAAGATATTGTTATTTACTCTGATAGACAAAGTAAAATTTATGTAAAAGATATAGCTAAAGTTTCATTTGGATATGAAACTAATAGAGATGTAGCTATGTTGTTTAGTAAAGATGGTATTTTTATGGGTGTAAAACCTACATCTGACGCAAATATAAACAATATGACAAATAGAGTTGAAGCTATGGTAAATAAACTAAATGCAACTACTCTAAACGATAATAATTTAGAATTTATATGGATATATGATCAACGACCTTACATATTAGGTGCAGTTGATTTAGTACAAAACAATATTATGATAGGTGGAGCTTTAGCTATATTTATCTTGATACTTTTTTTAAGAGCTATTTCACCTACTGCTGTTGTGGCTATTGCGATTCCTATATCTGTATTTGGTACTTTTATTGTACTAAATTTAATGGGAAGAAGTCTTAATACTATCTCATTAGCAGGGATATCTTTTGCTGTGGGTATGCTTGTTGATTCTGCTATCGTAGTTTTGGAAAATATAGATAGACATAAGAAGATGGGTAAATCAATATTTGATGCTGCTTATGATGGTACAAGCGAAGTTTGGGGTGCATTAATAGCAAGTGTTTTAACTACTGTTGCTGTATTTTTACCTATTATTTTTTTACAAGATGAATCTGGACAACTTTTTAAAGATATAGCTATAGCTGTTGTGGCTTCAGTTACTTTTTCTTTGTTTGTTTCAGTTACTGTTGTACCCTTACTATGGAAAAAATTTGTAGGATTTTCAAAAGAAAAAGAGCATAAAAAGACAGTTATATCACGATTTGGAGATAGAATCGTTGATGTTTATATGAGTATAGTAAAGTTGTCATTAAAAAATATTTTTACAAAGATTACAACAATTGTGATTTTGACTCTATTATCCGTGGGAACAATCTCTTCATTTTTCCCAAAACTTGACTATTTGCCATTGGGTAATAAAAACTTGATTTATAACATACTTATTCCACCATCAGGATTATCATATAATGAGAGATATAAAATTGGAAAATATCTTTACGAAAAGATAGATCCCTATATTGATGGAAAAGATGGTTCACCTGCTATTAATGTAGCATTTTACATCTCAGCAGGAGACAATAAAATACTTTTTGGATTAAGAACAACTGATGTTTCAAGAGCAAGAGAGCTTATACCTATAGGTCGTCCTATCATCAACTCACTTCCTGGTATCTTTGGTATCTCAATACAATCTGGAATTTTTGATAAAGGATTAGGAAAAGGTAAAACTGTAGATGTTGATATATCTGGAGATAATATTGAAGATTTAGTAGCAGTGGGAGGTAAACTTTTTGGAATGACAAAACAAACACTCAAAAAAGTACAAATTAGACCAGTACCCTCTATCGAATTACTTTACCCAGAGATGCAAATCAAACCAAATCGTGAAGCACTAAGAGCATTTGGACTTAGTTCTCATGAGTTAGGAACAATAGTAGATGTTATGATGGATGGTAAACAAATAGGCGATTATGATCAAGATGGTAAAAAGAAGATTGATTTAGTAGTAAAAGCAAATCAAGAAACAAGTGCGACACCTGAAAATATTCTAGCAAACCAAATAATATTGCCAAACAATAGTTTGATACCATTGTCAGCTGTAGCAAATATAGAAAAAACAATAGGGATAAGTTCTATTAGACACTACAACGGAAAAAGAACCATAACCTTACAAGTAACACCGCCTGCAAATATGACAATACAAGAAACGATGGAAAAAGTACAAGAGGTGATAAAAAAATTAAAAGAGACACAGGATTTAAAAAATGTAACTATAAGTGTAAGTGGAACAGCAGATCAACTTACAAAAACAATAAAAGCACTTTCTTATAACTTTGTGTTAGCAGTAGTGATTATATATCTGCTTATGGCTGCATTATTTACTAGCTTTACTTATCCATTGGTTATATTATTTACAGTTCCATTGGCAACTGCTGGTGGCTTTATAGGACTCAAACTTACCAATATGTTTGTCGCTTCACAACCTTTGGATATTTTAACGATGTTAGGATTTATTATCTTAATTGGTATCGTTGTAAATAATGCTATTTTAATAGTACATCAAAGTTTAAATCTTATAAGAAAAAAGAAGATGGATTATAAACTAGCTGTTATAGAAGCCACAAAAACAAGAATACGACCTATTTATATGAGTTCATTAACTTCTGTATTTGGGATGTTACCTTTAGTTCTGATTCCAGGACCAGGGAGTGAATTTTATAGAGGATTGGGAGCGGTTATTACCGGTGGACTTGCACTTAGTACAATATTTACTATTTTTGCAACTCCCGCATTACTTATGCTTTTTATTAGAACATTTGAGAGGAAAATCGATGAAAAATAAAATATTAATCATATCATTGGGGCTAGGTATGAACCTATTTGCCCTTGATATAAATGAAGCTGTAGATATTGCACTTAAAAATAACTATAGTCTAAAACAACAACAATATATAGTAGATGAATCAAAAGTAAAACTTGATTCATCTAAGAGTACATACCTTCCAAAACTAGATTTGAATTATAACTATAATAGTAGAGATAAATTAATTAGTAGTCAAAGTCAAATAGATGAAGACTCAAATCTAAATATAACACTTTCATATAATTTATTTAATGGCTTTAGTGACAAATACGATATAAAGTCAGCTCAAAGTTCTGTAAACTATTCAAAATTTGTTTTTAGATCCTTTAAAGCTGACTTTATTTTAAATGTAAAAAATATTTATATTGGATACTTATCAAAACAAAAAAATACCCAAACTTTATACGAAGCATTAAAATTATATGAAAAACAATACTTTGATTCACAAAACTATTTCAATCAAGGATTAATAGCACAAAATGAACTCTTAGAAGTTGAAGTGGAGATGTTACAAGCAAAACAAAATTATCAAAAAGCAAAAAACGAACAAAAGATTGCAAAAAAACAACTTAAAAATATTATGAGTGGAGAACTAAAGCAAAATGAAAATATAGATGAACTCACAAAAAATACATTTATCTTATCTGATTTTAAAGAAAAAAATTTAGCAAATAGAAGTGAGTTAAAAGCACTAGAGCAACTTATCTTTAAATACCAAAATAGCAAAGAATCTCAAGAGGGTAATTTTTATCCAAAAATAGATGCAAAACTAAGCTACAATAAATATGGTGAAGATTTAACTCCAACAAATAGAGCTAGCTATCCAGACTCACAAAGTATAGGAACATTAAATCTAAAGTGGAATTTATATAATGGGAAAAAAGACAATCTTTCAATGCTAATTTACAATAAAAAAATCAAACAAATAAAAATGCAAAAAAAAGATTTACAACTACAAATAAAACTACAATATGAAGAAGCTTTAGAAGAATTAACGGTATCAAAACTAAATCTAAAAACAGCTATAAAAGCTAAAGAACAAGCAAAGAGAAACTATGAAATAGTCAAAGATAAAGTAAAAGAGGGAATATCTAGCAATTCAGATTTAATAAATGCAAACTATCTTTTAACAAAATCAAAACAAAATTACTTTACAGCATTTTATAGTGAGTATTTAGCTATTGCTATTTTAAAAAGAGTGACTACTTATTAAATTAGCCAAAGGTAGAAAGTCTGCTACAGGAGCACCTAACTTAGGTGAGAGACAGTATGTTCAAAGAGAAATTGCAAAAGCTGAAGCAAAATTTCGTTCATCTCGTGCATTTTTCTATGAAGCAACTGATGAAGTGTGGGATGAAATCATGGCAGGAAATACACCTAGTGAAGAACAAATAAGTATGGTTAGGTTGGCAACTACAAATGTAGCAAGAAAAACATCAGAAGCAATTCGTATGGCATATCAATTATCAGGTATGGATGGGGCTTATATTGATCATCCATTATCTTTTTGTATGCGTAATGCGTTTATGCTTACTCAATATGCTTTTATGGGGGAAGTTACCTATCAAAATGCTGACCACTTAAAATATATATCAAAGTTATGAGAGCTAATAAGTACTTATTTCTCAAGTGCATCGTTAGATATACAAGTTCAAGTTTTTTAGTTAAAAATATAAAAACTCATTATTTACTCATTTTATTCTGTTATATTTAACTTTTAAAAAATCAACAGGATTCAAAAATGAAAAAATACTTATGGATATTATCAATTACATTTTTAGTTGTCATCTTAGGATGTTCTTCTAATTCAGTAGCTAAAATAAACAATCTACAAAACAACACAAATTTTGATAAAAAAGAACTTGATACAATTTTTAAATATAGCAAAGGATTTCATCAAGATACGCAACTTTCTATCGCTAAAATCCAAAATGGAGAAATTTACTTTTATGGTGTAATCCGAAAAAACAACACTATAGAAACTGTTAAAAATTACAACAAAGTCTTTAAGATTGGTTCACTAACCAAAGTATTCACCTCTACACTTTTAGCGCAAATGATTATCGATGACAAATTGAGTTTTGATGATAATATTCAAGATAACTTACCTATACAACTACACAATAATCCTAAGATTACTTATACGCAGTTGGCAAACCATACCTCCGGACTGCCATCTTTCCCAAAAGATTTTACAGAAAGTTATTATACCGATTCTAATCTAGAAGACTATCTTCAAGATGCACTAGAGTTTACAAACGAACAAAACAAGTTTCACTACTCAAATCTTGGTGTAGCGATTTTAGGTTATAGCATTACTAATATTGAAAATAGAACTTATGAAGAACTTCTTCAAGAAAGTATATTAGAAAAACTAAGTATGAACAACACAACAACCATAGAAAATAAAATCAAAAAAGAGCTAGTTTTAGCGACCGATGTAGATTATGCTATTGCACCTGCTATGGAAAGTGCTGGTGGTATTTTTTCATCTGTAGAAGATTTATCAAAATTTGCAATTGCTTCTTTTGATGAAAAAAATGAAACTTTAACATTAACACACAAAGAGACATTTTCAGATGGTTCTGTAAAAATGGGATTAGGTTGGATGATTAAAAACCCAAAATATACTGAAACATTACATCAACATGACGGTTTAGTAGGTGGATATATCTCCTCTATGATTTTAGATATAAAAAATAAAAATGGTATTATCGTACTCTCAAATCAATCTTCATTTGATGATATTGCCACATTATCTATGGAGTTGATGGAGTTAATATATTAAGTAAAATTATATATTTTTCAATACCGTCATTAGGAATAATTAAGAAACATGAAAAATAATTTCACTCTAAACCATAAAAGTTTTAAAGCTTTAGAAAATTCTTCTGGTTTATCAAGTTCCCAAACAGTCTTTACATATAGGCAAAAAGGAAGTTCCATAACTGGTGAATATAAAGGTGGTGAAATAGAATTGGGAAGTATAATGGGCAAATTTATACCTCCACAAACAGTTGAGTTATTATTTCAATGTAGCACTAACAGTAATGAACTCTTATCTGGAAAGTCGAAAGGTATAATTCAAAAAAATAGCAACGGGAAACTAGGCATTTTATTTAAATGGCAATGGCTAAGTGGTGCTGAAGGTTCAGGTGAATCATATCATGAGGAATGTTCAGGGAATGAATCTTAACTTTTAGTGCTAAAATAAGTTCAGATATAACAATTACATGGAAAGAAATATGATATTATGTTAAATGGTAAAACGATAGCTAATATATTTCTTATGATGGTCGTTATATTACGTAATTCAATCCTCTTTTGGAACTAAATTGAAGGCTACAGATGGAGCAATTAATTGATAAATTAAATGAGCATTCTTTGTTACTTCAGAAAAATAAAATGTTAGAAGAAGCAAAAATATTAAAAGATTACGCAATTAAATTAACAAAAGCAAATGAAAGAGAAAATACACTTAAAGATTTTTATGAATTTAGTTGGCATTATAAAGGTATGATTGATATACCTATGACACATTATTCTCAAAAAGAATGGACTAGAATAACATTAGATTTACGAAAATATTCTAAGCTTGCAATGATTGAACAAGGACTTCTAAAAAAAGGAATTTTATCTAGAATACTTGAATTATTTAAATCGTCGATCTTAAAATATTGAGTGTTCAACATAAAACAGTGATGTATATAAAAAAGTTAAAAAACATCTTATTAGCTTTAATAGAGAGTGTAAAATAAACTGTGTAAACCCACCTCTTATATCCTAGTCACTTAGTATATTTTGACATAATGTCACTAAAAAATATACTGAGTTGAGGGTAAATCTCGTGCCAATTTCTTAAACTGTTAGCTTTCCATTTTTCTTGCATCTCCTGTGTAGCTAGATATAACATCTTAAAAGCAGATTCTATAGTAGGAAATGAGCCTTTAGATTTAGTCTTTCTTTTAATCGTTGCATTGAGTGATTCGATGGGGTTTGTTGTGTAAATAAGCTTTCTAACAGCATCTGGGTACTTGAAAAATGTAGAGAGTTCACTCCAATTATTGAGCCAAGAAGCGGTAATATTGGGATATTTATTTCTCCAAATATCATTAAATTCTGTAAGTGCTAACTGGGCATCCTCTTCAGTTAGAGCAGAATATACAGACTTTAAATCTTTTGCAATAGCTTTTCTATCTTTCCAAGATACAAACTTCAGAGAACTTCTTATTTGATGCACAATACATCTTTGTATTTCTGCTTTAGGATAAACAGCCTGTATAGCTTCATTGAAACCATTCAGTCCATCTATCGCAAATATTAGCACATCTTGTATGCC
>JADGDK010000053.1 GCA_016744895.1 Campylobacterales bacterium | reverse complement strand
TATCTAAACTTCTCTTATACAAATGGTAGTAATAGTTATGATGAGACACTCAGTCACGTTTCAAATTTTCTTGCAAAGGGATATTATATATATAATATTCTTGATAATTTATCTCTAAGTTCTATCATAAAATATAGCAGTGAAAAAGGACGACTTGATATGGACCCACGAACGGAAATGGATGCTTACACCGTTGTTGATAGTGCTTTACAATATAAAAATTATGTACATGATTGGGATGTGACATTAAGTATTAAAAATATTTTTAATGAACAAGGGACATATCCTTCTCTACCAATGACTTATATGGATGATTATTCCAAAGAGGGCAGAACTTTTCTGCTTAGTCTAAGAAAGGAGTTTTAAGATGAAAAAGATACTATTTTTACTCACTTTTTTACAGATGCTTCTTTTTAGTTATGAATATGATGAATTAACTTTAAAAGCACAAGCAACGGTTTTTCCAAAACTTCTTTTACTAGACCAAGATGTTTCAAAAAAACTTGTGAATAATCAGATACAATTTTCTATTGTTTATCAAGAAGGAGATCAAAGAGAGGCACAAAAGGTAAAGGCATTTATAGAAAAACAATTTGATGGTACTTTAGGAAAATATAATCTCAATGTTATTACCCAGTCTTATAAAAAAGTACAAAAAGGTAAAAAATCGACGGCTTATTATATTTTAAATTCTGAAGATTCAAAGATGCAAAAAGTAGCGCAGATTGGTATGGATCATAACTTAATTGTGTATACCTATGATAAACAGAATTTTCAAAATAGTATCTTAATCTCTTTAGCCATTAAAGATTCGACTATTATTTATCTCAATAAAGAGATGCTGAAAAATTATAAGATTAATTTTGTGGATGCTCTTTATCAAATAGTAAAGCTTGAAAATGGGCAATGAGCATTTATCTTTATCAAAAAAGATAGTTTTTATTATAGCATTTGTATTGCTTGCGTTAAACATTGCTTTATATGTCACGATTATAGGATTGAATAAATCTACGCTCTATGAAATGGAGAGAGAAAAAGCACAGTTAATTACGCAAACATATGCACCTATGTTAGCAATGCAGATCTACCTTGATATGGATGATAAAATAGAGAAAATTGTGAAACAGATGTTAGTCAATAAATATGTTTTAGAAGTTGCAGTTTTATCTCATGGAAAGAATCTTTATAACAGCCAACATATAGAAAAAATAGAGACTATTAAAGTGACAGAGGATATTTTTGAACCTGGTACTAATCGTAAAATTGGGGCTATAGAGATGAATTATTCTATTGAAAACTATAAATCAGTTTTAAGTAGAAACTTGAAGATAATTTCTATCTTTTTAATTGCATTTATTTTTGTTTTTATTGGTTTTAGTTGGTATATTCAAAAACAACTTAACCCTCTTTATACACTCTCTTCAATTTTAGGTACCTATACACCTGAGAGTGATGTGGTTTTTCCACATAATGAAAAAAATGATGAGATTGGATTGATTGCCAAAGCATTGACCAATATGCATAATAGAATCCAACAAGAACGATATAAAAGTCAACAAAATGAGCAACTTCTCATCCAACAATCAAGACAAGCTGCGATGGGGGAAATGATAGGTAACATCGCTCATCAGTGGAGACAACCACTCAATGCTTTAGGGTTGGTACTACAAAATATTCATTTTAATTATCAAATGGATGAGTTAAACGATGAGTTTATGCAAAAATCTGTAGATAAAGGCAAAATGCTCACCTTTTCTATGTCTAAGACGATAGATGATTTTAGGGATTTTTTTAAGCCTAATAAACTGAAAGAAAATTTCAATATATCTCAAACGATAAAAAATACAATAGAACTTATCGAGGCGAGTTATGAAAGTAATAATATTACATTACAGACTGATTTGGATGAAAGTATAGAATTGCAAGGTTATCCTAGTGAATTTTCACAAGTTATTCTCAATATCATTTCAAATGCCAAAGATGCCCTTATAGAAAATATACACAAAGATAGAGTTATTAAAATTACATCTTATTTACAAGATGAACAAGCCATTATCACTATCAAAGATAACGCGGGAGGAATTCCAGAAGGTATAATTAATAAAATTTTTGATCCTTATTTTTCAACTAAAGAGGAAGGGAAAGGTACAGGTATTGGACTTTATATGAGTAAAACAATTATAGAGACTAATATGAGTGGAAAAATCAGTGTCGAAAATAGTGACACTGGTGCACTGTTTACAATAGTGTTTGATGATATTTTAAAGTATAAATGATGTTAAAGACTTTAAAAACAATTGATTACCATAACGAGTTAATTGAAACACAGTTAAAGGGAAAATCAGGACCATTTGGATCCCATATAGTAGCAACTCTATTTTTTATTTATATACTCAAAGACTTTGTTCCTATAGCGATACTTATTGCTATAATGCTTATACAAATAATTAGTTATATCTTTCGTACAATACTCGTTAACAAAATATTAAAAAATTTATATATTAGTGATAAAAAAACTGTTCATAAATTATTAAAATATTATCTTTCTATGATCTTTATAAATTCTTTTTTATTAGGGATTTCAGGTATGTTAACAGTCTTATATGCCGGTGAACTTCAATTATTTATGTATATCGCTGTTATGTCTGCAATAGTAGCTGGCGCTATGACTTCTTTAAGTTCAATATTCCATGCTGTTTTTATCTATATTGTTGTTTCTTTTTCTATTATCATTTTAAGCTTAGTTTTTATTGGTGGGACAACAACTTATTATTTTGCAGCATTTATGTTGGTTATTTTTATTGTTGCCATTGTTTCATCAAGTTTTAGAATCAATCAATCTATAAGTAACAATATTGCACAACAAGAAGCCTTAACCGAAAAAAATAGTAATTTTCAAAATTTACTTGATATGACGATGGAGGCTATAATTATTACTGACTCGCATTATAATATTATAGATATTAATGAGTCTGGTGTTATGTTATTTAAAATGGAAAATAAATCAGATGCTATAGGTATAAATATTATAGAGTATGTACCAGATTATGAACTGTTAAAACTTCAAAATGCAATGCAAAATGAGAGAAATGACCCTTATGAAATAGACCTAAGAAAATATAATGGAGAAACTTTTCCTACTTTATTAAGTTCGAGCAATATGATAATGGATGGTAAGCAAGTTAGAATAGGTACAGTTTTAGATCTTACACAAATAAAAGAGAAAGAACAGCAACTTATTCATCAAAGTCGACTCGCACAAATGGGAGAGATGATTAGCATGATAGCCCATCAGTGGCGACAGCCGCTTTCTGCTATTAGTGGTACTGCAAATAATTTAGCTTTAAATCTTATGTTTGATGATATAGATAAAGAAGAGTTTACTAAGGAGATAGAATTAATTATTGGTTATTCACAACATCTTTCTCATACAATTGATGATTTTAGAGATTTTTTTGAAGAAGAGAAAGAGAAAGAGACGCTTACTTTAGAAGAGATTGTGACGCGTACATTAAACATTATCAAAGTCTCTGTAGAAAATAAAAATATTAAAATAGAGACACATTTCAACTGTCCCAAGCTAGTCACAACTTATGTTAATGAAGTGAACCAAGTGGTATTAAATCTTATAAGAAATGCAGAAGATATTTTACTAGAACGTAAAATTAAAAATCCAACTATTACTATAGAAGCATTATGCGAAGATAATAATTTACTCCTTCGAGTTAAGGATAATGGAGGAGGAATTCCTAAATCTATTATGAATAGAATTTTTGATCCTTATTTTTCTACAAAAAAAGAGAAAGATGGCACTGGACTTGGACTATATATGTCTAAAACAATTATTTATGAACATTGCAACGGGAAGCTTAGCGTAAAGAATGATAAATATGGTGCAGTGTTTACGATAGTACTACCAGAGGCTTTGATGGGATAAATAATGTTAAAAACTTTAAAATCATTTGATTATCATCAAGAACTCATTGAATCAGTTATAAATTTAAAAGCAGGACCACTAGGGGCTAATTTATTGGCTCCTCTGTTTATTTTTTATATTCTCAAAGATTTTGCACCTATGTTTTTATTAATTCCTTGGCTTGTTTTACAAATTCTTATTTATATCATTCGAATGATAATTGCTTATAAAGCAGTAAAGGTTTTATATATTGCAGATAAAAATTGTATAAACAGATACTTAAAATATTATCTCTATGTAGTTTTTGCGAACTCTTTTTTATTGGGACTTTCTAGTTTATTTGCTATTGTATATGCAGGAGAATTACAGTTATTTATCTTAGTAGCACTTACATTTGCTTTAATTACAGGTTCTATATCGACATTGACTCCTATCTTTCATTCTGTGTTTATATTTATTGTTACAAATGTATCTATTTTTATTTTGGCATTAGTCTTTGTTGGTGCAACTTATACCTACTATTTAGTTGCACTATTTTTAGGATTCTTTTTGATTTTATCGCTTCCTTCTGGTTATAAGATTCATCGTTCTTTAGTCAAAGGTATTAATCAAAGAGAAGAGATTGAAGAGTTAAATCGATCTTTAGAGGAAAAAATTCAAATGCGAACACATGAGTTATTTGAAAAATCAAAACAGCTTGAAGAACTGAATAAAACTCTAGATCAAAGAGTCCAAGATGAGAGTAAAAAGCTTTATCAAAATGAGCAACTTCTCATACAGAAGTCCCGTCAAGCGGCCATGGGAGAGATGATAGGAAATATAGCACATCAATGGAGGCAACCTCTAAATGCACTTGGACTAGTACTTCAAAATATGCAGTTTACCTATCAAATGGATGAGCTAAATGATGAATATATGGATAAGTCTGTAGATAAAGGAAAAAAACTTATCACTTCAATGTCAAAAACGATAGATGATTTTAGAGACTTCTTTAAACCTAATAAGCAAAAAGAATATTTTTTAATTGCGCAAACGATAGAAGATTCGATAGAGCTTATAAGTGCTAGTTATGAGAACAGTCAGATTAAAATACATACTGAATTTGATAAATCAATTCAAATGAATGGATATCCAAGTGAGTTTTCACAAGTGATTCTAAATATCCTCTCAAATGCTAAAGATGCTCTAGTTGAATATAAAAAAGATAAGCGACATATTTATATCTGTAATTATGAAAAAAATGATAAAGCTATCATTGAAATTAGAGACAATGCTGGAGGCATACCAAAAGAAGTTATCACAAAGATTTTTGACCCCTATTTTACTACTAAAGAAGAAGGTAAAGGAACAGGAATTGGACTATATATGACAAAGACAATAGTTGAGAGCAATATGAATGGAAAATTGTCTGTTATAAATCAAAATAATGGTGCAAAGTTTACAATTGTATTTCCATTAAAGAAAAAGAAAAAACAAACGATTTAGTATAAAATAACATTTAAGGTATTTATATGAGTACAAATCCTTTAAAAGAGGCTGTATTACAATTAAAAACGATGACTGTGCTTTATGTGGAAGATGAATTATCAGCCAGAGAAGAGATAGCTTATTTTTTAGATTCTAAAGTGAATAAATTATACCAAGCTAAAGATGGAGCAGAAGGGTTAGCCCTTTTTAAAGAGCATCAAGATGAAATAGATATTGTAATTACTGATATTCAGATGCCGAATATGAATGGTCTTGAGATGGCTAAGCAGATAAAAGCACTAGATATGGATGTGCCTATCATTATAACCTCCGCATTTAATGACAGTGAGTACTTATTTAAAGCAATAGAGATTGGTATTAGCCATTATGTCACTAAGCCAGTTGATTTGATGCACCTTGTTCAAAAAAGTGCAAAAATTGCCCAAAATTTAAATTTGAAAAAAACTTTACTAAGAACTCAAAAATCATTGGAACATTACCAACAAGCTATTGATGAACGTATGCTTTTAACTAAATGTGATAAAGATGGACTTATAACATATGTTAATGAAAAATTAAGCCTGATGACAGGTTATAGTGAAGAAGTATTAATTGGAAAAAATGAGCAATTTCTTTGGAATGAATTAGAGATCAACGATGGTAAATATAATGAATTTTTTCAACGATTAGAAGAAGAACAATATTATCAAGATGTAGTGATGTATAGTACAAAAGAGGGTGCTTCATTAATTGTAGATTTGACAGCATTTGCTATTTTGGATGAAAAGAATAAAGTTGAAGGATATATCTTTATTCGAAATGATATAACAGAGCTTATCAACTATAGAAAGTTATTAGAAAGTCGCCTCAATATTAATAAACAAGATTTAAGAGAGAAAATCCATTTTTTAAGTGAATATCAAAAAGCGCTTGATCTTGGAACAGCCCTTTGTAGAATGGATATTACTGGAAAGATCACCTATGCTAATAGTACTTTTATAAATCTTTTAGGCTTTGATGGACAGGATATCGTTGGTAATAATTATTTTCAAGTATGTGAATTTGGTTCTGGTTCTAATAGTGTTGATATATTAAAACAAAATATTTATGAGAAAAAGGTTTACAATGCTTCAGTACTACATAGATCAATAAAAGGTAAACAAGTGCATCTAAGTAGTGCATACATACCAATTTTTGATGTACATCATGAGATTATAGAAATTGTGTGTATTCATCATGATCTTACAGAAATAGTGGAACTGAATCGTGAGATTCACGATACGCAAAGAGAACTTATTTACACACTTGGGGAAGTTACAGAAAATCGTTCAAATGAAACAGGAAATCATATCAAAAGAGTTGCTGAATATGCAGCAATACTGGCAAAATATTCAGGATATGAGAAAGATATTGACATTATTAAGATAGCTTCAACGATGCATGATATTGGTAAAATCGCTATAGAAGATAATATTTTAAAAAAACCTGGGAAATTAACTGGGGATGAATTTGAGAGAATGAAAGAACATTCTATTATTGGATATCAGATGTTTAAAAATTCCAAAAGACCAATTTTACAAGCTGCTGCATTCATTGCAAAAGACCATCATGAAAAGTGGGATGGAAGCGGTTATCCAGAGGGTTTAAAAGCAGAAGAGATTCATCCTTATGGACGTATAGTTGCCATTGCAGATGTATTTGATGCCTTGGGTAGTGATAGAGTGTATAAAAAAGCTTGGGAAGAAGAGAGAATTTATGCACTTTTTAAAGAGGAGAGCGGTAAACATTTTGATCCAAAAATGATTGATATCTTTTTTGAACATCTTGATGAAATTTTAGAAATAAAAAAACAATATATAGATTAGAGGGATTTAATGAATTTAAAAAATATCGATAAAAGACTTTTTGAAACGTTAATGGTACTTTATGTTGAAGATGATTCTCATACAAGAGAAGAGATCTCTTTTTTTTTAAAGAAACTGATTGGAACTTTACATATTGCCGAAAATGGAAAAGAGGGGTTAGAACTTTTTCAAAAATATAAATTTGATATGGTAATTACAGATATTCAGATGCCAATTATGAATGGTTTGGATATGGTAAAAGAAATTAGGAAGTTAGACACCAATGTTCCTGTCGCTGTCACGACTGCTTTTAGTGATACAGATTTTTTAATTAAAGCGATAGAGTGTGGTGTGGATAAATATATTTTAAAACCCATTGATATTATGGAGATGGCAGCAATTATTCAAAAGTGTACAAATTATCGTTATATGGAACAGCAAATTGATGAGTTTGATCATTATACACAATATATTTTAGATCAAAATGCATCTTTTATGTTTGTCGTATGTGATAAAGATTCGGAGTATGCTAATGAGCAGTTGATGGATATGTTTGGTATTCAATCTTTTGAGGAGATATATAATAAATCACTGTTTTTCTTAGAAGAGCATAAACTCTGCCAAAAAGAGAATTGGATTCAGTATGTACAGAGTAATGAAAGTAAAGATTATACGGTTGCATTTGAGGAAGGTAAGAAGAGATATAACCTTCTTTATAAACATTTTAAAGATATAGGTAAAAGTGTTTTTAGTTTTAAAGAGGTAGAAACACATTTGATACAAGAGAACTTAGTAACGGCATAATAATCTTTTAATAGCTACTTGGCTATTATCTTTGTTATGCAACAGATGAAACTTTTACAATCTCTCTACCAACAGCGTGCTTTTGGATATCAATATTTTGATGATATAAAAAGCGTACCATTTGAAAATAGTGATCTTAGTGATATGCCTTCAACACTTACACAGTTAGCAACTTACATCAATGACTGTTCTTTATGTAATCTCTCTAAAGGACGTAAACATATTGTTTTTGGTGAAGGAAATGTGCATGCAGATTTGATGTTTATAGGTGAAGGTCCTGGCGAATTAGAAGATAATAGTGGAAGACCTTTTGTTGGTCGTGCAGGAGAATTATTAGACCGTATTATCCAAAATGTCCTAATGTTAAAACGTGAGGATGTTTATATAGCAAATATAGTGAAATGTCGTCCCCCTGCAAATCGTGCTCCAACAGAAGAAGAAGTTGCTAAATGTAAACCATTTTTAATCAAGCAAATTGAGATTGTAAAACCTAAAATTATTATTGCTTTAGGTGCAACTAGTTATAGTTATTTGACAGGTGATATGAGTGGAAAGATTTCTCGAGTAAGAGGAGAGATGATTAATTTTGGAACTTCTAAGTTAATGCCGACATTTCATCCTAGTTATCTACTGCGAAACCCTTCGGCAAAAAAAGAAGTTATGAGTGATATGTTAAAAGTAAAGGCTATTTTATGAGATTTTTATGGGTATTTTTGATTATAGGTACTTTTTTGCAGCTTCAGGCGCAAAATGAGTATAGTAAGGTTCCTCCATCTGAGATGATTATGATGGGTATTTTTGATGAAGATGATGTAGAGTCTAGTAATGATTTTGGAGATTCACAAGATTATAAAAAACCAGAGGTTCAAAATGATAATACAACAGATCTTTTCATTAAAAGTAATAATGACAATGCTGAGGTAGAGTTTGAATCTGAACAATATTATCAAGAAAATGAGAATGTAGATCTTTCACAGTATTCAAATATCAGTAAGAATAATCTTAAAATCGCACTTTTAGTTCCTAAAAAAGTAATTGGATCATATGCTAATTCAATCTCAAATAGTATTCTTTCATATTTACTCTTTAAAGACACACAGTTTCAATTTGAGGTCTTTGACAGTGTAGATGAAGAGGAGTTCTCACTTTCTCAGAAACTAGGAGAGATAAAAGCTAAGGGATATCAGCTTGTGATTGCTCCATTGACAGGGAAAGGTGCGCAAGTTGTTATCAATACAACTTCAGATTTACTTGTTTTTATACCTACTGTTAACAAATATGAAATGAATGAAGCTGGGGGAAATATTATCTTTGGTGGTATTGACTATAAAAGACAAATAGATGCACTTTTAACATATGCCAATGATAAAGTGGTACTTTTTAATGATGGAAGCAAACGCTCAAAAGAGTTGGCTGAGTATGTTAAAGAGCAGGCATTTGAAAGTATTGCATATTCTAAAGATATTAAAAATATTAAAACAGACTTATCTGGTATAATTAGAAAGAATAGTAAATTGAAAAAAGCTTCAATCTTTTTAAATATGCCAATTGTAAAATCCTCATTAGTTGCATCACAACTTACGCAACATGAAGTGATGCCCCATGTATTACTTTCAACGCAAGTAAATTATAATCCACTGCTTTTAAAATTAACACAATTAAAAGATCGAGAATTTTTCTATATTGCAAACTCTATCTCATATCCTGATGAAAAACTAAAAGAGATAAATCTTCTTTTGGGTAATAGCCCTGATTATAGTTGGATTGATTATTCTGCTTCAATTGGAATGGATCACATTTTTTCTACACAGCTTGGAGATATGCGGGTCTTTGATGAAGATATCTATGGAAATCAAATAGAGTATAAAGTACGCGTTGAAAAAGCGGGTCAATCAAGTTTTGAGCCTATCGGAGATAGTAAGTTTAACTATTGATTATTTATAAAGTAGTTGTTGATACCATTGGCAATACCGTTGGCTAAGCTTTTTTGATAAAATGGATTGAAGAGTCTATCAGCTTCTATTGGATTTGTAATATATCCTAACTCAATTAAAACAGCAGGCATTTGAGCACCTACTAAAACCCAAAATGGAGCTTCTCTCACACCTCCATCTCTGATATCTTTATATTTTTTACGAACTTGAGTAAGCATACCTTTTTGTATATCTATAGCCAGTTTATTAGATTGTACAATTTTTGTTTTATTTAAAAAACTTAATAAAGTATCTTTTGACATATCATTCATACTTGTGACTGCTGATTTATTTTCTTTTGCAGCAATTCTTTTTGCTTTTGCAGTTTTTGCTGGAGATAAGAAGAAGGTTTCTATCCCTTTTAGACTAAGTTTCTGGGTAGAAGGTGATGCATTGGCATGGATAGAAATAAATAAATTAGCACCTTTTTTATTTGCAAAATTTGTTCGTGCCGAGAGTTTGATAAATGTGTCTCTATCTCTAGTAAGATAAACTTTGTAACCTTTCTTTTTTAATAATCCTTGAAGTATTTTAGAAATTTTTAATACAGCAACTTTCTCCTGATATTTTTTATAACCAACTGCACCTGAGTCCTTACCACCATGGCCTGGATCAATAACAATAATTTTTGATGAAGCATAGAGATTATTTTGTGATGGTTTAATGATTATTGGCTTTGAGTTTATTTTAGTTTTAGGAAGAATTTTAGGTTTTGGATTTGATTTTTTTGTCACGTTTGGATTTTTTTGAACTTCTATAAAAAGTGTACCTTTTCTAATATAAGCATTTGAGTAGACCTTATTTTTATCAGAAAGTACAAGTCTTACCTTTCCTATTCTATTTTGTGCTAACTTTGCACTTTTTACGGTAGATAGTGATAGTGTTGGTGCTTTAAAATTTAGATTAGCTTTAAGATCATAGATGTCTTTATAATCACCCTTTTGATTGATTTCAAAAAAGAGCATTTTTGATTTGCTCATTGGTTCATTAAATTTGATAATGATGGTGTTATTTTTTTGTTTAATGGAACGAATTTTAAGTACACTATTTTTTGAAACATTAGTAGGCTTTTTCTTTGGTACTGCTATCTGTTTTGGTCTCTGTTTTGCTTTAGGATAAGTTTTTGGTTTAGGACTATTTTTTGTAAGTTCAGCTAACTCACTTTCATAAGTTTTAGAGTTGAGACCTAGTAGTTTTTGGCACTTGATAATTCCTTTGAGTGTTTTAGTAATTCCCATTTTATCATCTGATACTACTGAAGAGATATAGAGATTTTCAAGCTCATGTAAGATATGTGCAGTTTCACTTTTAGAAGCGTAAGGAATTTTTTTATACAGCCCATCAATTTCCTTGATGGAGCTGGCACTAAAAAGAAGACTAATACTAAAAAATAGTATTAGTAGAACTCTAGTTATTATAATCCTCTCCATAGGTTAGCTTATCGATAAGCTCTTTAACAGTGATGAGTTTTTTAAGACGATATCCATTGCTACCTGTAAAGAAAAGCCCTGTTTCTGCTTTTCCCATATATGCATCAGAGAGTCTATCTGCGATACAGTATCCAACAGCTTTTGCTTCTTCCCCTTGCTTACAAGGTGCAACACAGTTGCTAATACAGGCAACTTTTGGAGCTGTTTTGTTCTCAATTATAGTTTGAAGATTTGTTTTAACACCACGTGCTGGAAGACCTACTGGAGATTTAAAAAGTTTGATATCTTCTTCCTCTGCAGCTAAAATAATATCTTTAAAATTATTATGTGCATCACATTCAAATGTACCAATAAAACGTGTTCCCATTTGTACACCGGCACAACCCATCTCTAAAAATTTATCAATATCATCTTTGTCCCAAACACCACCAGCAGCGATAATAGGGATACTCCCCCAGTTCTTTGCTTCTTCTATTATAGGAGGCACAATATTTTCAAGTTGAAATTCATCTTCATAACATTGCTCATATGTAAATCCTTGATGACCACCACTTAAAGGTCCTTCTACGATAACTGCATCTGGAAGACGGTCATATCGTTTCCATTTTCTACATATAAGTTTCAGAGCTCTTGCACTTGAGACAATAGGAATCAATGCAACATCTGGATAATCTTTTGTAAACTCAGGCATGTTTGTAGGTAAACCAGCCCCTGTAATAATAATATTAATACCTGCTTCACAAGCATCTTGTACCATTCTTCCATAATCATTACATGCATATAGGATATTACATGCTAATGGTGCATCGCCACAAATTTTTCTAGCATTTTTAAAGATTTCTTTGAGCCCATTTTCACAGTAAAAATTTGTTTCACTGTAGGGTTTTTCATTTATATTTTTTAGTGAAAACTTTTTATCTTCATAATAACCTGTACCAACAGAACTAACAACACCTAATGCTCCTTCTTTGGAGACAGTTCCTGATAGTTGATCCCAGCTGATTCCAACACCCATACCACCTTGTACGATTGGTTTGGTAATTGTATATTTTCCAATTTTTAATGCTTTTCTTTCCATTATGAAACCTTTACGCTAGCAAATTTTCTTTTACCTACTTGTAATATGTAAGTACCACTTTGTAACTGAAGCTGTTCATCTTCGACTTTAATTTGATCAATTTTGACAGCACCTTGTTTAATGTCCCTTCGTGCCTGAGAAGTAGAAGCTTCAAGTTTTGCATCTACCAATGCTTTAGCAATCCAAATTGGACCCTCAAATTCAAATGACTCTATATCTGTTGGAAGGAGATTTTGTTTATGAACTTTATTAAACTCTTCTAGTGCATTGAGTGCACTCTCTTTGTTATGATAACGCGTAACGATTTCTGCTGCTAATTGTTCTTTCGCAATTTTTGGATGTAGTGTACCATTAGAAACTTCTGTTTTTAAAATTGCAATTTCGTCTAAAGTTTTACTACTGAGTAACTCGTAATATCTCCACATAAGATCATCACTTGTACTTAATACTTTTGCAAACATTGTATTGGCATCTTCGGTGACACCAATATAATTATTTAATGACTTGCTCATCTTATTCACACCATCTAGACCTTCTAGAAGAGGCATCATAAGTACAGATTGTTCTTTACCTACATTGTAAGTACGCTGTAAGGTTCGTCCCATTAAGAGGTTAAATTTTTGGTCTGTTCCACCTAGCTCAATATCAGATTTGAGTACTACAGAATCATAACCTTGGAGTAGGGGATAGAGAAATTCACTGATAGCAATTGGCGTATTAGATTTATATCTTTTTTCAAAATCTTCTCGTTCTAACATTCTTGCTACTGTAAAAGTTGTAGTAAGTTCGACCAAACCAGAAGCTCCTAGCTTTTCAATCCATTCAGAGTTGAAAAGGACTTCAGTTTTTTCAGGATCTAAAATTTTAAAGACTTGTTCTTTATAACTTACTGCATTAGCTATGACAGTCTCTTTGTCCAATTTTTTTCTAGTCTCACTTTTCCCTGTTGGATCACCAATCATACCTGTAAAATCACCAATAAGAAATTGAACAATACCGCCATACTTTTGAAATAGAGCAAGTTTTTGTATAAGTACAGTATGTCCTAAATGAAGATCTGGAGCAGTTGGATCAAAACCAGCTTTAACAGTATAAGTCTTTCCCTCTTCCAAGTAAGCAGTTAAAAGTTTTTCAATTCTTTTTTCATCAATTATTTCAGCAGTTCCCCTGCGTATCTCGTTTAGTGCATCCTCGATCTTAAACAATAGTGTTCCTTATATCTTTTTGTAAGCATCATCCAATGGTACAAATTCAATTATTTTATATTTTTGATTTAAATTTTTAAGTAATTTATCTTTACTCTTTTTTGGTATTTCTACAACTAACTCAAAATAGTCTGTATGTGAATTTTCATTACGAGATAACTCAATACTTAATAAATCTGTGTCCATTTTAGCTAAATATTGTAAAAAGGAGGCTAAAGAGCCTTTTTTGTTTTCAATACTCACAAGGAGTTTATACCTATCTGGTTTATCTGTTCCCCAGCGTACATATACCATGGGTTCATGAGCGTTTATGAGTTTTGCCGCATGTGAACAAAATTTATGATGTACAATCACATCATTACCTTTTTTGAAAGCTACAATTTCATCTCCACGTTTAGGATGACAACAGTAGTCAAATACACTTTTTGAGATGTGGTTTGTAGAATATACAATAATATTATCAAATATCTGTTTTCTAAGTTGATATCTTTTAAAAGGAGCAATTGCAGGTAGAAATTTTGTATTTTTAAGAATTGCTTTTTTAAGACGGTAAATACTATCTTGTAAATGCATAACATTTGTTGTAGATTTATAAACATTTTTACAACTATTTTCTACTGCCATAATAGGGGATAAATACTCAAATTTAATGTTAAAAATAGTTAAAAGTATATTAATTGCAGTGAGAGAATCTAACTCTTTTTGTTTATGATTACAGTTAATTCGCATTGAATTTTTGGCTTTTGCTGTTTTTAAAGAGCTAATCCAGCTACATCGTAAAACGAGGTTGTCATCTAATATAATACGAATAATATCACCATTTTTAAGTTCTGTTAAAAGTGGTGTTTTGACTTTGTTTACAAAGGCACTTCTAGTATGATCTCCGATCTCTGTATGTACAGCATAAGCAAAATCAAGGACAGTTGCGCCACGTGGGAGATGATAGACATCTCCTTTTGGTGAGTATACTGAGATATCTTCACTATAAAGATCATCTTTTGCCAACTCATACATGTGCTCAATATTTTCACCCTCATCACTTTGCGTTTTTAACTCTCTTAACCATTCAAGTTTTGGGTTAAGCCCTTCATGCCCTTTATACTTCCAGTGTGAAGCAACACCGTATTGTGCTGTTTTATGCATATCGTAGGTTCGAATTTGTGCTTCAAATATTGTTGCATCATTAAAAACTGTGGTATGAATAGTTTGATAACCATTATCTTTGGGGACAGCAATATAATCTTTAAATCGTGATAGAAGTGGTTTAAAGTTTTGATGTAAAATACCAAGAACACGATAGCAGTCGATAGGGTTTTTTACAAGGATTCGAATTGCCATAAGGTCAAGAACCTCTTCTATAGAAACACCTTTACGCTGCATCTTAAGGTAAATGGAATAATGATGTTTAATCCTTTTTTGGATCTCAAAATCACCATCAATAAATCCATTTTTTAGCATAAGTGTTTTAGCTTTTGAAATAAAACCGTTTAGCTCTAAGAGAAATCTTTGTTGATATTGTGATATATGTTCTTCAATTTTTTGGTGTTCTCCTGGAAATATATAGAAAAAGCTAAGGTCTTCAAGTGCATTTTTTATAGTAGCAATACCCAAGCGATGTGCAATTGGTACATAAACAACAAGAGTTTCTTCTGAGATACGTCTTTGTTTATCTTCATTGAGTGCTTGTAGTGTAAGCATATTGTGTAATCTGTCACAAAGTTTTATAACCAATACTCTAACATCACTAATTGAGGCTAAAAGCATCTTACGGAATGAGAGTGCAGAAGCTATAAGTTTTTCATCTGAAGAGGAGGGCAGAAGCTTTTGATCTCTGATCTCAATAATCTTTGTTAGCCCTGCAACAAGTTCCGCAACTTCATTGCCAAATTTTTCAATAAGTTCATCAAGTTCACAGGGTGTATCTTCCACTACATCATGAAGTAGTGCAGCGATAACCATTTGTTCATCACCACCATAAATGCATACAATAGAAGCAACACATATAGGGTGTATGATATAAGGTTCACCACTTTTTCGAAATTGATGTTGATGATAGGATGTAGCAAAATCTACAGCATCATAGATATTTTGATTATTTTTTGCATGTGAGAAGAGCAGTTCTCTTGCATCATCTATTGTATTTATATTTTGAATCTGCTCTAGTTGTATATTCACTAAAGATCGCTTTTTATTATTCTTCTATAATTTTATCAAGGACTATAGCCCCTTCAGCAATCTCCATGAGTGCAATATCTGTAAGTTTAATTTTGTTCTTATCTGCTTTTACCAATGGCTCTGCACCTTCGGCAAGTTCGTTTGCTCTTTTTGATACCATCAACGATAAGATATAACTATCATCATTAGCATATTTTAAAGCATTTGAAATTACTTTTTCTAATCTCATTTTTTTCCTTTTTTCTATTTTATTGTTATCTTAGATAGAAGCAAAACTTCTATCTGATTTACGTTCTACAAAAGCACAATACTTACGTATCATATATTTTAATTTTTTATCTTTAAATAACTGTTTAGCTCTTTTGTACTATTGAGCAACTGCTTAAATCACCATTTACAATTTTAAGTAGATTACCTGGCGTAAACATATCACAAACTACAATTGGTAATGAATTGTCTTTTGCCAATGCAATTGAAGTATCATCCATCACTTTTATATGGTCATGTAGTGCTTGATCATAAGAGAGTTCGTCAAGTTTTTTAGCATCTTCGTATTTATTTGGATCTTTATCATAAACACCATCAACTTTAGTGGCTTTAATAATCATAGATGCACCAATCTCAACTGCTCTTAAGGTTGCTGCCGTATCTGTTGTAAAAAATGGATTTCCAGTTCCAGCTGCAAAAATTACAACTCTTCCTTTTTCAAGATGTCTTTTAGCACGTCTTACGATAAACGTTTCAGCAATTTGCTCCATTTTAATGGCACTTTGAACCCTTGCATAGAGTCCATTGTGTTCTAATGCTTCTTGCATCGCAACTGCATTGATTACCGTCGCAAGCATTCCCATATAGTCACCACTAGTTCTTTTAATGATTCCATCTTTGGCTGCTGTAACTCCTCGGATAATATTTCCACCACCGATTACAATACCAACTTCGATATTGTTGCGAGTGAGATTTTCAATCTCATCAGCAATGTATTTAAGAATTTTTGTGTCAATTCCAAATCCCTCAGGACCTGCTAGTGCTTCACCTGAAAACTTTACTAAAACTCTTTTTCTCAATATAAGACCTTCAAAATTTTTTTGTATTTTACTAAAAAATGTTAAGAGGGAGATTAAATGGCTAGGAAAGTGCCATTATTTGATTAATCTCATAGGGTTGATATGCTTCTCATTTTGAGTCACTTCAAAAGTTAATTCTCTTCCCACACGACCAAGTACATAACCTTTTGGAACTTTTTTTCCTACTTTAATCGTTGGTGCGATTTGTGATAGATGTGCATATATTGTATGAATATTATCTCTATTTTTTACGATAACAACATTTTCCAACATAGAGGTTTTATC
>JADGDK010000052.1 GCA_016744895.1 Campylobacterales bacterium | reverse complement strand
ATTATATTTTGTGCCCAAAAGTGTGCCCATTAAGTAAAAATTTGATAAATAAACTAAAAACCTAATATTTACTAGAAGTACCATTTATTAGTGTTAAAGCCTATATTTAGGGTTTTAATAACGCCAATTCAAAAAATAAGTGCAATTTTTTCATTTTCGAATCCTGCTGGACCCACCACTTTAAGCCTCTAATATACGAACTTTCTTATGAAATTTATTTTTTTAAGGTTTGCATCGGATATACTTTCTATCGAACTTTGATCTAATTCTCTATTTATCACTTTTCACCTCTTTCATTTTTTTTAGTCACATAATATAAAATCCATATAATAGGGATAAAATTACACATAAAGAGAACAGCTATGACAAAACTAAATTTATTGCTATATTTATGGTTATATATATTGGTAATATGTTAATCATTTTTTACGCAAAATATATCTTCGGTAAATTGTTTAGCTTTCGTTACTAGCCTTCTTTCTGCGTAAGCTTTTCTAAATGTTCAGTAATGAATTTTTCCATTTTTTATAATTTGAAGCATACTTTGTTGATTTTCATCGTCTTTATAGGCTATTGCTAAAATAAAACCGCTTTGCGTGCAGACTGCTCTTCTCTTATATTTTCTTTAAAATAATGTAAAAGAAAAGTTCATAGTCTCATTCAAAAGAGAAGTAGACAGTCAGACAAAAAAGAATAAAACGTTGCTTATACAAAATGGAAATGAGACATGAAGGTATGGCGAGCTAAAAATGGAATAAAAGAACCAACCAAGGGAAATATAGCCGTTAAAATGCCTATAGATGGATCCGCCACTAGAAAGTAAGTATGTCAAAGTGAGAGCGGTAGGTGGATATGGGATAAAATAAATAATCAATGGATTTGTTATCAGTAAATTATAAATTTCAGATGGGGCTAAATTGTCTTATCTAGTACATAGCTTAGTACACTAACTGGTTTCGTAAAAAGAGGGGAAAGTTACAGTGATCCTCTCTTTATATCTCTTTTAGTTTTTTTTATCTAAATCTAATTCTTTACCGCAATATCTACAGATAATTGCCTCTTCTTTGACTAGTTCTGCACAATATGGACATTTTTTCATTCCCTCTTTTAGCTTCTTGTCATCTATGGACTTTTGATTTGAAGACATAATTAATGAGTGAGGTAATGCTATGATAAAAATCATAGTACCATAGAACCACCAGAGCAAAAAAGAACGCCCCTTGGATTGTGCGACCATTGCGGGAATTAACCCTATTAATAAACCTATAAATAGTACTTCCATTATTTACTATACTCCTTTCCGTTGGTTGAAAATTTATAAAGAAAATGACTATATGGTAATTCTGTCAAGATTTTACCTTTCTTTATTACTGCTGATAACATCATCCCTCTACATATTAAATTAAGTTTTCCTGTTTCTCTTACACACATTGCATCCGCACTATCTATAAAATTGGTTTTATTGAGCTTTAGAATAACTAATGTTTTACCTTCTGGGATAGCCCCCATCGGTTGAACAACAAATAGTGATATCTGTGTAAATAACACAATTAGTATAATTACCATGGACACCAGAATGATTAATATTTTACTCATTGAAACTCCTTTTAGTTTTTATTATTTTTCTTGCAATTTACTAGTTATTCCAATATCCCAGTGTATAAACGGCTTACCTATAATTTCCCAGTCTTCAAGACCTAAATCCTTTACAGGTCTTATAGTTCTGTATGATGGATTCAAGCTAACAAGTTCAACATCTCCATTTCCTAAAAACTGTACGGATTTAATTTGAACAGTGCTTCCATACCTCACTATATAGATACCATTCGGCAAAATTACACTACGCCCATCAACAATATCAAAAAATACTATGTCATTTTCGTTGTATTTTGGTTCCATTGAATCACCTAAAATCTTGCCAACAGTGACATTTTTTGAATCAAAATTTATCGGTAATAAGTCCCTATGAATATATGTTGGCTCAATAGTACTTAGATTGATTATTTCTTCTGTTCCTATTGTTATGGATGGTAAGATTACTATATCGGGCATGGATTGCATGATGGCCATCATATTTATATGTTGATCAGGGTTTTGTTTGATTTCTTTTTTTACTATTTCTTTTTTTATATTCTCATATTCCGTATCCAGTTCAAGAGGAGAAATTCTATAGATTGACGCAAGGGCATTTACGCGATCATCACTAGGAGTTGATGGATTTTCTTTTCGAGTCCATTTTTTTACAGCATCTATTTTTGTTTCTATTCCATAATCATCTGTTAACATTCTGACTATATCAAGTTGAGTATATTTGTTTTTATCCATGTAATACTTGTGAATATCTACATTAAAATTTCCTATCATCCTTTTTTTCCCCTTTTAAGGCGTAGTTATTATACCCTAGATACAGTGTATTTCTAGGACACTTTTTAATCTGTGTTAAAGTGTGTTTAATATGCACTTGAATTTATGACTGATGAAAAAAAATAAACAATTAGACAAGCACTTATCTAGGTATTTAATAGCAGAGATAATAATATCGGGCTTTTGATGTGTATACATCTTTACATATCTTTTTTAAATACATGAGCGCATGTTTACGAATAATTTCATCATCCTCAACATATAAAATAGATAGTTTTGACAAATTAGACGGCATATAAAATTATACATTTATTTTCTTTTATAGTAAACATTACTTATTTGCTGCTTTATCGCCATTCCAAAACTATAAAACTCTTTTTTCATTTTGATATAATTCCAAATATTTATAGAGGATATTTAATGAGCTCACAAACTAAAGGTAATCTTTCGGGGATTGCGGCTATTTTATTATGGACGACACTTGGAATATTTACAGTGCTTACTGGAGATATTCCCCCTTTTGAGTTAGTTTCCATCTCTTTTTTTATCGCTTCAATTATTGGAATCGTTATGTTAAGAGTTCAAGGGCACGCTTTTAGTTTATTGTTTAAAGTACCTATATTAGCTTGGGTTATGGGTGTAGTTGGACTTTTTGGTTATCATTTTTTCTATTTTTTTGCACTTAAAAATGCTCCTGCTGTTGAAGCAAATCTCATAAATTATCTTTGGCCATTACTTATTGTATTGTTATCTTCTTTATTACCCAATGAACGATTAAGATGGTTTCACACAGTAGGTGCAATTTTTGGACTTATAGGGGCTTTTTTATTGGTGAGTAAAAATGGATCACTACAACTTGAGAGTCAATATACTTTGGGATATATTTTTGCTATTTTTGCTGCATTTACTTGGGCAAGTTATTCTGTTATTTCAAAAAAATTATCTCATATACCCATTTATAGTGTGACAGGCTTTTGTATTGCCACTGCATTTTTATCACTGTTTTGTCATCTATCTTTTGAACAAACAGTGATACCAAATACTACACAGTTTATTGTAGCTATTTTGATAGGTTTAGGTCCTGTTGGTGGTGCATTTTATGTTTGGGATTACGGTATGAAAAATGGAGATATCAAAGTGCTGGGTTCACTTTCATATTTTATACCACTATTATCAACTTTTTTACTAATTATCTTTTCTTCAGCCCAAATGAATTCAACTATCGCTATTGCGTGTATTTTAATTGTAGCTGGGTCACTTATTAGTTCAAAAGAGTTATTACTGAAATAGAAACCATTATAAAACATGCTAAAATGACGCCAGTATTATATATTAGGAGTAGAGATTGGCACGATTATCCAAAGAGGAAAGAAAAGAACAGATTATGGTAGCGTCGTTAAAGCTCTTTTCCAAAGAGGGGTTTTATACCACTACTATTCCAGATATTGCAAAAGCACTTGATATGAGTGTTGGAAATTTATATAATTATTTCTCTTCCAAAGAGGCACTTGCCAAAGAATTGATCATGTATATTTCAAAAAAATTGGGATTTTCATTTCGCAAGATCAATGACCAAAAGATTAGTTCTGAGGAAAAGATCAAAAAAATAGTTGAAGTTTATTTTACAATTGCAGTAGAAGAGCCCGAAACAATTGAGTATTTTTTACGTGTTTATCTCTCTAATAGGGAAGTATTCTCAGATGGTTGTGAAGGTATGATATGTGTCTCTCCCTTTGTAACAGAAGTGATGGTCTTTTTTGAAGAGGGTGTGAGTAAAAAAGAGTTGAGAAATCAAGACTTTTTTACAGCATTTGGTCTTTTTATGGGCTATCTTGGCGGTATGGTTTTTTTACATGGAGAGCGGATGTTGCCAAATAAACTTAGTTACTATGTTGATGATATTAGCAACAATATCTATTTAGCATTAAAGACCAATGAAACATAAGGTTCTTTGGTTGCAAGGGGTTACTTGCAATGGAAATTCTCACTCTTTTTTTAATTATCCATTATTTGAAAATTTATTAGAACATTTTGATTTTCTTTACCATCCTCTTTTTGAGACTCAAAAAACACTACATGATATCGTTGATAACAATTACAACATAGATATACTTATCATAGAGGGAGCGATCAAAAAAGAGGGTTTTCAAAGACTTGAAGTTGAGATGTATGACCTTTTTGTAAGATATGGGAAAAAGGCAAAGAAGATTATTGCAGCAGGCAGTTGTGCCAGTTTTGGAGGTTTATTAAAAGAGGCTGATCCTGAAAATAGTACGGGACTTCTTTTTGATAAAGATACTAAAGAGGGTTATTTAAAAGCTTTTGAAAATAAAATCATTAATATACCAGGTTGTCCTTTGCATCCTGAGTGGATTGCTACAATACTTTATATGATAAAACATCAACAACCCATAGAGATAGATGAATTACATAGACCCAAAAACCTTTATGCCACTATGGTACACAATGGATGTTCAAGAAATGAGTATTTTGAGTGGAAAATAGATACAAAATCTTTTGGACTAAAAGAGGGCTGTCTGTTTTATGAACATGGTTGTCAAGCGCCTTATACACATGGCAGTTGTAATAAGATCTTATGGAATGATGTCAGCTCTAAAACAAGAGTTGGGATGCCATGTATTGGATGCACAGAACCTAGCTTCCCTAAAAATAATCTATTTTCTACAAATACAAATATGGGTATTCCTGCTCAGATGCCAGAAGGTGTTCCCAAAAGAGCATATTTGACTATCACAGGAGTTGCTAAGGCATTTAAGATAGAGAGACTTGAAAAAAGGTTATTGGATGATTAAAACAGAAATGCTTGAGCGTGTTGAGGGAGAAGCAAGATTAGATTATACTTTTAAAGATGGAATTATTGATTTTGTGGATATCCGCTTTTTAAATTTTAGGGGCATGGAAAATATACTTGTAGGAAAAGCACCCATGGATGCTTTGATAATTACTCCAAGGGTCTGCGGAATCTGTGGACAAGCGCATCTTATGACTACGGTTCAAGCCCTTGAAAATTGTTATCAAAATGCAGGAGTTCCATTAGAGATTACACCCAAAGCAAAACTTATTCGTGAGTTTACCCTCAACCTTGAGTTAATTCAAAATCATATCAAATGGCTTTATCTTGTGATGATTCCACAAATGCATAAGATAACAAACTTAGAACAGAAAAATAGTATTTTAAAAGCATCACATCTTAGTGCCAATATTACTAAGGCAATTGCACTATTTAGTGGTCAGTGGCCTCATAGCTCTTTTGTAGTTCCCGGTGGTGTAGTTTGTGATCCTACTTATGTAGAGATCAACCAAGCAAGAGGGTTTCTTTATCAGACGATTAAGTTTTTTGAAGCAGAGATTATAAAATTAGATTTAGAATCCTTTTTATCAATTGAAAAACCTGATCAGTTGTTATTGCATAGTGGTGATTTTATCAAGCTTTTAAATAACCTTTACATCTATAAGATGGATACACTTGGGCAGAGTAGTAAACAGTTTATTGCATTTGGTGAGAGTTCGCTCTTTCAAAAAGGTAAAGTAATGAATACACGACCCTACAACGTTAACACAAAATTTATTAAAGAACAGCCTTTTGATGCTTCATTTAGCTATGCTAAAAATATATCCTATAAAAATAAATATTATGAAGTAGGGCCATTGGCTCGAGCAATGGTAAATAAGACTCCTTTAATTAAAAATTTTTATGCATTAAAAAAAGATAGTGCTTTGGTTCGTGTTGTTGCTCGTATACGAGAGTTAGGCGCACTGTTATATGAATCTAATGAGATGTTAGGAAAAATGGATTTAAATGAAGCCTCATTTATCAATCCAAATGTTGATATAAATGAGTTATCAGCAAAAGGAACAGGGGTTACTGAGGCGGCTCGTGGTTCATTGGTTCATAATATTGAAATCTCTGAAGGTAAAATAAAACACTACAATATCATCACTCCTACGCAGTGGAATCTTGCAAATGGTACTAAAGAGAAACCGGGTATTGCACAGCAGGCAATGATAGGTTTAAATGATCAAAAAGTTGCTGAATTTATATTTAGAACATTTGATGTTTGTTCTGTTTGTACAACACACTAAAACCCTCAAAACATAACAAAAACTTATACTTTAAAAAGACGCCATTTAATCGTCACTTAAGAAATATTGGACTATAATTACTGAATGATTATTCATTTAGGAGGTAATAATGGAACATTCCAGCGAATCTCTCAGAAAGATTTTTGATAAACGTATAGAGGAAGTGGCAAAACTTCCGCAGTTAGAAGAGGGTAAGTCTATCTTAACTCTTTTCGAAGAAAAAGGGATCACCAGAAGAGACTTTATGAAATGGGCAGGTTCGATGACTGCTTATTTAGGCTTAGCATCATCGTTTGCTCCTACTGTGGCAAAAGCTGCTGAACTTGCAGATCGTCTACCTATCGTTTGGTTACATATGGCTGAATGTACTGGGTGTAGTGAAAGTTTACTTCGTTCTGATGCTCCATCTATTGATAGTCTTATCTTTGACTATATCTCACTAGAATACCATGAAACAATTATGGCTGCTGCTGGTTGGCAAGCAGAACAAAATCTCGAAAATGCGATTGAAAAATATAGAGGTCGTTACATCTTAATGGTTGAGGGTGGAATACCACAAAAGATTGAAGGTCAGTACTTGACTATTGGGCCACATGGTAAAACAGGACAGGATATTGCAAAAAATGCTGCAGCTGATGCCGCAGCAATTTTTTCTATCGGTACATGTTCTAGCTTTGGTGGTGTGCAGGCAGCTGCTCCAAATCCAACAGGTGCAGTAGCACTTAGTAAAGTAACAAACAAACCAGTTATCAATGTACCAGGATGTCCTCCAAGTGAAAAAAATATTGTAGGAACACTATTACACTTTATCCTTTATGGAACACTTCCAGCATTAGATGTATATAACAGACCAAAATGGGCATATGGAAACAGAATTCATGATCTTTGTGAAAGACGTGGACATTTTGACGCTGGTGAATTTGTACAAGAGTTTGGTGATGCAGGGGCAAAAGAGGGTTATTGTCTTTATAAAATGGGTTGTAAAGGACCTTATACATTTAACAATTGTGGTAAAGAACGTTTTAACCAGCATACAAGTTGGCCTATTCAAGCTGGTCATGGTTGTATCGGTTGTAGTGAGCCAAACTTTTGGGATACTATGGGACCATTTGAAGAGCCAATTTCTGGAAATCTATTTCAGACTGCTTTTGGTGGTTTAGGCTCTGATGCCACTGTGGATAAAATCGGTATATCAGTACTTACCGTAACGGGATTAGCAATTGCTGCACATGGTGCATTATCCGCATTTAAACAACCAAAAGATTAACAGAAGAAGGGAGAAATAAGATGTCTAAAAGAGTAGTAGTCGATCCGATCACGAGAATCGAGGGACACTTAAGAGCTGAAGTCGTTGTAGATGATGATGGTGTAGTTACAGAAGCCTATACCTCTTCTACACTTTGGAGAGGTCTTGAAGTGATTGCAAAAGGAAGAGATCCTAGAGACGTTCCTTTTATCATGCAGAGAATTTGTGGTGTTTGTACCTATTCACATTATTTGAAAAGTACTATGGCAATTGAAAATGCACTAGGTATTACGCCACCATTAAATGCAGAACTTACAAGAACGCTAATGAACATTGCACTATTTGCACATGATCATCCAGTACATTTCTATCATCTTCACGGTGTGGATTGGGTTGATATTGTTTCAGCACTGAGTGCAGATCCAAGAAAAGCGAGTGAGTTAGCATTTAAATATACAGACCATCCAATTGCAACAGGTGAAAATGATCTTATACGTGTACAAGAAAAAGCAGCAAAACTTGCTAAAAGTCCACAGGGTCTTGGACCATTTGCAAATGCATATTGGGGGCATGGAACATACAAGTTTACACCAGAGCAAAACTTGATTGCACTTTCGCACTATCTTAAAGCGTTAGAGCTTCAACGTACAGCAGCACAAATGCTTGCAATTTTTGGTGCAAAACAACCGCATCCACAAAGTTTAACGGTTGGTGGTGTGACATGTGTTATGGATCTTTTAAGCCCTGCACGTATGGGTGAGTATTTAGTAAAATTTCAAGAGATGAAAGATTTTATTGATAACGCATACTATCCAGATATCGTTATGGCAGCTGAGATGTATAAAACCGAAGGTTCTGTTGTGAAACCTGCTGGTGTTAAAAACTTTATGGCATACCAAGAGATGATGATTGGTAAAAATGATTTTGTTTTTGATAGTGGTATTATCACAGATAATGATCTTACAAAAGTATTTGAGATTAATGAAGATTTGATTACCGAAGAGGCAACACACTCTTGGTATAAAAATGATAGTGCTTTACATCCTTATGATGGAGAAACGGATCCTAACTATACTGGCTTTGTTGATGGAGAGAGTATTGGACCTGAAAATTCACCTGAGCATACTAAGCTTATTGATGAAAAAGCAAAATATAGTTGGATCAAATCACCAAGATATGATGGAAAACCAATGGAAGTTGGACCATTAGCGTGTTTAGTAGTAAACTATGCAAAAGGAAATGAGAGAGTTGTCAAACCTGTCAATGAATTTTTAGAAAAAACAGGACTTCCAGCAGCTGCACTATTTACTACTTTAGGTAGAACAGCAGCAAGAATGCTTCAAGCTAAGATTATCATGGATCACGGTCTTACTGCATTTAATAATTTGATTGAAAATTTAAAAGTAGATCAAGAGACATGTGCGAGTTATGTGATTGATAAAGATAAAGAGTACAAAGGTCGTGGTATGGGGGATGTTCCAAGAGGAATGTTAAGCCACTGGGTAAGAATTAAAAATGGTGTGATTGAAAATTATCAAGCAGTTGTTCCCTCAACTTGGAATGCTGGTCCTATGGATGCAAAAGGACAACACGGTCCTTATGAAGCTGATCTTATAGGACTAAAGATTGAGAATTTGGCACAGCCTTTGGAAATTATTAGAATTATTCACTCTTATGATCCTTGTATCGCGTGTGCGGTTCATGTTATGGATACAAAAGGCAATACGTTAAATGAATATAAGGTAGACCCACTATACGGCTCATGTAGCGTATAAAAGGAGATGTTATGGAACAAGTAAATGAATCTCTTAAAACAATAAAAATTGTTGAAGAAGTAGAGTTTAGTGCCGCCTATCGATGGCAGCACTGGATTCGTGCGTTGTCAATCGTTATTTTGACAGTAAGTGGTTTTTATCTCGCGTATCCGTTTTTATCACCTGAGATAAATGCTGAACCAACAGGTTTTTTATATGCACTATTTAGAAGTTGGCATGAAATCTTTGGGTTTGTGTTGTTGGGTGTATTGATATATAAAAGTTTTCTTTTTCTGTTTGCCCGTAAACATTCAAATGAGAGAAAGGCTTTTATTGACTTTTTAAATCCAATGAAGTGGATTAAACAAGTGGGATATTATCTATTGATAACAAAACATCCACCACTAAAAGGTGCATATAATCCAGTACAATTTGCAGCATACATTGGATTTTATCTGATGATGTTTGCTTTAGTGATTACAGGTTTAATCCTTTATGTGCATAGCTATCACGATGGACTAGGTGGTTTACTTTATGAACCAATGAGATCACTTGAAGTTATGCTAGGAGGACTTGCTGTTGTACGATCACTACATCATATCGTTATGTGGGGTGTTATAATTTTTGTTGTTGTCCATGTATATATGGTTATATACAATGCAATCTTCAGCCATGAGGGTGCAGTTGATGCCATCTTTAGTGGTCATAAATGGAAGAGAAAAGACCAAGACTAATCTAAAAGACCCCTCTTTCAATAGGGGGAGTCTTTTACCTCAGTAATTGACTAAATTATAATAAAAACTTATACCTTAAATGGTAAGGAACTATAAATGCAAACTGAAATATCAAGAAGAAAATTTTTGCAAGGGACTGTTGCTTTAAGTGTTGTATCATCTTCTGTTGGCGTAACAAGTTTATGTGCCAAAGATACACACAAACCAACTTTTGGTTTAACAACAAAAACTTCTCACTTTAATAATATCAAAGAGCTCACAACACTATGTGAGATGTGTGTTAATAAATGTGCGGCTATTGCTCGAGTTGAAGATGGAATTATCACCAAACTCGATCCAAACCCCATGTTTCCAAAATCTAAAAATATGTTATGTCCTCGTGGTAATGCTGGAATTCAAGCACTATACGATCCTGACCGTCTCAAACATCCAATGATTCGTATTGGACAAAGAGGTGATGGAAAGTATAAAAAAGTGACTTGGGATGAAGCCTTTACACATATCCAAGAGAAAATGACTAAAATTTTAGATGAAGAAAAAGATAATCGCTCAACCATTGGATACTGTGCAGGTGAAGGTATGGCTGAGCATACTTACAAAACTTTTATGCAAAACTCTATTGGTTCATCAAACTTTGTAAATCACTCATCCATTTGTTTACAAACTACTTTAGCAGGTTATGCTCTGACTATTGGAGGATATGGACAAGCTGATTTAGAAAATGCAAACTACGTCATTATGGCTGGAGCAAACCGTGCTGAAGCAATTGTAACACCTGATACTATGGATCTCTTTAAAAGAACCAAAGGAAGAGGTGCTAAGCTCATTGTTGTAGATCCTAGATTTACAAACACAGCGGCACACGGTGATGAGTGGTTACCGATAAAAGTAGGAACAGATTTAGCCTTTGTATTGGCACTCACTTATGTGGTACTTACTGAAAAACTTTATAATCATGCATTTGTTGAAAAAAACTTTAATGGTTTTGAAGAATATAAACAGCATATTATTGATAGTGGATATACACCGCAGTGGGCTGAAAAAATTACAGATATAAAAGCAGAAACTATTATCAAAACAGCTAAAGATTTTATGTCACACGCTCCTCGCTCAATCTATTATCAAGGTAGACGAACGGCTTGGAGTAAACAAGATTTTCAATTGCGTCGTGCACAAGCAATATTTACAGCACTTGGTGGTGGTATAGATATCAAAGGTGGTATTGTTTTTGGTAAGAAACTTCCTCTACCTTCTCATGAAGTCCCTGCACCAATATACTCAAATGCCCGAGAGCGAATTGAAAAAAAAGCTGCAGCAATTATCGGTGCTAGTGGTTCATGGATTGGTTGGAGAAATGCGATTTTAGAAGGTACATCACCGTATCCAGTAAGAGCAATGTTTATCTATAAACAAAATCCGATGCTAAGTATCCCAAATAGTGCAAAAACAAAAGCATTGTTTGAAAAAATGGAACTTATTGTTGCTATTGATACGATGCCTAGTGATTCAGTTTTGATGGCAGATGTGATTTTGCCAGAGTGTACATACTTAGAACGTACTGATCCTGTAAAATCATTTGGTGGTCCTCAACCTTCAATAGCACAAAGAAACAAAGTTGTTGAGCCAATGTTTGAGAGTAAGCCTGTTATAGAAATTGTACACGGGTTAGCCAAAAAACTCTCTAAACCTCTTTTTGAAGTGAGTAAAAAATATGATGAAGATTTACAAGAAGAGATAGCAGATAGAGGTGAAAAAGTTGTTTATGATGAAGATGGTTATGATTTAGCGAAACCTTTTTCACATTCACAAGAGAGTATCAATAAACATTTGATTGAGAGTCAATATGGTGAAGAAGCTTATAAAGATCTGGTAGAGAAAGGGGTCTTTTATCCAAATATGCACCAATACTTTAAACAACTTTCTGAAAATGAGTTTGAATACTATCCGTTTAATAAACGTTTTTATTCTGTCATCACAGGGGAGTTTAAAAGTGATGTATATCATGATACCTGCGTGAATGAAAAAGAGATTGCAGTACTTAAAAAGAAATTTAAAACACCATCAGGAAAAGTAGAGTGTCATCTGCCAAATCTTGCAAAAAAAGGTGTAGATCCTATGCCAATATGGCGTGATGAGCTTTATACAAAAATTCCAGAAGGGAAGTTTAAACTCATTACAGGTCGTCATGCACAATTTACACAAAATGCAACTAACAACAATCCAATGTTACTAGAGCTAATGCCTACCAATTATCTATGGATTAACAAGACGTTAGCAACGAAACAAGGGATAGGTTTTGGGGATGAAGTAGAGGTTGAGAGTAAAATAGGAAAAATCACAATTAAAGCATATCCAACTGAAAAGATAGGTATGGATACATGTTACTTTGTACATGGTTTTGGCTCAAATTCTGATGAATTATCTCTTGCATATCAAAATGGTGCAAGTGACAATACGATCATTGAAGATGTGATAGAACCAGTCTTTGGTTCAGCAGCGATGCATGAGACTATTGTAGATATTAGGAGGGTGTAAGATGGCAAGATATGCAATGGCACTAGATTATAAAAATTGTATCAATTGTAAAGCATGTGAAAGTGCGTGTAAAGAAGAGAACGGTATTTTATTAGGTGCAAATGAACATAGAATTTGGGTAGCAACGGAAGAGATTAGAGGAACATTTCCAAATCTTGATATTGGTTCAAATACTTTTTATCCTGGACAGTGTCAACATTGTGAGAATGCTCCTTGTCAAAGTGTTTGTCCTACAAATGCGACTTTTTACGATGCAAATGGTGTTGTGAGAGTTGATCCAGATCGTTGTATTTTATGTAGTTATTGTATGAATGCATGTCCATATGATGCAAGATATATTGACGATCGTACCAATACAATTGACTAATGTAACTTCTGTGCTGATACGAGAATAGGGCGTGGTAAAACGACAACAGCTTGTCAAAATACGTGCCCGACAAAAGTTCGAGTATTTGGTGATTTAGATGATCCTAAGAGTGAAATTTCACAGCTTTTGAAAAAACGAGAGTATTTTACCTTGAAAAGCCACTTAGGTACTAAACCAAAACTTTTCTATCTGACATAAGGAATGACGATGAATCTTAGTAATATTATACCAATTAGAGAGGATTTTTCATTTAAAAATCTATTTAATTTTAAAAAAACCCCGCTTAATCTGCTTATTGCGATTATAGTGGTCGTGGCGTTGGCATTGCTTGCTGCAGGTGCAGTTTTATATTTTATACACGGACATCATGCTTATAACATTACAAGAGAACATCCATGGGGACTTTTGATCGCTATGTATGTATTTTTTGTAGTTTCTAGTACGGGGCTTTGTATCATATCATCGTTTGGTCATGTTTTTAAGATCAAAGAATTTGAAGTGATTTCAAAACGGGCAATAATTGGGGCGGTTATCACACTTGTTTCTGGTTTTGCGGTTATCTTATTAGAGATTGGACATCCAATCCGTATGGTGATTTATAACATATTAACTCCTGGATACACTTCAGCGATTTGGTGGATGGGAACACTTTATGCGACATATTTAGTGTTAATCCTTTTTGAGTTTACATTTTTAATGAGAGAAAATCATAAAATAGCGCGTTATTTTGCAATTGGTGGTTTGATTGTAGGTATTAGTGCACATAGTAATTTGGGTGCGATCTTTGGGTTTTTAATAGCTCGTCCTATAGCAAATGGTGTCTTCTATCCAATTTATTTTATTCTCTCGGCAATGATTACGGGTAGTTATCTTATTTTTATAGCTTATGGATTTAAATATAAATTAAAATTTCCACCAGAAATTGAAAAAATGCTTTTAAAACTTGCTTTTGTTTTGGGAATTTTATTAGCAATTTTGATGTTTTTTGAAGTATGGAGAATGATGACATCTATCTATGGCGGAATGCCTGGACGTGCAGATGCTGCTAGACATGTTTTAAGTACTGCAAATTTTTGGGTAGGTGAGATTTTACTTGGTGCATTGATCCCATTTTTGGTGATCTTATTTAGTAAAGCCAAAGCACTTTCGGCGATTGTTTATAGTTCACTATTGGGAATGGTGGGGATCTTTTTTATGCGATATGATCTTGTTCATGATTCGCAATTGATGCCACTTCAGCCTATGAAGCTTAGAGAGTACCAAGAGGTTCCGACATTTATCCATTATGCACCATCTTTTAGTGAAATAGCAATTTCAATTGGTGGTGTTGGTATCTGCTTGTTGTTATATTATATGGCTGAAAAAGTATTTGATTTAGATTAGTTCTCATTGGAGGGGCGTTATGAAAGTGTTGATTTTGGGTATAGGAAATATCTTATTTGGGGATGAAGGTATTGGTGTACACTTGGCAAATTATCTGGATGAAAAGTATAGCTTTCATTCAGATGCACATACTGTTGATATCATAGATGGTGGGACATTGGCACATCGTCTTATTCCTATTATTACGGAGTATGATTATATTATTGTGATTGATTGTGTTGATACCGATGATGGTGAAATTGGTGATGTGTACTTTTTTGATTTTGCTAATGTACCTGACAATATCACATGGCAAGGAAGTGCTCATGAAGTTGAAATGTTACAAACATTACAAATGATAGAGCTTATGGGAGATTTACCACCTACAAAAATTGTGGGGGTTGTTCCGTTTGTGATAGGTGAAAATTCGACATTTGAGATGACAGATGAAGTCAAAAAATCAAGTGTTTTAATGGAGAGTATTATCATAAATAATTTATTAGACTTAGGGATTGAATCAAAAAATATTAAAAATTGTGATTTAGATGATATTGCTAAAGGTTCGTATTTAAGGGGAGTACAATGATTTTAAAGTTTTCTTTTGAATATATCTCAACTTCAGAAGTTTTGGAGAATATTCTTATAAGAGTTTTAAATGCGTCAAGTTTAGAGGGAAGACTTACAAAAGATAAAGATAGGGTTACACTCTACATGAAGTCTGATAATCAGACGTTACTTAGCAAGTTTGCAACCACACTTTCAACAGAGTTACCTCATTCTATTTTTATCAAAGATAGTAGTGTAG
This sequence comes from Campylobacterales bacterium, assembly GCA_016744895.1. Lineage (GTDB taxonomy): Bacteria > Campylobacterota > Campylobacteria > Campylobacterales > QNZT01 > SZUA-1433. The sequence goes on along the minus strand of JADGDK010000052.1, from coordinate 2,213 downwards.
AAGTGGTAGGCGATGAGGCATATCCAAAGGAGTACTATGCTTTAAAAAATCATCCTAAGAGAGAATTTTCTTTTTGTCCACAATGCCTCAAAGAAGCATTAAAAACGTATGATCCTTTTGTCTCTTGTGAAGTGTGTGGAAGTGGTATAGAAAAAACACCTTTACATTTTAAGAATTTTGCAAAAGAGATAGAAGGGGATGATCAAGAGATATTTCATTCACTTGCTGGAGTCATTAAAAATGGTGCTATTGTAAAAGTAAAAACATTTAGCCAAACAGTACTATTAGGTCTTTTAAATGAGAAAAATATCAAAAAAATAGGAGATGACTATAAGATACTTTGTGTTGACTTAGCATCTGTTTATTCTATAAGTGATATTTCTCAAGGAGAGGCATTGGCAATTGCAAGTTTTGAAAAACCAACATTAACATTGGCTCCAAATAGAAAGTTTAATGAGATATATCCGCACATCTCTAAAACTGATTTAGCTGTTCAAATGAGTGATGATTTGATACTAGAACTTATCAGTCATAATCTTTTAAGCTTAGGTGAAAAACATATCTTTATTGCTCCTGATGATCAAAAAGCCCATCAAATTGAACTGAAATTTGATGGAGAACTTAGTGCAAGTACACCTTTGGAAGTTCTTGTTTTAGAAAATGGACTTAATGTGGTTACACAAGGGGATAGAGGTATCCTTCCTATGGTTTTAGATGGCGTGAGTGATAGTCATATTCGTGCCTATTCAAATGGATATGTATCAGATAATAAAAACAATATCATGACGATATCTAAAAAAGAGGAGCACTCAGATCTTTCACCTAAAGTATCTTTTAGACTTAGAGAACTACAAGATCAAGAGGGTATTATATATGAAGCATGTCATGGTGCTTTTCATTCAGTTATGGCAGAAAATGATCTTAAAGAAAAAACATCTTTGGGACTCTATTTTAGTAAAGATTACTCTAACAAAATCATGTTACATTCTCCAAAGTTTGGATTGGTTGATTATGTTTCATTTTCATGTGCCTATCAAAATACTCATGAAGTTTTTGATGCAATTAGAAATGAGGGAGAGATTGCTGAGCAATTGGTTGCCAATTTTCAAAAGCAGTATCCTGATCAGGTAAATAATTTAGTATCGTTTCAACAAAGTGAGGCTGAGATATTTCGCTTGTGGGGAATTACCGCGATCATATTAGGAATATATGAGGGGGATGATGTCGTAAAAGCTGGGCAAAAAGTGCTAGATGAAGCATTCTCTTTTAGAGGTACTAAAGGACCTAGAATTGATTATAAAATGCGCTATATTGGAGACAAGCCCGTACTTGATCCTTTAATGACGATTCGAACAGCAATGAGTTTTAAACTAGCAAATATTGATAATCCAACACTCTGTTTTGGAATTGTAGAGAGTTTTGCTGAGTTTTTATCTTCAACGATAGATGAGATTAGTAATGATTATGATATAGAAGCTGTATGTATTGCTGGGTCATTGTTTAAGTCACGAAATCTTTTAGATAAATTTTATCAAATTACAGCAAAGAATTTTTCTGTTTATTTAAATAGAGAAATGCCTATTGATAATGTAAATCTAGGGCATGGAATTATACACGCAAGCATTTAAAAAGTTGGGTAAATTAAGATGAGAAAGCGCGTTAAACTTACAATTTCAGGTATTGTTCAAGGGGTTGGATTTAGACCCTTTGTTTATCAGTTGGCCCTCCAATATGATTTAGCAGGGTATGTACTCAATAATGCACAAGGTGTCATTATTGATATAGAGGGGCGTGAGAAAAGTATTGATGATTTTGAGTTAAATCTTATTAGCTCGCTTCCTGTACTTGCTAAAATAGACACCCTTGTAAAAGATACATTGCCATTGCGAAATATAGATGGATTTGAGATACTTAAAAGTGAAGAGAATAGTTCAAAACAGGCTATGATTCCATCTGATATTGCGTATTGTAATGAGTGTAAAGATGATATGGATAATCCAAATAGTCGATATCATAATTACTGCTTTACTACTTGCACTAATTGTGGCCCAAGATATAGTATTATTGAAACTGTACCTTATGATCGTAAATACACATCTATGAAGTATTTTAAAATGTGTGATCAATGTGAACGTGAGTATATCAATCCATTAGATAGAAGATATCATGCTCAACCCATATCATGTCATTCATGTGGACCTATACTTTCACTC
>JADGDK010000051.1 GCA_016744895.1 Campylobacterales bacterium | reverse complement strand
GTTGTATCATTGCAGCTTTTGGTTTTCCAGCAGCTTGGGCAAAATGAAACTTTTCAGTCTGCATTGTTACCCCTCCAAATCCACAACATCGGTTTGAATCACTCATCTCTGTAAACTTATAGTTTTGCTTGATGAGTTCTCTAGGCTCTTGATGAATACCTTGCATTTTCTTTGCATGACAAGGGTCATGGTATGTGATAAGTTCTTCAGAGTTTTGTCCATGAGAGGCCAATATCTCTTTTAGTTTTGTATTGTTGTGCATCCATTCAGTTGCCATGAATATTTTATTACTGATATTGTTGGCTCTATCTTTCCACTCTTTTTTGTCATGGAAGAAGTGTGCATAATCGATTTTTATCATTGCAGAACATGTCGCTTCTGGAATGATAATAGCATCAAGTTCATCTTGGAAACTTTCAAAATACTCTATGTTATGTTTGGCTAGATAATCAACCGTATCAAAGTCACCAGTAAAATATGCTGGTGCTCCACAACAAAGCTGTTTTTTGATCAAGTAAACATCGATTTCTAAAACTTTTAAAATCTCTAATAGAGATTTACCAATATTTGTATACGTATAATTTGCAAGACAACCGATAAAAATCCCGATTTTTCCTTTTCCACCATTGATAATAACATCATCATAAGAGTTGAGAAAACTCTTTTTTGAAGCACTTGGAAGTAGTCTATCTTTTTTGATAATCGGTAGTGAAAACCGTGGTTCCATGGAACTTTGTTTCTCTTTGATCTTAAATCCACATGTTTGAAAGACATACCCAAGACTTGCTAAGATATCCATAATCTTTCTATGACGCAGTAAAAAGAAGAAGAGTTTTTTATACCATGCTAGTCCATACTTTTTTCGTATATCATTTCGTACTTGCTCAATTATCATATCAGTTGGAAGATCATTGGGACAGACTTCCACACAGTTGGTACATAAAAAACAGCTCTCAAAGATATCTTTTGCAGTTTTATCTAGCTCTAGATCACCTCGTTTATATGCCCCTAAAAGATCAATAAACCCTCTTGGACTTGTAACTTCATCTGCATTTACATCATGAATGGTACAAACTGGGATACATTTACCACATTTGATACAGTCATCAGAAATTTTAGTGAAATCAAAGATGTCTTCTTTTGTCATACTCATATAGTTTTACTGAACCTTTTTTTATTCTCTTCACCTTTTGTCATATAAGCATCAAAAGCCATGGCAATATTTCGTATGAGCATTGCTCCTGTACTATTTGCAGAAATTTCTTTATCGGTGATTGTAATGAGCTGGGCATCAGCAAACTCTTGAAGATCTGCTAAGCCATCTGCAAAATACTCTTTAAAATTGATTCCAAACTCTTTTTCTACACGTTCGATATTAAGGCTAAAATTGCTCATAAGTTCCATAACTACAAAGTTACGAAGTACATCATCTTCATTTAGCTTGATACCTCTATGTACAGGAAGTTTGCCTGCATCTATAGCTGCTTCGTACTCTTTCATATCTTTGACATTTTGAACATAATAATCTTTTCCCTCACCGATACTTGTAAGTCCTACACCTACTAAATCAGCTCCGCCTTTGGTGGTATAACCTTGGAAATTTCTGTGAAGCTCTGCTTTTTCTATCGCTTTAAAGAGTTCATCTTCTGGTTTTGCAAAGTGATCCATACCGACCATTTTATATCCATTGTTTTCAAAAAACTCAATAGTATATTTTAAAATTTCTAATTTTATAGAAGGATGAGGCAGGGTTGTCTCATCAATCTTTCTCATCGTCTTTTTCATCCATGGGACATGCGCATAGTTAAAGACCGCATATCGATCTGCATTGAGTTTCAATGCCAAATCAAGCGTCTTTTTAAAAGTTTCAAACGTTTGATACGGAAGACCATATATCAAGTCAACATTGACTGATTTGATACCTGCATTTCGTGCGATATCTATGGCTCCTTGTGTTACTTCATAAGATTGAATTCTGTGGACTGCTTCTTGAACTTTGGGATCAAAGTCTTGAACTCCAAAGCTGATACGGTTAAAACCTCCACTACTTAATACTTCCATATGTTCAGTTGTGAAATATCTAGGATCAATTTCACAACTAATTTCTGCATCATCTGAAAAGTTTTTAAAATGTTCTTGAATCAGTGTGATAACGCGTCCTAATTGTGCTTTATTAAAAAATGTAGGCGTTCCTCCACCGAAGTGAAGTTGTGTTACTACTCTTGATGTATCTAGTTTTTCACAAAGGATCTCAAGCTCTTTTTCTAAATAGTCAATATATCTATCTTTTTTATCTTCTTTAGAGGTGTAAACTACATTACATCCACAAAAGTAACATGCACTTCTGCAAAATGGAAGGTGAAAGTATAAAGAAAGTGGGCTATTACTGTCTTGATTTGCAAGTTCTTCATTAAATGTCTCTGCGTCAAAACCTTCATGAAACTCCAAAGCAGTTGGATAACTTGTATATCTTGGTCCTGGTTTTGAGTATTTTGTAAATTTGTTAAAGTCTATCATTTTTTGCCTATTGTTGATTATTTAGTTGTGCTGGTATAAACTCTTTTAGATTTATAAAGAGATTTGGATGTTCTTTTTTTATCTTTTTTAGCAGTTTATCTAAGTCGATTGAAATTGGTTTATTTGGATTTTCAGCTCTTGCATGTGTACGGATGTCTTCCATCGCAACAACCCAAACATCTTCAAAATCAATTGGGACATTTTGCCATATTGTTTTTTCAAGTTTTAAGTTAAAGTTTTCTTGTTGTGCAGTTTTTAGTGCTTCAACCATATGTGAAAAAGTATCTGCTGGAATAAAAGCATAAGCTTTTGTATCATCATCGCTATCTATTGCAAACCACGGATCATCAGATTCCCAACTTCCATTTTTGAGGTGCAACTCTTTAATGTCTTTATCATCAGTTTTTTTGATTTCAAGAAGTGTTTGATCCTCTTGTGCAAAGCCAAGGCTTTTTGAGAGAGCATTTATCTTCTTAATTAATTTAACATCATATTTTTCATCTTTTTCTTCCACGTTCTCCCCCTCTAGTTTATTTTTTTTGTTTATTTAACCAAACCATTATACCTTTTTGTCCATGAAGTCTATTTTCTGCTTCGTCAAAAATAACTTTTTCAAACTTTTCTAGTATCTCTTCACTCACTTCATAACCTCTATATGCAGGTAAACAGTGTAAAAATATAGCATCTTTTTTAGCTAATTTCATCATCTCAGAATCTACGATAAAACCTTTGAAATCTTTAATTTTTTTAGCTTTACCCTCTTCTTGTCCCATGGAGATCCAAGTATCAGTTGTGATTACATCTGCGTCTTTAACTGCTTCTTTTGGATCATGAAAAAATGTAATTTTAGCACCAGAAATTTTTGCTTGTTTCATTGCATTGTCGATCATGTGCCCATCACATTCGTAACCTACAGGACTTGCTACTCTTAATTCAAATCCAAGTTTAGAAGCTAGCATAAGCCATGAGTGTGCCATGTTATTTCCATCACCTACATAAGCAACGACTGGATTTTTATCTTTTTTATGTTCAATCATCGTCATATAGTCAGCTATTAATTGTATAGGATGGTACCCATCAGTTAATCCATTTATAACAGGAATAGTTGAATATTGCGCAAACTCTTCAAGTCTCTCTTGTGAAAATGTTCGTATCATGATGATATCAAGCATACGAGATAGTACACGTGCAGTATCTTTGATAGGTTCTCCACGACCAAGTTGTGTGTTATCACTAGATAAAAAAAGTGCATGCCCGCCTAATTGAAACATTCCCGCTTCAAAACTGACACGTGTTCTCGTGCTGGATTTTTCAAATATCATACCTAATGTTTGATTTTTGAGATATTTTTTTTGTTTCTTTTTATTTTTTATTTTAAGTGCTAAATTGACAATTTCTAAAATTTCTTTTTTAGTAAAATCTTTTAGTGTTAAAAAATGTCTCATATCTCTCTCCCGTTTAGTATCTCTGCTGCCTCTTTGGCATGGTATGTGATGATGATATCTGCGCCAGCTCTTTTAAAACCAAGAAGCGTTTCCATCATAACTTTATCATAATCTATCAATCCATTTTTTCCTGCAATCTTTAGCATAGCATATTCTCCACTTACATTGTAAACAGCCAGAGGTAAAAGAGAGTTGTTTTTGATATCTCTAACGATATCAAGATATGCAAGTGCAGGCTTCACCATAAGGATATCTGCTCCCTCTTTCTCATCTTCAATAGATTCATTTAGTGCTTCATTTCTATTTGCTGGATTCATCTGGTAACTTCTTCTATCTCCAAAACTTGGACTACTCTCTGCCACATCGCGAAATGGTCCATAATAAGCAGAAGCAAACTTTGTAGAGTAACTCATAATTGGAAGATTGATAAAACCTGCACTATCAAGTGCTTCTCTAATAGCCGTGATCATTCCATCCATCATTCCGCTTGGTGCGATCATATCCACGCCAGCCTTAGCATGATGTACTGCTTGTTCCCCTAAAATTTTTAGTGTTGCATCATTGTTTACAGTTTCATTTTCAATATCTAATATCCCACAATGTCCATGGTCTGTGTATTCGCAAAAACATAGATCACTTGTGACAAACATATCAGGATGTGCTTCTTTAATCGCCTTTATGCTCTTTGCAATAATCCCATGTTCGCATAACGCATCACTTCCAACGCTATCTTTAACATCGGGAATTCCAAATAAAATAATGCTATAAAGCCCTAGTTTTTTTAGAGTCTCACACTCTTTTAAAATTTCATCGATACTCATTTGAAAAACACCGGGCATAGAATCAATCTCTTTTTTAAACCCAGAACCTTCTTTGATAAAAAGTGGATAGATAAAATCATTGTGACTGAGTTTTATTTCAGTTACTAAATCTCTAAGTTTTGCATTTAACCTGACTCTTCTGAATCTTTTAAACATTCTTTATCCTCATGTGTGATAATATATTATTTAATTATAATAAAAAAGCGAATATTATACCATTAATTTAGAAAGAGAAACATATGAAGATAGAGACTTCCGAAATAGCGGAGTTACCAAGCCGTTTTGGGAAATTTAAAATACAAACATTTAAAGAGGGCCATAAAGAGCATTTAGCCATTTTTAAAGAGCCTCTTGCTGAAATTCCTGTTGTGAGGGTTCATAGTGAGTGTCTTACTGGAGATGCGATAGGCAGTTTGAAATGTGACTGTCGAGATCAGTTAGAATATGCACTAGAAGAGATAGAACTACACAATGGCATGGTGATTTATCTGCGACAAGAGGGCCGAAATATTGGACTTTTAAATAAAGTTAATGCATATGCGCTTCAAGATAAAGGACTAGATACTGTTGAAGCAAATCATCAGCTTGGATTTGGAGCAGATGAGCGAACTTATGAAATTGTTGAATTTATACTGGAGTATTATGGGATTAAAAAGATCAAACTTTTGACCAATAATCCTAAAAAAATTGAGTCTCTTGAAGGGATAGAAATTGTAGAACGATTACCAATAATCACAGATATAAATGAACACAATGAAGGTTACCTCAAGATCAAAAAAGCCAAAATGGGACATCTGTTTTAAGACGATGTCCTAAATATCTTTTTTTAGTTATAATCAAACCATCATGAAAAAATTTAATACATTTACAAACCTATTATTAAAGTACAACAAAGTACATCGACTCAGTGGTGCCAAAAACATTGAAGATGTTGAGAAAAACATTGAAGATTCGCTCTACCCCATAAATTTTATCGATTTTGAAAAGGTACAAAAAGTAGTGGATATCGGAACTGGGGCAGGATTTCCAGGTATGATACTTGCAATTGCTCTTCCTGATGTACACTTTACACTTGTTGAACCATTGATGAAGCGTACTGCATTTTTACATCTTGTAAAGTCTTCTTATGGTTTACAAAATGTAGATATAATAACTGGTCGTATAGAAGATGTAGAGGCTTTTGAAGCTGATTTAATCACTTCGCGTGCGGTAACAAAAACAGATTTTTTGATAGATCTTTCAAAAAACTTTATTGGTGAAAATACGGAGTTTCTCTTTTATAAAGGAGAGAATGTTTATGAAGAGATTGACGATGATTTAGATTATGAAATTGTTAAAAGAGAAAAACGAAATTATTTGTGGATAAAGAGTATTCACAAAGATGATAATTGATAAAAAAGGAATTAAATGATTATAAAACTTTTAGTTTTAGGTGTTGTACTTTATGGGGTTTATTTTATATTTTTTAAAAAACCTAACATGTTAAAAGGTAAACACGATGATAGTGAGACCGTTGTAGAGTGTGAAGAATGTGGAGTTTATATCAGTACTAAAGAAGCAATTTTAAAAGATGGTAAACAGTACTGTTCCAAAGAGTGTGCAAAACTAAAATGATTATTTTAGGGCATAGATTTATTGAAAGTGAGCCATTTTATCTTATTAAAAAAAGTGAAGATATTGTAAATACACCTTCAAATAGTATTGTTGTTTTTGACTTTAATGAAGAGAACATTGCGCTTTGTCGATATTGTAAAACTAATGATGTTTTATTTGCATTGATTGCTGATAAGGTTGAAGATATATTGTTTGCAAATGCATTGGAAGCTTCATATATTATTTGTGATAAAGCACATGCTCCTAAGGCTCAAAAGTTAGCAGATGAGTATATGTTTGATGCAAAAATTTTACTTTATGGTGCCTATGAAACTGACTTAGAGTGGGCAGCAGATTTGGGAATTGATGGTATATTATTTGAAAAAGGGATAGATTATGGAAGTTGTTAAAACAGGAGTTTTATTGACAGTTCTTACGGTTTTATTCGTTTGGATTGGTGGTATGATAGGTGGGCAAATGGGAATGCTTATCGCATTTGTAGTTGCAGTAGGTATGAATTTTTTTAGTTATTTTAACTCTGATAAATTGGTTTTAAAACATTACAATGCGGTTGAGGTAAATGAAAATCAAGCAAAAGGTCTTTACGATATGGTACGAAGATTGAGTGATAAAGCAGGTACACCGATGCCAAAAGTCTATATCATACCAGATCATGTACCCAATGCATTTGCAACAGGAAGAAATCATTCAAATGCAGCGGTCGCAGTAACTGAAGGACTTTTAGAGATATTAAATGATAATGAAGTCGAAGGTGTTTTGGCACATGAAATGAGTCATGTAAAGCATTATGATATTTTAGTAGGAACTGTTGCTGCTACTATTGCGGGAGCAATTGCGATGCTTGCAAACTTCGGAATGATGTTTGGTGGGGGAAATAGTGAAAATAGACCCAATCCAATTATCATGATTGCATTGATGTTTTTAGCACCTATGGCTGCATCGATAGTGCAAATGGCAGTAAGCAGAAATCGTGAATTCATGGCAGACGAGGGTGCTGCAAGATTGACAGGTCATCCAGAATGGCTTCAATCTGCACTTGCAAAACTAGACAATTACAGTCGTGGTCATCAAGTAATGCATGAAGCAACACCAGCAACTGCACATATGTTTATTATTAATCCTTTTTCTGGAAAAGATATCTCTTTTAAATCACTTTTTTCTACACATCCAAAAACTGAAGATCGAATCGCACGGTTAGAACAGTTAAAATAGTTTTATTGGAATAATATTTGCTATTGATACTTCAATTAGGAGTATTATTTCAATGAACTTTAACACTATAAAAACAATATCTGGATTGCTATTTATTTCTCTGATTTTTACTGCATGTGGAAGTACGGCTAAAGATGAATCAAAAGCTAAAGACGAAGTAAAATGTCTAGTATCCCCTGAACATAAAACTCAAAAACTAGTACCACCTGAAAATGATGGAATTTACTTTGGAGCATATGCTGATTTTGGGGATAGTGAACATGATGTTAGCAAGAAAAAAATAGAAGATTTTGAAAAAATAGCTACCAAAAAAATAGCTTGGGCATATATCTCAAACAATTGGGGTGAGGGAATTATATATCCCAAAGATGATGTACATACCATATGTCAAAGTGGCTCGACACCATTTATTAGATTGCTACCAAGAAGTGATAACAGTCAATTAGGTGGAGCAGCAGACAGTACTTTTACGATGCAAAAAATTATAGATGGAGCTTTTGATAAAGAGCTAAGACAGTGGGCACTGGATGCAAAAGCAGATAATATCCCTTTACTTCTTGATTTTGCTCCAGAGATGACTGGATTTTGGTTTCAATGGAATGGAAAATATAGTGGAGCTGGAACACTTGATGGATATGGTGATCCAAATTATCCAGATGGACCAGAACGTTTTCGAGATGCATATCGTCATATCATCGATATATTTAAAGAAGTTGATGTAAAACATGTGACATGGTTTTTTCATCCAGATATCCAAAGATGGCCAGATGAGGAGTGGAATAGTGCAAAATACTATTATCCTGGAGATGATTATATTGATTGGATTGGGCTTAGTATCTATGGCGTTCAGACTGAAGAATGGGGTTGGGTTGATTTTTCAAGCACAGTTAAAAAATGGTATCAGATACATATAAAAGATATTATTGGTACAAAACCTGTTGCTGTTTTAGAAATGGGTGTTACTGAAGGTAGACCTGATGGCACTAAAAAGGGATGGTTAGAAGATGCATTTATCACTATTTTAAGCAACCCATATATAGAGTTTAAAGCACTTACTTATTGGCATGAGAATTGGATCAATGCAAATGGTGTTGAGTCTAAAATTAGGATAGATTCTTCTACTGAGAGTTTAGAAACTTTTCAAACTAATATAAGTAATCCTCGTTTTGTCTCTAAAACTATTTTTTCAGAGGTACCTTAAGCTATACTATCGAAAAGTATAGCAAAGGGGTATTTGTGAATTTTACAGGTTTTCCAAAAAAAAGTATCTCATTTTTAAATTCTATCCGTACAAACAATACAAAAGAGTGGTTCGAAGCACATCGTGCTGAATATGAACAGCTTATTAAGGAGCCAAGTGCCGCATTTGTTGTCGAGATGGGAGAACATCTTCAAGCATTAGTACCTACAATCAAAGCGAGACCAAAGGTTAATGGTTCTCTTTTTCGAATCTATCGAGATATCCGTTTTTCAAAAGATAAAACTCCTATAAAAAGTCGTATCGGTGTCATCTTTTGGCAAGGTGTAACAAAGCGTATGCAAAGTTCCTCATTTTATATGCATTTTTCTCCTGATGAGATTTTTTTTGCTGGAGGTATTAGGGGATTTTCAAAAGAGACTTTGAGTGCCTATCGTGATTATATTAAAGATGAAGAACACGCTGCAACATTGATGGAAATTTTAGAAAAGTTAAAATCAATGGGTTATCAACTTCCAGAACCAAAATATAAAAGAGTGCCAAGAGAATTTGACAAAGATATGGAGTATTTAGAGCTTACAAAGTTTGCTTCCATGTATGCGTATAAAGAGATAGAAGTAAATGAGATACTGTTTAGTGAAAGTCTTGTAGATTATGCGTATGAAATTTATGAAGATTTGTTACCGCTTCAACAGTGGGTCTATGAAATGACCCTTACTGTTGATGTTGATACCCTTTAATGTGATTCAACATCTTTTTCTACAGGCACATTTACACTTTGCGCATTTGCAAATCCACCTTCTTGATATGTTTTATAAACTAGTACACCACTTATAATTAAAAGTGCTGCGATAATAAATTTTGCTGCCATACATTCTCCTTCTTTGTTAAATAACGAATTAGGAGTATAAAATAATTTACTTTAAAAGACAATCGTACCATTTTCTTGTAGTTTTTTGATAATATTTTTAGCGTTTTCATGACCACCATAAGCAGCTTTTCTACATAATTCTAATGCTTTTTCATTGTTTTGCTCAACGCCTAATCCACTATCATAGAGTTGTCCTAAGTTGTAATGTGCCATAGCAAGGTCTTTTTCACTAGCTCTAGAAAAACAGACAAAAGCACGATGATAGTTTTGTTCTACCCCAAATCCATCTTTATAAAGTACCCCTAAATTATTAAAAGCTTCAGCATGACCTCTTTTTGCTGCTTCTTCATACCAGTAAGCTGCTTGATTAAAATCTTGAACACATCCAAGTCCTCGTTCATATCTTAAAGCCGTCTCATATTGTGCGAGATCTACTCCTGCTACAGCTGAACGTTGAAAATACTCAAATGCTTTAAAATGGTTTTCATCAACATTACCTTGACCATTAGCATATAATAAACCAAGATTAAAAAGTGCATAAGGTTGTTCACTTTTTGCTGCTTGTTCATATAAATTAAATGCTTGTCTATCATCTTTTATAATGCCTTGTCCATTTTGATACATAAAACCCAATGATGTCATAGCATCTGCATTTCCTTCATCTGCTAATTGTTTATATAAGTTCAATGCTTCAGTATAATTTTGTTGGTTGTAATAGGCATGTGCTTGTTTTAACATTTTGTTCCCTCTATATTTTAATTTATTATAACAAATTTTGATAAACGCAAGAAAAGTGCTATCATGTGAGTAACAGGAGAGGAACATGAGTACATTTACTAACAGTATCACAAATATTGTGAATGGTGGTTATGTAAATACAAACTATTCACCAAAACAGATTAGTCAAATTGCGGAATCCATTAGAAATGGAGCTATTGACACAGTTACATTTTCGGATGAATCTAAAAATCTCTTTCAAATTTCACAAATAGACACAATGTTAAATGGAATTTTTGGTCTTCCAAGTGAGTTAGATGCAAGTCAGAAAAAAGAACTTGAAAGTTTGAGATCGAGTTTAGATACACTGTTTCCTACAAACTCATCACAGCTTGAATTGACAAACTTTGATGAAATATTTGAGAATCTAGGAATCAATGAAGGTAATAAAGAGCAAGTTCAAAATTTAACTAATGAATTGAGTCAATATTTAACCCAAAGATCCATTAGTACACTTTTTGGGAATTCTGGTGCTACAGATTTGTCATTTTTTTCTGAGGGATATAATACAATTTTAGGTGAAAAACTGACTGAAAACGAAACAAATGAGTTAGGAACCCTATCTTTGCAATTAAATCGCTTACTTTTTAGCAGTGATGATAATCAAGCTTCTTCTTATTTAAACTTATTTAATGACCTATATGGACTTAATGATCCAAGTTCAGAAGATTTGTTTAATGCAAATTCTCTTATTACACAGCGTAATACGCTACTTTCTAGCACACTTTTAGAGCGTTCTTACCAATCAACTTATAACATATAAAAATAAGATTGCATTATTTTTAAAAACTCGCTATAATGTTGACGATGAGAGATATAAGATATTTGTTTTTTTAAAACGCTCTAAATTTCGACTCTATATTTATTACAAAGGTACGACATATGGCAGATTTGCTAAATGGAACTGTTAAATGGTTCAATGACGAAAAAGGCTACGGATTTATCCAACAAGAAAATGGCGGGAATGATGTTTTTGTACATTTTCGACAAGTAAATAACACTGGTGGTGGACGTGTTTCACTAGCAGAAGGTCAACAAGTAACATTTGAACTTGGTGAAGGTCAAAAAGGACCACAAGCAGAAAACGTAACACCTTTGTAGGCATTACATTTCTATTTTAGATACGTTTTTTGGCTTCGCCAATTAACGTATTTATCTTTTCTTCATAAATTTTTGCATTATTTTTATTTGTAGATTCAAATCTTGTAACGATTATCGGTGTTGTATTTGATGCACGCACCAAACCCCATCCATCATTAAAAACAACCCTAACCCCATCGACATCAATAATATCTTTAATTTCAGGAAAATCTTTTGGTGGATTTTTTAACATTTCTTTCACTTTATCAATAAGTGGAAATTTTTCTTGTTCAGTTGTTTCTACTTTTAATTCATCTGTAGAGTAAGTTTTTGGAAGTGCTTCAATTTCAAGATCTAAATCCATACCATTATGAATAAGTTCTAAAACTCTCAAAGTGGTATAAAGTGCATCATCAAACCCGTAATAACGATCATTAAAAAAGATATGACCACTTACTTCTGCTGCTAAATCAGCGTCTGTTTCACGAATTTTTACTTTGAGATTTGAATGACCTGTTTTGTACATGATAGCAGTTCCAATTTTGTTAATCTCATCATACATCACTTGTGAACATTTTACTTCACCAATAATTGTTGGATTTTCCATCGTTTTAGAAAAGAGTAGGGCAAGTTCATCCCCTTTGATATTGTGTTTTTTGGTTAACACTGCAATTCGATCAGCATCCCCATCATAAGCAAAACCTAAATCAAAATTAGTTTTTAACTTTTCTTTGATATCTACAAGATTTTTCTCTTCTGAAGGATCAGGATGATGATTTGGAAATGTGCCATCTGGCTGGCTATACATACTCTCATAATCAAGTTCAAGCTTATCAAATATATCAAGAATTGCAATGCCTGCCACCCCATTACCACAGTCTAAAATGATTTTTTTATCAAGCCCTTTGAGGTGTGAAAACTCGTTTGCCATGTAGTCAATATATCTATCTTTTGCATCGATAAAAGTTGAAGTTGTATCATTTTCAATTTTTAAGTTAATATTCTCCATAATTTCATCACCTAATGCATAAATATCATTTCCAAAAAATGGTGCATGATCTACTGTAATTTTAAAACCATTATATTCTGGAGGATTATGTGAACCTGTAATCATAACTGAAGCAGAAGGAGTAATGCCATCAAACTCATGATAATTTGAAAAGTAGTTGATGGGCGTTGCCACAAGTCCCATACCTAGTACTTTAACACCAGCTTTGTTAAAACCACTCGTAAGCCAATCAAAAAGTTGTGGTGAATGTGTTCTTGCATCATAGCCTATGGCTACGTATTTACCAATATTTTTGACTTTTAGTCCTAAAAAGTAACCAATAAGTTTAACACTTTGTTCGTTTAACTCTTTTTCAAAAATACCTCTGATGTCATATTCACGGAAGATAGTTTGCATTTATATCCTTAATGGAAATTTATGCAAATTATAGCAAAAATTATACCATTAAGGATAGTAGATTAATTCCTAACGAACTCTGGATAACTCTCTAAACCACACTCAGTAAAGTCAAGACCTTGTTGTTGATCATCATCATCTGCACGAAATGGCATAAATTTATTGATAAGAAAGATCACTGTATAAGATGCTGCAAAAGCAAATACTCCGATAAGAAGTACCCCTTTGAGTTGTCCCCAAAATGTGATATCATCTCCATTACTTGCAAAAATACCTACTGCTAACGTTCCCCAAATACCATTAACTAAATGTACAGAAAGTGCACCGACTGGATCATCAAGTTTTAATTTGTCAAAAAATGGTACAGCAAATACAACAAGTGTTCCACCAATGGCACCGATAAGAATTGGTATATAGATATTGTAAAGATCTGGTCCAGCTGTTACCGCGACAAGTCCACCAAGAGCACCATTTAAAATCATAGTAATATCTAGTTTTTTATATTTAAACCACATAAAAAATGAACCCATAATAGCACCTGCAAGTCCTGCTGTATTGGTATTCATGATTGTTAATGCTACTGCATCTGCATTCTCTTTTGTACTAATAGATCCTACTGATCCACCATTAAATCCAAACCATCCGATCCAAAGAAGTAATGCGCCTAATACGACAAGTGGTATATTTGAAGCGGGAATAACTCTAATCTTTCCATTTCGATATCTTCCACGTCTTGGTCCTACGATTAAGATTGCAGCAAGTAGTGCCCAACCTCCAGTAGAGTGGATTACGGTAGAACCTGCCAAATCATACATATGTAGGGCTAGAAAAGTATCTGCTAAAAAGTTAGCACCCCAAGTGATATTGACGATAATAGGATATATAAAACCACCTATTATCACCGTAAAGATTGCAAGAGGCATGATCTTGACTCTTTCACTTACACCGCCACTCATAATATTTATTGTTTTTCCAACAAAGGCCATTTGGAATAAGAAGACTGCCCATTTACTCATAGCATCACTTCCAAATTCTCCAAAAGCAATAGAGTAACCAAATAGTAAAAATGCCATAGAAGCTACAGCATAAATCATCACATTTGTTGTTAAGACAGTTGAGACATTTTTAGTTCTTACTAAACCTGCCTCAAGCATTGCAAAACCAGGAACCATGAAAATAATCAAGGTCATAGCAAAAAGTGTAAAAAATGTATCAATAATATATGCGGTATTTTCCATTAATTATTCCTATACTGCTTCTTCATTCTCTTCACCCGTTCTAATTCTGATAATTTTTTCAATTGGACTTACAAAAATTTTACCGTCACCAATTTTTCCAGTTTTTGCGGCATTTGAGATTGCTAAAATTGCTTCTTCAACATCACGCTCTTTTACAACGAGTTCAAGTTTGATCTTTGGTAAAAAATCTACAATATATTCAGCGCCACGATAGAGCTCTGTATGTCCTTGTTGTCTACCATATCCTTTAACTTCTGTAATAGTCATACCAGAAATATCAAGATCTGTAAGTGCATCTTTGACATCTTCTAGCTTAAATGGTTTAATGATCGCTTCAATTTTTTTCATGTTTTGTCCTTTATTATTTAATTGTTATCTTCAACTTGAATAAAATTCAAGTTGAATTTACACGCTATTAAAGCTTCGACTTTGCCGAGATTATTTAATATGTGATTTTTTAATGATTTGCTTTTCAACAGGTCTATCACCTCTGCCTACTTTTGTATTTTCTATTTTTTTAACTACATCAAATCCATTAACAACTTTTCCAAAAATTGTATAGCCACCATTTAAGTGTGGTGTGGGTACTGTTGTTATAAAAAATTGACTCCCATTTGTGTTTGGTCCACGGTTTGCCATTGCTAAAAGTCCTGGTTTATCAAAGATAACATTTGGTTTATACTCATTTTCAAATACATCACCGTAGATTGATTCACCACCTCGACCTGTTCCTGTTGGATCACCACCTTGAATCATAAAGTGTTTGATAACTCTGTGAAATATGACACCATTGTAGTACCCTTTTTTAGAGAGTTCTATAAAGTTTTTAACTGCTTTTGGTGCAATTTCTGGATAGAGTTCAAGTTCAATATTTCCTTGATTGGTCTCTAAAGTAATATGTGGATTAGTACTGTTTGTTTCTGCGAAGAGAGAGGTTGCTAAAAATAGCAGACAGGTTAGTAAAATTTTGTTCATGTGTTAAAACATCCTTATTTTTTAGGATATTTTAACATCTTATTTATAAATTATCCGATCAAATCTTGTCTTTTAAATTTATAAACTTTATTTTTAATTTTTTCTAGTATTCCAGCACCGATGAGTTGTTTGAACATGTTTACAACAGTTGGCTTACTAACATCTAGTGCTTCCATGATATCTTGATATGAACCATAAAAAATCTTCTCTTCATCAAGATTGTCGATGATATATTTTAAAATTTCAATCTTTTTGCCACCTACAAGTGCTGCTAAAGATTCTACTACATGAGCACAACCCTCAATCTCTTTCTTTTGAAGGATTGGAAGCATAACAGTATAAATTGAATTGATTAAATCTTTGATGTTAATTGGTTTGATGATATAGCCATCTACTTTTAAATTGATTGCATCGATTAAAAACTCTGTATCCGTATGTGCGGTAGTAATGATACAAGGTATGTTTCTCTCATTTTCAACTTTAATAGCTTTAATCATTTCTATACCATTCATTTTAGGCATGTTAATGTCTGCTACAACGATATCAATATTTTCACGAAGAGCAATTTCTAATCCTTCTTCGCCATCTTTTGCTGTATGTACAACTTTAACAAAGTCATCTAAAATTAACTTTGTTTGATTCATAACATCAATATCGTCTTCTACATAGAGTAACTCTAAGTTTTTCAAGCTATTTAAATCCACGTCTCACTCCTGATTTTTAGATAATCTAATTTAATATTTTAAAACTATACCTAATACTTTATTATTTTTTAATAAAATTATAAAGAAAAGAGAATTTTTTTATCAATTTGTTTAAATAATTTAACATTATAGTGATAAAATGGGAACTTTCATACCTTTTGTAAGATAAAAAAATGATACTTTGACTAAATTATTTTAATAATTAGCTTTATGATTAGGAGTTTTTATCACAAACCTTAAGCCAAATAGTTTATTTTTGTCAATATTTGATTACTTTATGGGAATAGCGATAATAAATTGAGCACATTTATAAACTTTGTCTCCACCCATTTTATGTTCTATATTTTTTGTTGTAATGAATCCATGCATCTGTTTTTCGATGATTTGTTTTGACATATACAGACCGATTCCTGTTCCAGTAGATTTGTGTTTAGTAGTAAAATAAGGTTCAAAAATTCTATCTTTTATTTTAGGATCAATACCTCCGCCATTGTCTATAAAAGAGATTTTTACAAATGTTTCTTGTTTTTGTTCTTGTTTGTGTTTCCGTTCAAGTTCGATAATAATTCTTCTTGAATCATTAATACTTTTTTGTTTGAAGTTATCTCTAGCATTATAAATAAAGTTTAAAATGACTTGTGCAAACTCATTTGAATATCCAAAAACCCTCAAGTCCTCTTTGGCTATGATTTTAATATCGATATATTCATCTTTACAGAAAAATTTTACAAGTTCTAGTGTATCACTTAGAGATTTTTTAAGACTAAAATACTCACGTTCCCTATGTGGGGAGAAAAAGTTTCTAAAATTTTCAATGGTATTTGACATTTGATTTGCAAGTCTGAGTCCTTCAATAACTTGTTTATCTATAAATTCTTGAGTTAAGTTTCCTGTCATACTTTTTGTACCAAAGCTCTGTATCAAGAGCGTCAATGCATTTAGAGGTTGTCTCCATTGATGTGCAATGTCTCCTATCATTTCATCCATTGCAATAGATTTTGAATTTTGAGAAATAATTTTATTCTTGACTCTTTTTTCATAAGTATTGCTATCGTTGAAGTTTTTAAAACCTTCAATAATATTTGACATTTGATCTGCAAGACGGAGTCCTTCATCAACTTGTGTATCAATAAACTCTTGATACAAATTTCCTGTTAGACTTTTTGTACCAAAACTTTGTATCAAGAGTGTCAAGGAGTTTAGTGGCTGTCTCCATTGATGTGCAATGTCACCAATGATCTTATCCATTGCTGCAAGTTTTACACGTTGATACATGATCTGATCTTTTTCTCTATCTTGGATAGTAACCTTTTCTTCATAATCGGTTATTTTATTTTTGATAGTTTCTGATGATGTATCTTGGATCATTTCATTACCTTATTGGAATAGCAATAATAAAATGAGCACATTTATAAACTTTTTTTCCACCCATCTTGCTCTCTATATTTTTCATTGTAACCAGTCCCTGCATCTGCTTTTCAATAATTTGCTTTGACATATACAAACCAATTCCTGTTCCAGTTGATTTATGTTTGGTAGTAAAATAAGGTTCAAAGATTCTATCTTTTATCTTAGGGTCGATACCTCCACCATTATCTATAAAGGAGATCATTGCAAACGGTTTTGGTTTCTGTTTTCTTTCAAGTTTAATAATGATTTTTCTCTCATCATTAATATGTTTTTGTTTGAAATTATCTCTTGCATTATTGATAAGATTTAAAATAACTTGTGAAAATTCATTTGAGTATCCAAATACTCTCAAATCCTCTTTAGCGATGATTCTAATATCAATATGTTCATCTTTACAGAAAAACTTTACAAGTTCTAAAG
>JADGDK010000050.1 GCA_016744895.1 Campylobacterales bacterium | reverse complement strand
AGTTTATATATTACGATCAAAACAAATTAGAATTTCCACTCTCAGAGCGTATTATGGTTAGTGATAACTTAGAATCGTTAGTACAAAAAAAGTTTATTGTCTCCAATAAAAAAGAAGTTGATAGTGAGATTTATGCGCCAGAGATAGATTTTTATATCAAAAATTCACAAGATCCTTTACCCAAACAAATTTCTAATGTTGAAAAACTTTATGAACTTAGAGCTATACAGTTTGATAATGCACAAGATGTTACCTATACAGCAGATATAAGCAACAGACTTTTAGTAGTTGGGGAAGAAGAACAGTGTCAACCACTCTTTGAAAAGATGGGTGCAGATGAGTTTGATTTGTATCGTATAGATCCAGAGATCATACAGAGTGTTTCTGGCTCTATTGGAAATTTGAGTGTTGATGTCAAAGAGCAAGACAAAGAGACTACGCTTCATATCGAACAACTTATCTGGTTTGATGCAGATGAGCGTGCTTTTACCCAAAGTGGTGGATTTGATCCAACACTCTCTTCTATAGATGAAGTTTTAAGTGAAGTACGTGCCAATATAGAATCATTTGAGTATCGAAAATTTACAGTCTATGACAATACGATTTGTCAATACCATGAAAGACGTGAAGAGATTTGTGGGAAGTGTGAAGAGGTGTGTCCCACAACTGCTATCGTAAAAATAGATGAAGCCAAACATTTAGAGTTTTCACAGATTGATTGTCACGGTTGTGGTGGTTGTATCTCAGTTTGTCCTTCTGGTGCGATAGATTATGCGCCGTCAAATCGTGATACTCTTTTTGAGATGAGCAGACTTTTTAAAGATACGATTGCACTGATCACACCACAGAAGATGGCACTTGAAAATCTTGATATTACACTAAAAGAGCATGTATTGCCTTTTGCCATAGAGGGGGAGAAGTTTTTACACGAAGCGTCATTGTTGACATTACTACAAGAGAGTGGTGCGCAAGTGATTTTTTATTCTGATTTTTTATCCAAAGGAACCAATGACTCTATAAAGATTTTAAATCAAATTTATCAAGCAAAATATGGCAAAGATGCTGTTTTAATCGCTATGAATGAAAAAGAGTTAAAAGAGCAACTTGAAGTTGTCTCATTTATCGAAAATTCATTGCTCTCTTACAATCAAACTAATTCACGAAAAAGAGAAACCTTTGCGGTAAGACTTGAAAAGATTGTCAATGGCGAAGATTTAGGAGTTGTCAACACTGGAGAACATGTATACTATGGAAAAGTAGTGGTCAATGAAGATAACTGTACTTTATGTCTCGCCTGTGTAGGTGCATGTAATGTTGATGCTCTGTTTGCACGTGTGGAGGACAATTCACTACGTTTTAATGCTTCAGTGTGTACTTCATGTGGATATTGTGAACTGAGTTGTCCTGAAAAAGATTGTATTTCAATTGAGACTGATGTTATTGAACTCAATCCTACATGGTTTCAAGAACGCCTACTTGCCAAAGATACACTATTTGCGTGTGTAGAGTGTGGAAAAGAGTTTGCAACTACAAAAGCTGTCGAAAAAATTGCCCAGATGATGGGACCATTATTTGCCAAAGATCCAATCAAAGAGCGTACTTTATACTGTTGTGAGAGTTGCAAACCAAAGATCATGATGCAAAGTTATATGGACAATAAAAATAGACAACTAGGTCAAGGAGTATAAGATGCAAGAAGCACAAATTAATACAGCAAGATCAATCTACTATAGCCTTTTTAGTAAGTTTTTTGTCTACGATACAGACTATAACAGATACTTAGAACTACTGCGTATCATTGATATTTTAAAAGAGAATCCACTCAATAATGAAATAGCTGAAGCAATTAATAGACTCTCAGAAAGACTCACGCCTCAAAGTCAAGCTCTTTTAGTACAAGAGTACGATGATATTTTTCAAAATCCTGAAACACCTACGATTCGAATGACTGCTTCATTTTATGATGAACAGGTAGAGAGTGGGCAAAAACGGGTGCAGATGCTTGATTTTCTTGCTAAAACACGTATCAGAAGAGATGAAGCGCAGTTTACAGAGTATGAAGATTCTCTAGGGTTTATCTGTGCGGTATTATCAGAACTTGCCACACTTGTTGGCAATGGTGAGAACCAATACAAAACAGTACAACACTGTATTTATGCAGATATCTTAAATGAGTTTGTAGATGAGATTTCAAAAGAGATTTATGAACATCTAAGTGCAGACATTTACAAAGATGTGATTGTAATTTTACACTCTTTTATCACTTTTGAAAGACTCTATCTTGAAGTTTCACCAGTCAAAAGAAAAGAGACTCCAGCAGAAGTTACAAATGAGAGTTGTGATGCGATTTCGAAAGAAGAGGCGGCAAGACGTGCACGAAATAAAGCGGCAAAAGCTGCGGCTCAGTCAAATGAGACATGTGATCCATTTATCACATATGATGTGGAGGATGAGATTTAACAAAGAGACAAGTTGTCTCGATTGATGTAATTTATCATTATATCAACAGAGACAATTTTAACACAAGGAGAATTCATGGAAGAAGGCAGAAGAAAATTCATTACGAAAAGTGCTTTTGCTGTTGGTGCCACTGTGGTAGGAACTAGTGCTTTGACCGCTAAGTCCAGATCATATGCAGCAGACACGAATGGTGTGGTTGTAGGAAGCTCGAATAAAAAAGAGATTATCTACAAAAAAACGAAAGCTTGGGAAGATTTTTACAAACAAGCTTTATAACATATAAAGAGAGGTACTAAATATGTTAAAACAAGCATACGAAGCACTTACAGCGAAAGTGGGACGACGTTCATTTTTAAAAATGGCTGCTGTGGCGACTGCTGCTGGTGCAACAAGTGCTTTTGCAAATGAGGGTGTTACACGTGCGGCAACTGAGGAAGAGATTAAAAATCCATTCCCAGGCTCGACAAGTGTAAAGACCATCTGTACTGCCTGTTCTGTGGGCTGCGGTATCATTGCAGAAGTGCAAAATGGTGTTTGGGTAAGACAAGAAGTCGCACAAGATCATCCTGTTTCATTAGGTGGTCATTGTTGTAAAGGTGCTGATATGATCGATATGGTCAGATCAGAAGTAAGACTTAAATACCCAATGGTAAAAGAGGGTGGAAAATGGAAAAGACTCTCTTGGGATGATGCCTTAGATCGTATCGCAACCAAGATGGAAAACCAACGAAAAACAGCTGGTCCAGATTCAGCAATGTTTTTAGGGTCTGCGAAATTTAACACAGAGCAAGCTTACTATTTTAGAAAGTTTGCAGCAATGTATGGAACAAACAATATAGATCATCAAGCTAGAATTTGACATAGTGCAACAGTCGCCGGTGTGGCGAATACATGGGGTTATGGCGCTATGACCAATTCACTTGGAGATATCCAAAATGCAAAAGCTATTATTATATTTGGGGCAAACCCTGCGGTAAATCACCCAGTAGGTTTTCAACATTTCTTAAAAGCTAAAGAGCGAAATAATGCAAAAATAATTGTTGTTGATCCAGTTTACACAAGAACAGCTGCAAAAGCAGATCACTACTGTCGTGTACGTCCGGGTTCTGATATTCCATTTATGTATGGAATGTTACATCTTATCTTTAAAAACGGCTGGCATGATGAGAAATTCATCTCTGACAGGGTTTATGGTATGGAAGATATCATGGAAGAAGCGAAAAAGTGGACACCAGAAAAAGTAGAAGATGTTACTGGAGTGAGTGCTGAGAAATTGATTCAAATCACAACACTTTATGCAAAATCTACACCAGGTACTTTAATCTGGGCAATGGGTCTTACACAACATACAAATGGTTCATCAAATACTAGATTGGCTCCTATCTTACAACTTGCTCTTGGAAACATGGGTATTGAAGGTGGTGGAACAAATATCCTTAGAGGACATGATAATGTACAAGGTGCAACAGATATGTGTTGTCTCTCACATACGCTTCCTGGATATTATGGTCTAAGTAAAGGATCATGGGGATATTTTGCTTCGTCATGGGGTGTTGATTATGAGTGGCTCAAAGGTAGATTTAAATCTGAAGAATGGATGGGCAAAAAAGGCTTTACACTATCACGTTGGTGGGCAGGTGTATTAGATGGAAAAGATGGTAACGATAAAGTCACCAATGCTGGAACCAATCTAAAATCACTTTTTGTCATGGGTAATGGTGTGACTTCCATTGCACAACAAGCCAAAGTAAAAGAGGGTCTTGACAATCTTGAATTAATTGTTTTATGTGATCCATTTGTAAATGAAGCAGCGATCTTAACAGATAAGCAAGATGATGTATTTATCTTACCTGCAGCTACGCAATTTGAAACAGCTGGTTCAGTTACAGCAACAAACAGATCTGCACAGTGGAGAAATAAAGTTGTTGAGCCAATGTATGAGTCTAAAACAGATCAAGACATTATGTTTGAGATGGCAAAAAGATTAGGTTTTTATGATGAATTGACACGTGGTATGAAAATCCGTGAAGATAAAAAAGAGTTCTCATGGCCTGAAGATGCAACAGATGAGATTGCAAGAATTATTAAAACGATTGGTCTGACTGGTTGGACTTCAAAACGTCTCAAAGAGCACAGTGAAAACTGGCATATGTTTGACCAAGTTTCTGGTCGTGGATATGGAAAAATGAAAGGCGAGTACTATGGATTACCATGGCCTTGTTGGACAGAATCACACTCTGGTAGTCCAGTCCTTTACAACATCAACAGAAGTGTTGCAGAAGGTGGTATGGGCTTTAGAAATAGATTTGGACTAGAACACGATGGACAAGATCTACTTGCAGGAAAAGGTTCCGCACCTAAGGGTTCTGCAAACAAAGATGGTTATCCAGAGATCAATAAGAAAAATATTGAAGAAGTTTTAGGCATCAAACTAACTGATGATGAGAAAAGTAAAATTGGTAAAAACTGGAAAGTAGATACTTCAAATATCATTGCTGAAAAATGTATGGAACAAGGTATGGCACCTTATGGAAATGCAAAAGCAAGAGCAAAAGTATGGACATTCCCAGATCAAATACCATTGCATAGAGAGCCGTTACACTCTCCTAGACAAGATTTGGTTGAAAAATATCCATCATATGCGGATAAACCAAACCACTATAGGGTAGATACACAATATATCTCAAAACAGAGTGAGCAAAATTGGTCTAAAGAGTTCCCTATCAACTTGGTAACAGGTAGATTGGTAAATATGAATGGTGCAGGTATGGAAAATAGAGCTTCAAAATATTTAGCGGCATTAACGCCTGAGATGTTCTGTGATATTCATCCTGATCTTGCAGGTAGACATGGTATTAGAGATGGTTCTATGATGTGGATTCATTCACCAGAGGGCACTAAGATCAAAGTCAAAGCAAACTACTCGTATAGAGTAAGTGAAGATAGAATATTTATTCCATTTCATTTTGCGGGAGTATTCCAAGGCGAAGATCTAGGTCATAAATATCCAAACGGTACAAAACCTTATGCGACGGGTGAAAGTGCAAATACTGTTACAAACTACGGTTATGACATTATTACACAAATCCCAGAAACTAAAGGCGGATTATGCCGCATAGAATACGCGTAGGAGTCCAAGATGAGCGAAAATGCAAGATTAAAATTCTTTTGTGATGAGCATCGATGTATTCAATGCGACGGCTGTTCTGTGGCTTGTGCGGAAGCGCATGAGTTACCTTCTGGAATTAACAGAAGAAAAGTAATAACACTAAATGAAGGTATCGAAGGGTTAGAGTACTCTTTATCGATAGCGTGTATGCACTGTACAGATGCACCTTGTGAAGAGGTTTGTCCAGTAGATTGTTTCTATATCAGAGAAGATGGAATCGTCCTTCATAGTAAAGAGAAATGTATCGGTTGTGCGTATTGTCTTTATGCGTGTCCTTTTGGTGCGCCTCAATTTCCACAAGATGGTGCTTTTGGTACTAAAGGCGCTATGGACAAATGTACTATGTGTGCTGGTGGACCTGAAGAGACAAATTCTGCACATGAGCGTGAATTATATGGTCAAAATAGAATTGCTGAAGGTAAAGTACCTGTATGTGCAGCGATGTGTTCTACAAAAGCATTGCTTGTAGGTGATTCTGAAGAAGTAAGTGAAATCTTCAGAAAAAGAGTTCTTTCAGCAGGGCATGGTGTACAGAGTGCACCTTATGGATGGGATAGCGCTTATGGCGAGAAAATTTAGGTAAATGGTTATGAAAAAGTATATTGTACTTCTCCTTGTAGCATTCACTTCACTGGCTTTTGGAGCCAGTGATAGTGCTATTTGGGGAAAAGAGATGTTACCAAATATTTTAGGCTACGATCAAAAAGAGTCTTTACATCTGGGACAATACTTTACCATATTGCAAAGTACCTATTTCAAACCTATTTTTCTAGGTGTTGTTTTAGGTGTTCCGGCTGTTTTCTTACTACATTATCTTGTCATTGGACCTATGGTCTTTTCACATGATAGAAAAAAGATATATGTATTTACGGTTTTTAATAGAATCGTTCACGCCATTGCGGTAATTGCTTTCATCTTAATTATTCCAACTGGGTTAGTAATGATGTTTGGATCAACTTTTGGTGGTGGTGAATTTGTACGTACGTGTAAAGAGATTCATGCGATTTCAACACTGTTGTTTATCATCAGTGTTGTTCCGATGCTCTTTATGTGGCTACGTTGGATGCTTCCTAGTTTTGATGATCTTAAGTGGATGATCATTATGGGTGGATATCTTAGTAAAGATAAAAAACCTGTTCCTGCAGGTAGATTTAATGCCGGTCAAAAGATGTGGTTTTGGTTGGCTACATTAGGTGGTATGTTGATGATATTAACAGGTGCGGCTATGTACTTTCAAGATTTTAAACTTGAAATATTGGCAGCAAATGGTATCTCACAAATTGATTTTCTAAGAGCAAGTGCCATTGTGCACAATATCTTAGGAATGGCAGTTTTAGCACTTTTTCTAACACATATCTATATGTCAGTATTTGCCATTAAAGGCGCAATACACAGTATGATAAATGGATATAAAGAGGAAGAAGAAGTTGAAATTTTACACAGCTCTTTTTATAAAGAGTTAAAAGAGGATAAAAAAGTTTAGACCTATTTTAGTCTTTGGCTGTCTAGAAATAGATAGCCGCTTTTTTAGATATAAAAATATGCAAAAAATGCATATTTCAAAGGAATGATAATGGAACCTATATATAACTATGAGGTTACAAAAGTAAAAGGCGGCAAAAAGTTTCCTTTTGAAGATACGTTAATACGTGAAATAAAATTAGATCTGTATGTAAATGATAAAAAAATAGCTGCACTTATGGCGACACCTGTAGATCAGGAAGCTTTAGCAGTGGGATATTTAATGAGTGAAAATATTATCGATAAGGTCAAAGATATTGAAAATATTACCCTCAAAGATGATGGTATGCGTGTAGATATCATCGCTAAGATTAATGAAAATGCGGTTGATAGACTTAATAGTGAAGGTGTTGTGATCAGTGGTTGTGGGCGTAGTAAAACAGCCAATATCGATATCGATAAAATTGAAGCGATGGTCAATCACAATAGTTATCATATCCATGCGGATCAAATTAGTGAAGAGATGAATGGATTTTTCCAATACTGCAAACTTTATGAACAAACGGGAAGTGTGCATACCGCCAAATTGTACCTCGATGGCGGAGAATTTTTTATAGCAGAAGATATAGCACAACATAGTACGGTTGATAAAGTCATCGGAAAAGCAAAATTAGTGGGTGTTGATACGACCAATAGTGTGCTGATGGTAAGTGGACGGCTCTCATCAGAGATGGTAGCAAAAGCAGTTATGCACCAAATACCAATCGTCGTCTCTCGTACCGCTTCTACATGTTTAGGGGTTCAAATAGCAAATAAATTTGGATTGACCTTAGTGGGGTTTGCAAGAGAAAATCGTATGAATATTTATACACACCAAGGGAGAATTGATGTCTGATAAAGAAGTTGAAGAATTGATAAATCACTATACAGGTGAAGATGGAAAACTGACATGTAGCAATGCTTTTAAGGTAGCAACCAAAGCCAAAACAGAAGCGATGGATGTGGGTAAAAAAGCACATGACATGGGTGTACGTATCAGTGCATGTGATTTAGGGCAGTTTGGGAAACAGCCTCTTGGAGAATTTAAAGATGCTGTTTTTTCTGATCTTAAAGAGCTCACTGATGATCAAGATCGTGTTTTTTGTAAAGACGGACGAGAGTTAGCCAAAAAATCAAACCTCAAATCCGTTCGTACTGCCATAAAAGGGGGTGGGTTAGATGTTAAGTATTGTGAACTAGGCTGTTTTTCTGAGAAAAAAAGAACCAGACTCTTTGTGAAAACCAAAACTTGGATTGAAAACCAAGATAATGATCTTCTCTTTGGTAAAGGGAAAACAGAGATTTTAGAGCTTATCAAAGAGCATGGCTCTATCTCTAAAGCTGCTGAAAAACTAGGTATGAGTTATAAAAAAGCATGGACACATATTCAGATATTACAAAAAAACATGGATGATGTTTTGGTAGAAACTCATAAAGGAAGAGGTGAGTTAGGGGGCACCTCTTTAACGCCTAAAGCACTTGAAACGATTGATAAATATAAACAACTTAAAGCAGAAATCGAGGAGTTTGCAAATGCACGTTTCCATGAGCTTTTTTTAAAAAATAGAGGACCCAAAAAATGAAAAAGTTTGAATATCTAAGCTTTGAAGATGCTCTCGCACTTTCATTGGAAAAAGCTTTACCTACGCGCCAATGTGAAGTTGTCATGATAGATCACGCCCTTGGTCGTGTATTAGCGACAGATATTTTAACACAAAAGAATTTACCCTCTTTTGACAACTCAGCTATGGATGGGTTTGCATTTAAACATAAAGATTGTGGAAAAAAATTAGAAGTTATTTCAACAATCTTTGCAGGAGATAGACCTACTGCATCTTTGAGTGAGCAAAGCTGCTATAAGATCATGACAGGTGCAAAGATACCAAGTGATGCAGATACGATTATTCCTATTGAAGATTGTCTAGAAGTAACATCAAGCCATATTACACTTCCCAAAGAGATTAAAAAAGGAAATGCTTTTCGTAAAAAAGGTGAAGAGAAAGAGCAGGGTTCACTTCTGTTAGAAAAAGGAGCAGTTCTTTCTCCTTCACATATCGCAATTCTTTCTGCTCAAGGTATTGTGGCACTTGAAGTTTATAAAGAGCTCAGCATTGCTGTTGTTTCTACAGGGGATGAGATCAAAGAACCATGGCAAGAGGCAGATGAAGATGAGATCTATAATGCGAATGCTTTTGGGATCACTGCTCTTTTAAAAAAGTATGGATTTAAACCTACCTATGTAGGTGCAATTTCTGATGATTTACAAGAGAGTATCACTTTTATAGCAGACCTCAAAGCGTATGATGTGATTATTACCACAGGTGGTATTAGCATGGGTGATGCAGACTTTTTAGAAGAGGCTTTTATCAAAAATGGACTTGAAAGCTTTTTCCATGGAATCAATGTCAAACCTGGACGTCCAACAATGATGGGACGTATGGGTAAAACTTATGTCATGGCAATGCCGGGTAATCCACTCACAACAATGCTCAATACCTTTTTACTCTCTTTGCCAATTCTTTTTAAGATGCAAGGGAACACAGCTTATAACCATCCTTTTGTCTATGCTAAAAATGTGAAACCATTTAAAGCAAATCCAACGCGTGCGAATATTGTTCTTGGGGATTTTAAAGAGGGTGTGTTTCATGTCACACGTAATAACAGATATGGTTCAGGCATGTTAATGCCAATACTAGAGAGTAACGCCATTTGTATACTTGGAGAGGGGTTAAATGGTGTTGGTGATGAGGATATGATAAAAGTGATCCTTTTTGACACACTGCCACTTAGTCAATCAAATAATAATATCAATTAAATAGGAAGAAATATGAAAAAAATAGTATTAGTGGTAAGTTTGCTTGCAACATTGGGTTTTGCAAAAGATAAAGTAGTGGTATTTCACGCAGGAAGTTTAGCCGTACCATTTGCCGAAATGGAGAAAGCATTTGAGTTGAAATACCCTCAATATGATGTCCAAAGAGAAGCGGCAGGAAGTCGTGCGTGTGCACGAAAGATTACAGATATTGGCAAACCAGCGGATGTTATGGCAAGTGCTGCTTATAAAGTGATTGATAACCTTATGATTCCTACACACGCAAAGTTCAATATCCAATTTGCTACCAATGAAATGGCAATTGCCTATACGGATAAATCAAAATTTGGTAAAGAGATCAATGCAGATAATTGGCCAGAAATCTTTTTAAAAGAGGGTGTCAAAGTAGGGCACTCAAACCCAAATCTTGACCCTTGTGGCTATCGTTCGATGCTTGTGACAAAACTTGCTGAAACACACTATAAAGTTCCTGGTTTTTATGACACACTTTTTGGTTATGGACAAAGTTATAAAAATGGTGAAGAGAACAAAGAAAAAGTAATCGTACGACCAAAAGAGACAGATCTTTTAGGACTGCTTGAAGCAGGAGTTTATGACTATCTTTATATCTATAAATCTGTAGCCGAACAACACGGTCTTCATTATCTTACACTGCCACAAGAGGTATCATTAAAAAGTAATGCTTTAAGTAAAGAGTATAAAGTGGCGAAGTTTGATATCACTGGAAAGAAAAAGGGTGAGTGGATTACTAAAAAAGGGTCTGCTATGGTTTATGGCATCACTGTAGCGCAAAATGAGAAATTGCCAGCCAACAAAGATGGTGCTGTGAAGTTTGTTAACTTTGTCATCTCTCTTGAAGGACAAGAGATTATGAAGCGTAATGGACAAGGGGTGATCAATCCACCAATTATCACCGGAGATAGTTCTATACTAGATCAATAATGAAATATTTAACACTCAATAATATCGCATTTCAAAAAGGGGATTTTGCCATGCAAAATGTCTCCTTGTCACTTGATAAAAATGAATATTTTGTACTACTGGGTAAAACAGGAAGTGGTAAAACACAACTTTTAGAGTCCATTGCAGGGTTTCATTCTGTGCAAGGTATGATCACTTTAGAGGGGAAAGATATCACCAATATTACCCCTGAGAAGAGAAATGTTGGATTTGTTTATCAAGACTTTGCACTTTTCCCAAATCTTAGTGTTGAAAAAAATATTAGGTTTTCTGGGCAGTATAAAGTGATAAAAGATAGTGAAACTTTTTTTGAAGATATTATTGAATTTTTGGCACTTAAACATCTGTTAAAAAGATCTATTGAGCACCTTTCAGGTGGTGAGAAGCAACGTATTGCTATCGCAAGAGCACTTTATTCTCAACCTGATGTCTTGCTTTTGGATGAACCTTTGAGTGCGATTGATCCTACCTTTCGAAATGAGGTGATGACATCACTTAAAAAGCTTATCTTGCGTTATGATCTTACCATCATTCATGTAACGCATAATTTTAGAGAAGCTTTTTATCTAGCTGATAAAATCGCCATCATGGAACAAGGTAGTATCATCCAGCAAGGGGATACAAATGAAGTATTACAGCATCCAAACTCTTTGAAAACTGCAAAATTTTTAGGATTTAAAAATATTTTTGATGCTTCTTTGTTAGATAACAAAACCTATTTATATGCTTCAGTTGATCCAAATATGATCAAAATCTCACTTCAAGTTTGTGAGGCTGATTATCTTTTTGAGGGTAGGGTGGAAGAGATTATGCATATTACCGACCATCATAAGGTCTTTGTACAAGTAGGAAATTATAAATTTTTTATCAAAGTGGCAAACTCTATTTTTGAAGATAGTTTGATTTTTAAAGAGCAATATATCTATCTTGGATTTAACAAGAGAGATGTGACCTATTTTGGAGCTAAAGATGAAAAATAAATTTACCATTTTTATGATTGTTTTGGCACTCATTATAATTTTGTTTTTATCTGTACCGCTTATCAAACTTTTTTTAGGTGTTGGTACGACGAAATTTTTAGAGACTTTGCAAGATGGAGAAGTCATTGAATCAATTTGGCTTACGATGAAAGTTGCTTTTTATGCCACTGTTTTTGTATTTTTCACAGGTATTCCCTTGGCATATCTCATCGCAAGACATGAGTTTTATGGAAAATCTATACTAGAAGCGATTATTGATATTCCCGTCATGGTGCCACATACCGCCGCAGGTATTGCACTGCTTGCAACATTTGGAAATACAAAGATAGGTGAAACGCTCTCTTTTTTTGGTATCACTCTCATCGACACCCAAGTAGGAATCATGGCAGCGATGATGTTTCTCTCTGCCCCATTTTTGATCAATAGTGCCAAAGATGGTTTTAGAAAAGTCGATCCAAAACTAGAAAAAATTGCAAGAACATTAGGCGCATCTGCTTTTGGAGCATTTTTCAAAATTGCACTACCCAATGCACGAAAGGATATTTTAAATGGTGCGTTAATGATGTGGAGTAGGGGGTTAGGTGAATTTGGAGCGGTTGTAATTTTAGCGTATCACCCTATGACAGCACCAGTTTTGATCTATGATAAGTTTACAAGCTATGGACTCAGTGAGTCCGCACCCGTTGCAGCAGCGATGATTGCTGTATCTATCGTAGTATTTATCACGCTTCGAGCGATAAATAACTACATCAAATAAAAGGAAGGTTAGAAGAATGAATATAAAGAGATTATCTCTGTTAGCAGCCGTTGCTATAATCACAACAACACTACACGCAGGTGATGTGAAGAGAACACTCAAAGGAAGTATGAAAGAGAACTACAAAATAGTACCGCAAGAGGTAGAGAGCCTCAATGACCTGTTTTCACAAGGTATTATGTATGGAAGACTTCGTTTTAATAGTTTTAAATATGATTGGGATGATGAAGGCACTAAAAATAAAAACCATTGGACCATGGGTTTTGGTGGAAGTCTTTTATATAAAACTGCTTACTTTAGAAACTTTGGTTTAACCGCAGGATTTTACTCGACGCATAATCCTTTCCATATGGATGAAGAGGATACCAAATATGCCAAAGCAGGTAAAGATGTTTACTCAAGATATAATGTTTATACAGAGGGTGAGTATGGCATGAATGTTTTAGCACAAGCCTACATAGAGTATAAACGCAATAAAACCTCTTTTAAATATGGTCGTCAAATCTTTGAATCGATGCTCACTGCATCAAATGATACAAAGATGATTCCAAATACATTTCTTGGGTACACACTCCAAAGTAATGATATCAAAGATACAAATATAAAGCTGGCTTATCTCACTAAACAGAAACTAAGAGATCATACCACATTTCATGATGTAATCGCTTTTGGTGATAATCCTGATGATCCTTATGCAAAATGGAGTGAAAATGATGACTCTGCTGTACATAAAGGTCTTACAAAAAGCAGACTAGCTGCTGCAAATATCGATACCAACCTCGTTGTTGCAGAAGTGGCAAATAAATCAATCAAAAACTTAAAACTACATGCCAACTATACAGGTGTACCTGATCTTGTGGCAAGTGCTACAATCAATGTGGATTATGCATTTAACTTAGCAAATGGCATCAAAGTAACACCAGGCTTTAGATATCTACAACAGTTTGATGATGGTGCTGGAGAGATAGGAGGAGCGAGTTTAAAAGGTAAGATAACACAGACAGATGCAAGAGGATATAAAACACCTAATAATTTAGACAGTTGGTTAGTAGGTGCGAGAGTTGATGTTAAAAAAGGTGCTGGAAAGCTTCGCATGGGTTATACTAAAATTGCTGATAAGGGAGATCTTGTTGCTCCTTGGAGAGGTTACCCAACAGGTGGATTTACAAGAGCCATGGCACAGTATAACTGGTATGCAAATACAAAAAGTTATATGCTAAGAGCTGACTATGATTTTGGAAAAGCGGGATTGGTTTCTGGATTTAAAGGGTTGATTCGTTATGTGATTCAAGACTTTGATGATAATAAACCAGACGTACAAGCAGACTCTCATGTCATCCATATTGACTTAGCAAAGAAGATTGCACAGGTACCAAACTTGGAGATGAAGATAAGATTTGGTTCAGAGATTTGTCATGACAAGGGTGATAAGTCAGATAAAACACACAATGAATATCGTTTAGAGTTTAATTACCTTTTTTAATGATACTTTACGTCGGATGTTCAGATATAAGGGGCATCCGATAAACCTACTCATATAGCTTTTCACTATGGAAAATGGTAAGAAAAATAACAAACACTATGCATATATAATGGATTTTTTACTAAATAACATGCATAGTGTATGTTATTTAGTAAAATTCAGGCTAAAAATCTATATTAAGATTGAAATTATTTTAATTTTTAACTATAATATTTTTGCTTTATAAATAGTTTAATTACGAACATGATTATATGTATATTTTTTATGATAGATAATCGTGGATAATTGAGGTATTTTGTATAGAGTGTTGGTTAATAAATAGTTAGCTTAACAGTTCGTGGCTTTATTAGGAAAACAAAAGATAAAAGTTATGATGCCATCGAACAATCATGATAAGTTAAAACTTATTATGCAAGACCTGTCTCTTTTTAAAAAAAGAGAAGCAAAAACTCTAAAAAATATTTCATAATGAAATATAAATTACTAACTCTCTAGATTTTTGATAATATAATTGAAAACAAAGGAAAAAAATGAAAATTTCTAGTGATGACTTAATAATTCCTGTCTATTTAAATCAAAGAAATGTTTTTGATTTATTAGCAATGTTAGAAGGTGGATTATCCACAGTAACAAGAATTAATACAATTAAAGAACATCAAGGTGAAACTAACGCTAAAGTAAGCTCATCATTTGGCTTAAGTAATGCACTTTCTTCATTATTAAAAGTTGATTTAAATGCATCTGCAAGCCAAAATAATAAAAAATCTGATCAACAAACAGAAACAACTGATAGGTATCACACGCCGGCTTCAATGCTACAAATACTAAGAAAAAAAATGAAATCCCAGAAGTTGTTAATTAGTTTAAATGAAAAGGAGAAATCAACTCAAATTGGAGATATAGTAGAATTCTCGGCTTCAATCAAAAAAAATCCATTATCAGCAACTCTTGAAAAAATGATTGGTGCAATGGATATGTCAATGTTATTTTCTGATAAAGATTCAAAACAGAAGAAAATAACACAACAAGATAAATTAATTAAATCACAAATGGAGGAATTTTTAAAAGTTCATACTGAAAGTCTTACTGTTGATATGATAACTGATGAATTAAATTTTGGATATAGAACCGTAATTACAATAGAAAAAGAGTTTTTAAATGATCAAACAATGAGTGATTTAATTGACGGTGACTTTAAAGTTATTGGAAAAATCATAAGATTAATTGATGATGAAGATGAAGCAATTGATTTGCAACGTAAATCTTCTATTAGTTTACTATCTGGAGAAATGTTAAAAGCTGGATTTTCTGGAATGAACGATAAAGCTATTCAAGGAGGTATAAACTTTCCTGAGTTTGAATCTGAGATTAAAGGTCCTGTATTACATATTTTACCAATTGCAATTTTCACATAAATTCAAAGCTAACAAAACCTTGGAGAGAGAAATATGTAGCCCAGACAGCAATTTTATTGAGCCAAAAATTGTGTTATCATGATAACTATTTCACACTTGTGAACAGCTACATATTTCTCAAGTCGAACGTTATATCCAAAAGTTCAAGATGTTACTGGCAAAACAAAGATTAAGTCTTTGCGGAGTTGAATCATAACATCAAGTTCGTTTTTCTTTATGGAAGTTCTGTCTCTTTTTAAAAAAAGAGACGCAAAAACTCTAGCAAAGGAAAAAGGACTCTCTTGAAAATTTGAATATGCCTATTTTTAGGTAAATTTAAATTTGGAGTATTTTTATGTGGATTCTTTGGCAAATTGGTATTTTTATATCAATAATGTTTGTTAGCTCTTTTAGAGTATATGTACTCACGACTTTTATCACTATATTATGGGTCATAGAAACTTTTATAATGTTAGATTTCTTCAGTCCATTGCAATTTATTCAATTATTTGTGATATTGGTATCTTGGATATATGCGCAGTCATCAACTGCAAAATTTATGGCAGAAAGAATATTAATTAATGCAATAGTAATGTCTTATGAAAATGGTGGTAAAGCAGAACTAAGGCACAATATTGTTCCTCAAGCATTACCAATGGTATTTGATATTTTAGATGGACAGTACACCAAATATTCTGATGGTGTAGGTGTATTTGGTACTTTACGACATCCAAGAGAAGATATACTTCTTGACGTTAATATGACTGAACATTCAGGTGTATTGCATATTACGGCTACAACTAAAGAGAGCCTTCAAAATAAATTAGATAATTTTAGAGTTAAAATGATTGAAAAAACACTTAATAATAATAGGCTTAAAGATAAATGGGGAGAAATATCAACTTTATCTGTAGG
Organism: Campylobacterales bacterium; assembly: GCA_016744895.1. Taxonomy (GTDB): domain Bacteria; phylum Campylobacterota; class Campylobacteria; order Campylobacterales; family QNZT01; genus SZUA-1433. Next base: position 1,477 of record JADGDK010000050.1, on the reverse strand, counting down.
TCTAGGTATAACAGAGGAAGAAACAAAAAGATTATTGACAAAAGCAAAGCTAAAAGGCTGTGAAAAAGATGATGGAGAGTGAAAGATTGTTTGTAGCCAATAAATGCCCTAGTGGTCATTTATTGGCTAAAGTCAGTCGTTGCACCAAAGGGAGATTTATATGACATATACAATTGAAAGCCTATTTAATAAATCATCAGCATACTTAGAAGTAGCAATTATATCAAGCAAAGCAAAAGACTCCCTTGGTTACAACACATCAGAGTATACAAATGTTACTGCTAATCTACTTCACCATGCAACAGAACTATTTTTAAAATTTGCTATTTCTGCGAAAACAAAAGAATTACCTGATAATGAACACAACATTAAAAAACTTTTTAAAAAATACAAAAAGTTATTTCCTGATGAAAAGTATCATATTGAAGTTCCATTTACAAATGAAGTTGAATACCTAGGCTTTAGTCAAAAAGAAATAGAACAACATAAGAAAGACTTTCCAATGCCATTTGAATTACAGTTACGCTACCCTTTTGGTTCTAAAGGTGAAAGATATAGCCCTATTACAAAATATGATACTGATTTTTTAGAACACTGTCAGGAAGAGTTTTTAAAACTTAGATGCCAGATTCACCCTTCTCAAGAGGTCGAAGGAGAATGAGGGTCAAAGCTTAATTCTTAACTTTTTGATGCTAAAATAAGTTCAAATATAACAAAAAGTTGGAAGAAAAATAAGTTACCCTATTGGGAAACTTATTTTTCAACATGGTCGTTATAAGTTAAAAGGAGTTTCAACATCATGAACGAAAAAGAAAAATTAAGTACATTCCCATTTGTTATAGGTGGTATGTCCTTTATACCAATAATAGGTGTTTTATTCGGATTTATAGCAATCATATGGGGACTCGCTACTAAAAAATCTGGAGGAAAGAAGTTAGCGTTAATTGGAATGGGTGGAATCATATTTACAGTAGTGCTTTATTCAGCCCTCTTTTATTTTGGATTTATGCAGCGTGGAGGAGTTTATGATGATTTAAGAACGAAACTATCTGAAAATACAATTACTACATTAGTCCAAGCCATCGAATTCTATAAGACACAAAATGGAGAGTACCCTCATTCGCTCAAAACCCTTCAAGAATCTTTACCAAAAGATTCTATGGTTTTTGTATTTGATCCAAGTGATGTCAAAATGGAAGGACAACCAAGATATTACTATTATAAACTAATTGACAATGAGCACTACTACTTACTTGGAGTTGGTCCCGATGAGCAACCATTCACTGCTGATGATGTTTTACCAAAGGTAGAAGTTAATCCAAATAGTAAAGTTGGATTGGTAATTAAAAACACTAAAAATGACTTATAACAAATCAGAGGAGCCAATAAATTACCCTGCGGGCAATTCATCGGCTCATTTTAAACGTTATAAACACACCAAAGGATAGAAATGACTAAATCACAAATGCGAGGTTAT